>NZ_JARVST010000023.1:0-110492 GCF_030209055.1 Pseudomonas sp. lyk4-TYG-107
TGCACCCAATCCCACTGTAGGAGTGAGCCTGCTCGCGATGGCGGCCTACGAGCCGGCCAATCTCCAACTGCCTGCACCCAATCCCACTGTAGGAGTGAGCTTGCTCGCGATGGCGGCCTATGAGCCGACCAATCTCCAACTGCCTGCACCCAATCCCACTGTAGGAGTGAGCTTGCTCGCGATGGCGGCCTATGAGCCGACTAATCTCCAACTGCCTGCACTCAATCCAACTGTGGGAGCGGGCTTGCTCGCGAAGAGGCCCGCCCAGCCACCCAATCTCTTTGGTCTGTTTAAAAATCGCTCGCTGAGCTGTCGGTTAACCGCGTCCTCGATCAGGTCGATCCGCAAGGCTGACACGCAACAAAAAGCCCGCTGACCTTCACCGGTTCAGCGGGCTTTTTCGTGCGGCAAAAATTACAAAGTGCCGAACACTTTCTTCGCAAGGCCCGTCGCCGCAGCAGCCGGATTCTTGCGGATGGTTTCTTCCTGTTTGCCGATCATTTCGAACAGGCCATTGAGCGCTTGTTCGGTGACGTAGTTTTCGACGTTGGCGCTCTTCGCATCCACCACGCCGAGGGTCGCGGCCTGGCCGGCGAAGGCGTTGTATTTCTGCGCTACGCCGACTTTGTCGGTGGCTTGTTTGACGATGGGCAGGAACTTGGCGCGGATCTGCTCGCGGCTGGTTTTGTCCAGGTATTGGGTGGCCGAGTCAGTGCCGCCGCTGAGGATGCCCTTGGCGTCGGCCACGGTCATTTTCTTCACGGCGTCGACGAGGATCGGCTGGGCCTGGGTTACGGCGCTTTCTGCGGCCTTGTTCATCGCGGTTTCGAGTTCGTCGACCTGGGCGCCCATGCCGAAGGCTTTCATCTTGCCGGCGACTTTGCCGAGTTTGCCCGGCAGTTCGATTTTCACTTCCGGGTTGTTGCTGAAGCCGCCCGGGGTGCCGAGTTGTTTGACGGCGATTTGCGCGCCTTGGGTCAGGGCGTCCTTGAGGCCGCCGGTGGCGTCTTGTTGCGAGAGGTCGCTGAGCGACAGTGCCAGGGCGCTGGCAGAGATCATCAAGCCCGCGCACAGGCCGGCGAAGCGAAGGGTAGGGCGGAGCATGGCAGCTTCCTTGAAAGACAATTAGCGAATGGCGTCGACGCGGATTTTCAGCGGCTGCGGATCGTTGCCGTCCAGTTGCACGGCGTGGTTTTCGGTGGTGATGAACATCAACTCGCCGTTGACTTCGATGCGCGCGCTGACCGAGTAGCGGTGGCCGGGTTTGACCTGGGCCGGATCGTAACTCAAGTGGAACGGCAGCGGCACCTGGCCTTTGACCGGGCCTTTCTGTTCGTCGATGACCACCGCCGGTGCGTCGGCCAGCGACACGTCCTGCAGGCTCACGCTCAGGGTCGCGCTTGGTGGCAGGGCGATGCGTTGCAGGTAGAACACTTCGCCGTCGAGGCCGACTTTGCCGGCGGGGGTGGTCGACTGGCAGGCGCTCAACAGGGTAGCTGCGGCGAGAAGGGTGAGTTTTTTCATCGGGACCTCTGAGACGGTTGCGCCGGAAGAATCCCGGCGCCGAAGGAAATCTAGCGGATTTTGGTGCCAGCGTCAGTGAACAAACGTAAGGGTTTTTCCAGCCACTGCATTAATTTCTGAAACGACAGCGCGCTTGTGTTGGGCATCGCGGGAGCCAGTTCGACTTGTTCAGGCGAGATCAAAAGACGCTGATGGTAGCGGTTTTCAATACCCGTCAGTGCATAGCGTTTACCGGGTATAACGCTGTCAGGATCATATTTCAGATAAAACCCGGAGACTGACTGTTCGTCCTGTTTGACACTTACCAGCTCAACTTCGGGAGACTCTGCTTCATGCAGACTGATGGTGACCGCTTCTTCTGGCGCAACAATTTCGGCTTCTTGAGCCTCGACATATAGAAAACCGATCGGGCTCAGGTGCAGGGTTTGGCGATGGGGAGTGTTGTTGACAGTGACGAAGTAGTCCTGCTCGATCAGCAAGGGTATTTGGTCATGAAGGATCTGCACATTGACTTGGTACCTGACGCCTACATCGCCGTAGTGATGAGGGAAGTCAAATTTCCAGCCAGCGTCGAAGATCGCAGCACGGTGCCAGTCCTTGATGTTAACAGGCGATTGGGAATTGAAAACTTTGACGCTGACAATGGTTTCATTGACACCATCGGCAGGCGCGTGGAATTCGGGCGGTAGGCGGAAGTCCAGGATTACTGTGCAAGTTTCTTCGTTTAACAGGCTCATCTCGATATCCGTATCGTGATTGGTGGAGTGAGCCTATTAATCCATGAATCAACTAACGGGGCCATTGAAGTGCGGGCCCGTTAGTTGTCAGCAAGTTTCAGACTTGTGGTGTATCCGCTGTTTCGGCGGCATCTTCACTGCGGTGCAAAGCCACCTGACGAATCGACAGGCGAATCTCCGCCGGCAACACCCGTTTGGCAGCGCCTTCGGCCAGTTCGCCGAGCAGTTCGTGGTAGCTCAACTTCCCGGCTTCGTCGCGGCGCAGCACGTCGAGGTCGAGCAGGGTCTGGATGAAGTGGCGGAACAGGCTCTTGTCGAAGAACTCCGGGGCATTCAAACCGTGGAGGATCGACAGGCGCTGGGCCATGACCGTGCACAGGTCCTCCAGCTCTTCGGCGCTGATGCTGTTCTGGCCGCTGTTGAGCAGCAGGGACACGGTCATGTAGAAGCGCTGCAGGGTCTGCGCGATGCTTTTCGACAGCAGGGTCAGCAGCACAAAGTGCCGCGAACTTGGCGCCGGACGCATATACACGTCCTTCTCGAAACGCAGCAGGCCTTGCTCGACGAAGGCTTCCAGCCATTGATCGACCACGCCGTCCAGTTCTTCCAGCGACCAGCGAATGAACAGCTCCGCCTGCAGGTACGGATACAGCGCGCGGGTGTAACGCAGGATCTGTTCGCGGCTCATGCGCGAGGTGCTCTGGAAGAAGCTCGCCAGCAGCGCCGGCAAGGCGAAGATGTGCAGCACGTTGTTGCGGTAGTAGGTCATCAGGACGGCGTTCTGCTCGTCCAGATAAAGAATCTTGCCCAGCGCATCGTTCTGCTCGGACAGCAGATCCATGTCCTTCACATGCTCGATCAGCGCCCGACCATCGCCTTCGGGCAACGTGGTGTGCGGCGAGTACGGGACTTTGCGCAACAGCGCCAGATACAGATCCAGCACCCGCGCCATGGCCCGATCGTCCAGTGCCAGGCGGGTGGTCGAGAGCAGCGCCAGCGCCACCAGATTGACCGGGTTGATCGCCGCTGCTTCGTTCAAGTGCTGCGCGACTTTCTCGCCGAGGCGGTTGGTGGTCTCGTTGAGCCATGCCGGTTTGTACTGCGGGCCGAGTTCCTGTTGGCGCCAGTCTGGCTGTTCGCTGTCGAGGAATTCCGCGAGTTTGATCGGCTCGCCGAAGTTCACCGCGACCTGACCGAAACGCTGCTTGAGCGCGCCGATGACTTTGAAGATGTCGAAGATCGACTCTTTCTTCTTGCTCGCGCCACGCAGTTCGCCGAGGTAGGTACGACCTTCCAGCACGCGCTCGTAACCGATGTACACCGGCACGAAAACGATCGGCATCCGCGACGAACGCAGGAAGCTGCGCATCGTGATCGCGAGCATCCCGGTTTTCGGTTGCAGCATGCGCCCGGTGCGCGAGCGGCCGCCCTCGACGAAGTACTCGACCGGGAAACCTTTGGTGAACAGGGTGTGCAGGTATTCGTTGAACACCGAGGTGTACAGCGGATTGCCCTTGAACGTGCGGCGCATGAAGAACGCGCCGCCACGCCGCAGCAGGCTGCCGATAACCGGCATGTTCAGGTTGATCCCGGCGGCGATGTGCGGCGGGGTCAGGCCGTTGCGGAACAGCAGGTACGAAAGCAGCAGGTAGTCGATGTGGCTGCGGTGGCACGGCACGTAGATCACTTCGTGACCCTGAGCGACCTTCTGCACGCCTTCGATGTGGTTGACCTTGATCCCGTCGTAGATCTTGTTCCAGAACCAGCTCAGCACCACTTCGAGAAAACGGATCGCGGTGTAGGTGTAGTCCGAGGCGATCTCGTTGCCGTAACGCAGGGCCTGGGCCTTGGCTTTTTCCGGGGAGATGTTCTCGCGCTCGGCTTCGTCGAGGATCGCTTGCTTGACCAAGGGCTGGTTGAGCAGGCCCTTGACCAGGTTACGGCGGTGGGAAATGTCCGGGCCGATGACGGCGGCTTTCAGATTGCGGAAGTGCACGCGCAGGATGCGCTGGGCCATGCGCACGGTGCGTTCGTGGCCCTTGTTGTGTTCGATCAGTTCGCGCAGGTGGATCGGCGCGGAGAACTGCACGCGAGTCTTGCGCCCCAGAACGATGATGCTCAGCAGTCGGCGCAAGCGCCCGGTGACCGCCCAGCTGTCGGCAAACAGCAGCTTCCACGGACTGTTTTCGCTGTCCGGCGACTGTCCCCAGAACACGCTGACCGGAATGATCTGCGCGTCTTCGGCGGCGTTCTGGGTCAGGGCGCTGACCAGGCGGGTCAGGGTCGGCGGTGCGCCGCGCTTGTCCTGACGACCGAGCCAGTCCGGATCCGGCGTCAGATAGAAAAACGCCGCCGGTTCGATCAACGGCCCCACCGACACCGGCAGCACCGGACGCGGCAGACCGGCCTTGGTGCACTCGGTGTCGACCACCGCCAGATCGGTGAGCGAAGGGTTTTGCAGGACGTAGAACACCGGACGACTGCGGTCGAGGTTGAGGGTGAACGACGACTGGTTGATCGTCTCGGAGCGAACCCAGAGGTACAACAGTCGGCGCAAGGTGCCAAACACAAGACGGCGGAACGGGGAACGGGTCATACGGCTTCTGCGTGAGTGAATAAAACCGAGCGTTTGCTCGGGAGGTCGACAGTTTGCCGTATTCACCGAAAATCGGCAAAAAAGCGGCGAAGTAATCTCCTGTTGAGACTTTTTGCGCCTGTCATATACTCGGCAATCTGTCGCCGGGGCCCTTTATGGACGTCGGGCGCAGTCTGACGTTCCGCAAAGGCTTTCCTGCGAAAAGCCTGTTCAATAATAAAAAAGGAGTATGAACAGATGGCAACACGTGAAACCGGCAATGTGAAGTGGTTCAACGACGCCAAGGGCTACGGCTTCATTCAGCGCGACGACGGGGTGGACGTGTTCGTGCACTACCGCGCGATTCGCGGTGAGGGGCATCGCTCGCTGACTGAAGGTCAGCAGGTTGAGTATGCGGTGATTACTGGCGAGAAGGGTTTGCAGGCTGAGGATGTGGTCGGTCTGTAACACAACCCTCCAAAACATCCCAAAACCACTGTGGGAGCGGGCTTGCTCGCGAATGCGTCGTGTCATTCAGCACATGTGTAGCTGATACACCGCATTCGTCGGAACGCCGCCCGGAGCAAGCCCGCTCCCACATTTGGATCTGCGTTGACTGTTGTTACGCGGTTTTCCAGGTGATTTCTTCTTCACCGTCGGCGCTGATGCGAATCCAGCGATCCGCCGTTTCCTCACCTTCTTCCTCGACCCACGTGCCCGGTGCGCAACGCACCTCGACGTTCAGCGCGGCAAAGGCTGCACGGGCGCAGGCGATGTCGTCGTCCCATGGAGTCGCATCGCTTTCCAGGTACAGGCTGTTCCACTTGCCCACGGCTTTCGGCAGCCAGGTCACCGGGATGTTGCCGGCCTTGCACTTGTAGGTCTGGCCTTTCTGTACCCAGTCGCTGCACGGGCCCAGAGCCTCACCGAGCCAGGCGGAAATCGCCTTGTGGTCGACGTCGGCGTCTTTCAGGTAAATCTCGATATCCGGTTGGCGCATGGATGTCCTCACTGCGGGTCTGAAAAATCCATTCGCGGATTTAGCCGGCCCCGGGCACTTGCCCGAGACCAAAAGTTATTGAAGAACGAAATAATCGTAGCGCATCGACACGGTGGTCACGAACGGCTCGGCCTGTTCGATCACGGCGGCGCGGCGTTCGGCACTGGCGCGCCAGCCGTGGGGCGTCATCGCCAACAGGTTGGCGCGATCCTCGGGCTTGTCCAGCGTCAGTTTGAATTCCAGGGTTTCGCTGTGCGCGAGCGCCATACCTTCGGGCACTAATGCCAGATGCTTGTCGTCGGTGTATTCGCGCACTTCGTCATACAGGCGTTCGCGCAACTCCATCAGGTGGCCGCTGGTCGGGCCGACCTTCATCAGGCCGCCGCCGACGCTGAGCAGGCGCTTGGCTTCTGCCCAGTCCAGAGGGCTGAAAACGCTGGCGAGAAACTGGCAACTGCCCGACGCCAACGGCACGCGGGCCATGCTGGCGATCAACCAGGTGATTGCCGGATTACGCTTGCAGGCGCGCTTCACCGCCTCGCGGGAGATGTCCAGCGCGTAGCCATCGGCATCCGGCAGGGCATCGGCAATCTGTGCGGTGTAGTAACCCTCACCGCAACCGATATCGACCCAGCGTGCCGGCGCATAACCCGCCGCCAGCTCGGCCAGACGCTTGGCCACCGGCGCGTAATGCCCGGCGTTCAGGAAGTCGCGGCGCGCCTCGACCATCGCCTGATTGTCGCCAGGGTCGCGACTGTTCTTGTGCTGCACCGGCAACAGGTTCAGGTAGCCCTGACGCGCGCGGTCGAAGCGGTGGCCGGCGGGGCAGACCACGCCGTTGTCGACGCTGTTCAGCGGTTCACTGCAGATCGGGCACGCGAGCATCAGGCGAGCAACTTGATCAGGGTCTGGTAGTAGATCTCGGTCAGCACGTCGAGATCGGCCGCCAGCACACGCTCGTTGACCTGGTGAATGGTCGCGTTGACCGGGCCCAGCTCAACCACTTGCGTACCCATGGTCGCGATGAAACGGCCGTCGGAGGTACCGCCGCTGGTCGACGCCTTGGTCTCGCGGCCGGTGATGTCCTTGATGCTCGACGACACCGCGTCGAGCAGCGCGCCCGGCTCGGTGAGGAACGGCAGACCGGACAGCGCCCAGTCGACGTGCCAGTCCAGATCGTGTTTGTCGAGGATGTCGGCCACGCGTTTCTGCAGGCCTTCGACGGTGGATTCGGTGGAGAAGCGGAAGTTGAACACCGCCACCAGATCACCCGGGATCACGTTGGTCGCGCCGGTGCCGGAGTTGAGGTTGGAAATCTGGAAACTGGTCGGCGGGAAGAAATCGTTGCCGTGATCCCAGTGCTCGGCGGCCAGCTCGGCCAGTGCCGGGGCGGCGAGGTGGATCGGGTTCTTCGCCAGATGCGGGTAGGCCACGTGACCCTGCACACCGCGCACGGTGAGCTTGGCGCCCAACGAGCCGCGACGACCGTTTTTCACCACGTCACCGACCAGCGTGGTGCTCGACGGTTCGCCGACGATGCACCAGTCCAGACGTTCCTTGCGCGCGACCAGACGTTCAACCACCGCTTTGGTGCCGTGGTGTGCCGGGCCTTCTTCGTCGCTAGTGATCAGGAACGCGACCTTGCCCTTGTGGTTCGGGTAGTCGGCGACAAAACGCTCGGCGGCCACGGTCATCGACGCCAGGCTGCCTTTCATGTCCGCTGCGCCACGGCCGCAGAGCATGCCGTGTGCATCGATCACCGCGTTGAACGGGTCGATCTGCCAGGCGGTCACCGGACCGGTCGGCACCACGTCGGTGTGGCCGGCGAAGCACAGCACCGGGCCGTCGTCGTTGCCGTGGGTGGCCCAGAAGTTGTCCACATCTTCGATACGCATCGGCTCCAGGGTGAAACCGGCATCGCCCAGGCGCTGCATCATCTGCTTCTGGCAATCGGCGTCGACCGGCGTCACGGACGGACGGCGGATCAGGTCGATGGCGAGTTGAAGGGTCGGCGAAAGGTCGGCGTGGGCCGTCATGGAAAACTCCGGAGTCATGAATGTGGGCGCGGACTAACAATGTGGGAGCGAGCCTGCTCGCGAATGCGGTGTATCAGTCAACATAATCGGTGAATGTTACAAAGCCTTCGCGAGCAGGCTCGCTCCCACAGGGATTAGAGGAGTGCCCCGCAAAATGGCGGTTATCTTAAAGCAAAACGGCGACCATTGGCCGCCGTTTAGTGGATCAAAGAGGAATTAGACGACAGGCGCCGGTTCAGGCGCTGTCGCAGGTTTTGGCAGCGACGAGAGGAACGCCATGATCAGCGCGGCCAGGTATGGCAGCGACTGCACCAGCAGCATTGCGACCCAGAAGCGCATGTCGTTGCTCGGAATGCCCTGCACCAGGTAGATCCCCAGCGCCGCGCCCCACAACAGCAGCATGATGAACAGCTCTTCGCGCGCTTCGGAAATCGCCACCCAGAAGCCATGGTTGTCGGCGTTTTTCGGCGTGCGGAAGAACGGAATGCTGCTGGTGAAGAAGCCGTACAACACCGCTTTGGCGATGGTGTGCGACAACGCCAGGCCAGCCAGTGCGGCGCAGAACGCATCTTTGAGGTTCACGCCCACGGCGCGACGGTAGAGGAAGATGATCTTGCCGACCTTGAACACGAACAGCGCCAATGGCGGGATTGCGAAAATCAGCAGCGGCGGATCGACCCGTTGCGGCACGATGATCATCGCCGCCGACCACAGCAGGGCGCCGACGGTGAAGAAGATGTTCATGCCGTCCGCGACCCATGGCAGCCATCCCGCGAGGAAGTGGTAACGCTGGCCACGGGTCAGTTCGGTGTCCTTGCCGCGCAGCAGGCTGCGGGTGTGACGCTTGATGATCTGGATTGCGCCGTAGGCCCAGCGGAAACGCTGCTTCTTGAAGTCGATGAAGGTGTCCGGCATCAGACCCTTGCCGTAGCTGTCGTGGTAATACGCCGCCGACAGGCCTTTTTCGAACACGCGCAGGCCGAGTTCGGCGTCTTCACAGATGCACCAGTCGGCCCAGCCCAGCTCTTCCAGAACCGAACGGCGGGTCATGGTCATGGTGCCGTGCTGAATGATCGCGTCGCGGTCGTTACGGGTGACCATGCCGATGTGGAAGAAGCCTTTGTATTCGGCGTAGCAGAGCTTCTTGAAGGTGCTTTCGTTCTGATCGCGATAGTCCTGCGGCGACTGCACCACGGCGATTTTCGGATCGGCGAAGTGCGGCACCATGTGCTTGAGCCAGTTCGGGTGCACGCAGTAGTCGGAGTCGATCACCGCGATCACCTCGGCGTCCTTGGCGGTGTGCGGAATCAGGTAATTCAGCGCGCCGCCCTTGAACCCGGCCAGCGGCGAAACGTGGAAGAACTTGAAGCGCGGGCCGAGGGTTGCGCAGTAGTCGCGCACCGGCTCCCAGACGGCCGGGTCCTTGGTGTTGTTGTCGATGATCAGGACTTCATAGTCCGGGTAATCGAGGGCGGCCAGGGCATCGAGGGTCTGTTTGACCATCTCCGGCGGTTCGTTGTAGCAAGGGACGTGGATCGAGACTTTCGGTCTGTAGTCCGAATCGCCCACCACCGGCAGGAATTCACGCCGGCGCTTGTGGGTCCAGACCGCCTCGGCCAGTTCATGCGCTTCGGTCAGCAACACGATAAACACCCCGAGCGCACCCAGTGCCAGGAGGAAACCCACCGTCAGGCTGAACCACGTGCTGTATTGCTGGCTGTAGTCGTAACCGATCCACACCAGCACCGAACCGCAAAGGAACGCGATAAAGGTCAGGAAGGTGCGGCCACGCTGGCGCAGGGCCGAGCCGTCGATCATCAGCAGGGTCAGCGACAGCAGCGCCAGCACCACCGAACCGATGGCCAGCACGCGCCATTGCGGGATGGCGACCACCGGGCCTTCGAAGTTGAATTTCTGCTGGCGCGCGGCGTTGAACACGCCCCAGTAGGCGCCCACCGAACCTTCGTCACTGGCCTTCCACGGCTGGTCGAACGCTTCGATCACGAAGTAGTTGAAGCCTTGGCGGTTGAGCTTGTTGACCAGCGTGCGCAGGTAGATCGCCTGATCCGCCGGCGACGCATCGGCGCCACCGCGCATGCGCCCGTTGCTTGGCCAGCCGACTTCGGACAGCAGCAGCGGCTTTTTCGGGAACAGCTTTTTCAGGTCACGGGCGCGGTCGAAGACGAACTGTCCGGCCTTGTCCACGGGGATGAATTCCCAGTACGGCAGGACGTGCGCAGCGATCAGGTCAACGTGCTTGGCCAGTTCCGGGTGTTCTTCCCAGACGTGCCACTGCTCGGAGGTGGTCACCGGCACTTTCACCGCCGCGCGCACGCGATCCAGCAGCACGCTCAGTTGCTCGGCAGTGATTTCCTTGCGGAATATCGCCTCGTTACCGACCACCACACGAACCACGCTGCGCGAGGTGTTGGCCAGTTCGATGGCGCGCTGGATCTCGCGCTCGTTGCGTTCCTGATCGGGGCTGATCCAGATCCCGAGGGTCACGCGCAGACCGAATTCTTCCGCCAGTTTCGGGATGTCCTGCAGCGAACCGTCGACCGAGTAGATGCGGATGTTGTCCGTCAGCTTGCTCATGATCTCCAGGTCGCGGCGCATTTCGTCGTCAGTCGGATACTGATCCTTCTGCGGGAACTGGCCCTGCTGGAATGGCGAATAGGAAAAACCGGAGATCTGTTCCGGCCAGTTGGGCGCGGAGACCGGGCGGTTGATCAGCGCCCAGAAACCGGTGAACAGGGCGGCGATTGCCAGAACCACCACCAGGTTGAGACCAAATTTACGCGATGACATAGCTATTTCGGGTTCCAAAGGCTGTGGAACGAAGGAACGGATCGGCTTACGCCAAAAGGGCGCGAATCCTACACCGGCAGTTCACTGCTCGTACACCGGGCAGGGAAATGCCCGACATTGGGCAGTCCAACCTGATTTAAGTTCTTTAGTAACAGCTTGTAAGAGAAAACTTTGTTGCTTAGTTATAGCAATTCCCAGTGGCGAGGGAGCTTGCTCCCGCTGGACTGCGAAGCAGGCCGCTTTCAAAGGGCCGCTTCGCGACCCGGCGGGAGCAAGCTCCCTCGCCACAAGGCTTGCGCAAAACGGCTGCGTTCACCGTTCATAGCGTCAAAGATGCTCTTGGCCGCCGACGGCCCTATAATGCGCGCCGGTTTTTGGGGTAATGGTCATGAGTACAGAAGATCCGCGGTTTGCAGGCATCGCCCGTTTGTATGGCATCGAGGGCCTCGAGCGCCTGCGTGCGGCCCATGTGGCGATTGTCGGCGTCGGTGGCGTCGGTTCCTGGGCGGCGGAAGCCATGGCCCGCTGTGGCGTCGGCGAGATTTCGCTGTTCGACCTCGATGACGTCTGCGTCAGCAACGCCAACCGCCAGTTGCACGCGCTGGACAGCACCGTCGGCAAACCCAAGGTCGAGGTGATGGCCGAGCGTCTGCGCGGGATCAACCCGGACTGCACGGTGCACGCGGTGGCGGATTTCGTCACCCGCGACACCATGGCCGAATACATCACGCCGAACATCGATTGCGTGATCGACTGCATCGACGCGGTCAACGCCAAGGCTGCACTGATCGCCTGGTGCAAGCGCCGCAAGATCCAGATCATTACCACCGGCGGTGCGGGTGGGCAGATCGATCCGACGCTGATTCAGGTCTGCGACCTCAACCGCACGTTCAACGACCCGCTGGCCTCGAAAGTGCGTTCGACGTTGCGTCGCGACTATGGCTTCTCGCGTACCGTGACTCGCCATTACAGCGTGCCGTGTGTGTTCTCCACCGAACAACTGCGCTATCCGAAACCGGACGGCAGCATCTGTTTGCAGAAGAGTTTTGTCGGCGACGGGGTGAAGCTCGACTGCGCTGGCGGGTTTGGCGCGGTGATGATGGTCACGGCGACGTTCGGCATGGTCGCGGCGACCAAGGCGGTGGACAAGATTGTGGCGGGTGTGCGGCGGCCAGCGGATCGGGTGAAGCCTCAGGTTTGATTCTGGGGCTGATGGCCTCATCGCGAGCAGGCTCACTCCTACAGGGGGACGCATTCCAATTGTAGGAGTGAGCCTGCTCGCGATGGCTGCGAAGCAGCCGCTTTATTTAGCCAACTCATTCATCCGCTGGAGCACGGCATTCAAGCCATTACTGCGCGACGGCGACAACTGCCGCGAAAGTCCCAGCTGATTGAACCACTCGGGCAAATCCACCTGCCGCAACTCGGCAGCGCTCAAGCCGTTGACCCGCAACAGCAGCAACGCCACCAACCCACGAATCATCCGCGCATCGCTGGCAGCGCTGAACTGCCAGTGACCGTCCTGCAACTCACCCACCAGCCACATTTGGCTCTCACAGCCATGCACCCGGTTGGCTTCGCATTTGTCCGCGTCATCCAGCGGCGGCAGACGATCGCCAAACTGCATGAGCAACCGCGCCCGTTGTTCCCAACCGGCGGCATTCTGAAAGGTCTGCAGCGCTTCGGCGGCGGCGAGCGGCAGGCTCATCGCAGCAACTCCAGGGCCTGATCCAGCGCTTCGAAGAAACGCTCCAGATCCTCGGAGTCGTTGTACAGCGCCAGCGACACACGAATAGCACCGGCCAGCTCAAAGCTTTTCAGCAACGGCATGGCGCAATGATGCCCGGCGCGTACGGCGATGCCTTGCTCGGTGAGCAAGTGCGCCAGATCGGCGTTGTGCACGCCCTCGACGACAAAACTCGCCAGCGCCAATTGCGGCTTGCCCAGCAGACGAATGCCGTTGCGCGCGGCCAGGCCTTGCAGCAGGTAAGCGTGCAGCGCAGCTTCGTGGGCCGACACCGCGTCCTGATCCAGCCCGGCCAAATAGTCGAGGGTCGCGCCGAGGCCGATCACGCTGGCAATCGGCGGCGTGCCCGCCTCGAAGCCCAGCGGAGCAGGGCGGAAGCGTGAATCGTGATAATTGGCTTCCAGCACCATTTCGCCGCCGAACTGCCACGGCTGCAGTTGCTCAAGTGCGGCGTTGCGCCCGAACAGCACACCGAGGCCGTCGGGGCCATACAGCTTGTGGCTGGAAAACACATAAAAGTCGCAACCCAGCGCCTGCACGTCGTGGCGACCATGCACCACACCCTGGGCGCCATCGACCACGGTCAGCGCGTTGTGCGCCTTGGCCATCGCCAGCAGCGCCGGCAACGGTTGCCAGGCACCGAGCACGTTGGACAGCTGACTGACCGCCAGCAAGCGAGTGCGCGGGGTGATCAGACGCACAGCGGCGCCGAGGTCGACCACGCCGTCGGCGTCCAGCGGCAGGATCACCAGTTTCAGCTCGCGACGCTGTGCCAGTTGCTGCCACGGCAGCAGGTTGGCGTGATGCTCCAGGGCGCTGATGACTATTTCATCGCCCGGGTGGAAAAGATGTTCCAGGCCATAGGCCAGGAGATTCAGCGCACTGGTGGCGCCGTGGGTGAAGATGATCTGCCCGCTGTCACCGGCATTCAGCCACTGGGCAACCTTGAGCCGACTGTCTTCGAACGCCTGCGTCGCGTGCGCGCCGGGCAGATGCTGCGCACGATGCACATTGGCCGCGCCGTTGGCGTAGTAATGCGTCAGTGCGTCGAGCAGGGCCTGGGGTTTTTGCGTGGTGGCGGCGTTGTCCAGATAGGTCTGGTCTTGCCGTTGCAGGGCGGCGATGGCCGGAAAGTCGGCGCGCCAGGGGGAGGGAATCATCATCTGTTCAGCCTGTACACAAGACACTGTGGGAGCGAGCCTGCTCGCGAAGCTTTTTGCGACCTCAAGGACGCCTTCGCGAGCAGGCTCGCTCCCACAAGTGCCTGCGGCACTTAGTTGTGAGCGTGCAGCGCTTCGTTCAGCTCGATCGCCGATTTGTGGGTCTTGCACTCCACGGCACCGGTTTCCGAATTGCGACGGAACAGCAGGTCAGTCTGACCGGCCAGCTCGCGCGCCTTCACCACCTTGACCAGGTTGTTGTGCTCGTCCAGCAGCGCGACCTTGGTGCCGGCGGTCACGTACAGGCCCGACTCGACGGTGTTGCGGTCGCCCAACGGAATACCGATACCGGCGTTGGCGCCGATCAGGCAGCCTTCGCCCACCTTGATCACGATGTTGCCGCCACCCGACAGGGTGCCCATGGTCGAGCAGCCGCCGCCCAGGTCCGAACCCTTGCCGACGAACACGCCAGCGGACACGCGGCCTTCGATCATGCCTGGGCCTTCGGTGCCGGCGTTGAAGTTGATGAAGCCTTCGTGCATCACGGTGGTGCCTTCGCCCACGTAAGCGCCCAGACGCAGACGTGCCGCGTCAGCGATACGCACACCGGCCGGTACCACGTAGTCGGTCATTTTCGGGAACTTGTCCACCGAGAACACTTCCAGCAGCTCGCCGCGCAGACGGGCTTCCAGTTGCATTTCGGCCAGTTCGCTCAGGTCGATTGCACCCTGGCTGGTCCAGGCCACGTTCGGCAGCAGCGGGAAGATCCCGGCCAGGCTTACGCCGTGTGGCTTGACCAGACGATGCGACAGCAGGTGCAGCTTGAGGTAGGCCTCAGGCGTCGAGGTCAGCTGTGCGTCTTCGGCCAGCAGGGTGGCGACCAGCGGCTTGTGGCTCTCGGCCAGACGGGTCAGCAGCTTGCCTTGAACGGCGTCGATGCCTTTGACTGCTTCAGCCAGTTGCGCAGCCTGTGCAGTGGTGAAGGTGATGGCCTGGTTGCCTTCGGTGTAACCGAGGATCGGCGCAACAGCGGCGACCAGTTCGGCCGACGGGTTGAGCAGTGGCTGAGCGTAGAACACTTCCAGCCATGCGCCTTGACGGTTTTGCGTGCCGACACCAAAGGCGATGCTGAACAGAGAGTTGGACATGTGAATACCTCTAGCAATAAGTGACGGGCTGCTTACTTGAGTGCGGCCGCGTAGATGTCTGGCTTGAAGCCAATCAGGGTTCGGTCACCGAGATCAAGCACCGGGCGCTTGATCATCGAGGGTTGAGCGAGCATCAGTTCGATGGCTTTCGACTGGTCGAGATCGGCTTTACGTTCGTCGTCGAGTTTGCGAAAGGTCGTGCCTGCACGGTTCAGCACCGTTTGCCAGCCGTGCTCGTCACACCATTGGGTCAGGTGCTCACGGTCGATACCGGCGGTTTTGTAGTCGTGAAAGTCGTAGCTGACAGCGTGTTCATCGAGCCAGGTGCGCGCCTTCTTCATGGTGTCGCAGGCTTTGATGCCGAAAAGGTGCAACGTTTTACTTGAAACGGTCAAGGAATCGCCCCCTTTACAGGTGCTGGAAAAAAATGGTGTCGGATTATGCCATGACCAAACGGTTTCGTCGGCCACGGTTGTCGTAACGCTGCAAAACCTGTGGGAGCGAGCCTGCTCGCGAAGGGGCCATGACAGGCAATATTTCTGTTGAAGGAGACACCGCATTCGCGAGCAGGCTCGCTCCCACAAGGGCAGTGCGACATAGGTGCAAACGCCAGACGCATCCTAAGCGGCTAATATGGCAGTTCAACGCTGTCGATTGTCTGAGATTTCCGCTTTATGCAAACCGCTTATACCGTCCTGATCCTGCTGATGCTGGTCAGCGTTTCGCGGCTGGTCGGACGGGTCATCCCGCTGCCACTGCCCCTCGTGCAAATCGCCGCCGGTGCCTTGCTGGCCTGGCCGACACTGGGCCTGCACGTCGCGCTGGACCCCGAATTGTTCCTGTTTCTGTTCCTGCCCCCGCTGCTGTTTTCCGACGGCTGGCGGATGCCCAAACGCGAGTTCTGGCATTTGCGTGGGCCGATCCTGACGCTGGCGGTCGGCCTGGTGCTGTTTACCGTGGTCGGTGCCGGGTACTTCATTCACTGGCTGTTGCCGACAATTCCACTACCGGTGGCCTTCGCGCTGGCCGCTGTGCTGTCGCCGACCGACGCCGTTGCGGTCTCGGCGATCTCGCAGAACCGTTTGCCGACGCCGCTGATGCATATCCTGCAAGGCGAGGCGCTGATGAACGACGCTTCGGGTCTGGTGACGTTCAAGTTTGCCCTGGTCGCGGCGGTGACCGGAGTGTTCTCACTGGCCAATGCCAGTCTGACTTTCGTGCTGGTGGCGGTCGGAGGCTTGGCCGTCGGCGTGGTGCTGAGCTGGCTGGTCGGGCGTTTGCGCGCGTGGATGATCGCCCGGGGCTGGGACGATCCGGCCACCCACGTGGTGTTCATGTTGCTGCTGCCGTTCGCCGCCTATGTACTGGCCGAGCGACTGGGCGCTTCGGGGATTCTTTCGGCTGTCGCGGCGGGGATGATGCAGAGCTGGCTCGATCTGCTGCCGCGGCAGACCAGCACCCGGCTACTCAATCGCAGCGTCTGGTCGCTGCTTGAATTTGCCTTCAACGGCCTGATCTTCCTGCTGCTGGGTCTGCAATTGCCGGACATCATCAAGGCCGTGGTCAGCCACGAACCGACGTTGTGGCCGACGCTGATGTATCGCGGCCTCGACGTGGTGGCAATTTTCCTTGCCCTGGTGCTGTTGCGCTTTATCTGGGTGCAGAGCATCTGGCGTTTGTCGGTGCTGCTGCGACGGCTGCGCGGCAAGGGCGACCTGACGCAAGTGCCGACCGCTCGATCTTGCTGGCTGCTGACTGTCGGCGGAGTGCGCGGGGCGGTGACGCTGGCCGGTGTGATGTCGGTACCGATGTTGATGGGGGCCGAGGCGTTCCCCGAGCGTGATCTGCTGATTTTCATCGCCGCCGGGGTGATTCTGTTGTCGCTGATTTGCGCCTGCATAGCCTTGCCGTTGCTGTTGCGCGGCATCGAGAAAAGCCCGGACGACAAGCGCCGTCAGGAAGTGCGCGACGCCTGGCGCAAGACCGCCGAGGCGGCGATCCATGCGCTGGAAACCGAAGAGGTCGGCCCGCAGGATGCGGCGCAGGCCGCACTCTCGGCGGAACTCAAGGCGCGGATCATGTCCGAGTATCGTCATCAGCTCGACGTGTTCAATGATTCGGCCGAAGCCCAGGCGCTGGCGTTCCAGATGGATCTGCTGGAACGCCGCTTGCGCTTGAAGGCGTTGCGGGCGCAGCGCCTGGAGTTGTATAGCCTCAGTCGTCAGCACCAGATCGGTGATGACGTGTTGCGTGAGGTATTGGGTGAGCTGGATTTGAGTGAGGCGAATCTGGGTCAGGTCAAATAGCCTGACACGGACCTGATGCGCTCACTCACTCGCGGGGCAGGGATAAGCGTTCGCCATGAAGATTTTGTCCTTTTCGCTGAGATCCAGATTAATGAAGAGCTGGAAGTCTCCGATGGTCCAGGACTGGCTGATGCGATAGTGCATGATCGACTTTGGATCGTATTCCGAATAAATGCTTTCGTCGGGATTGCCGCGGTCAAAGTACCAGTCGTGCAGGCGTTTGCGCGTCACGCTGGCCTGGGAGTCGTCTTCTTCCGGGTCGGCGGTGATTCCAAATTGTGCATAGATGGCTGGCTTGTCCCAGGGAATATCTGCCGTGGGATTGGTCTGTTCATGCTCCGCGCCCAGCATGTGACCGAACTCATGCATGACATTGGCTGCGAAGTAACGTGGCAGACTCGGATGCGGCCACAGTGTCATGGTCGGCTCATCGGGGTGTAGCAGAGCATCCGTACCTATCCGGGAGGAAAACGTTCCTTCCTGACTGAGTATGCGGATGTCGCCCACTTCACCTTCAACGAAATCGAATTTCAAGTTGATGTGCGGCAACCAGTTGCTGGCAGCGGCAATGGTCGCGTCCTTGAATTCCTGCGTACCGTTGAGGAAGGCGATGCGGAGAGTGCTGCCGGGAGTCCAGAATTTTGCCGGATTGTTTTTAGCCCACATTTTACTGAACCTCCGAAGTGCATTTGATGTTGCGGGAGGTGCGTGTGGTTTCGGTTTTTTTGTTTGGCTGAAGCCGGGTTGAGTGCATAACTGAACATCCATGTTTTCGTCCGTCATATGTAACTTCTCGGGCTGCTTTTTGTTCCCGGAAAGTCGCTTTGAATGAAGGATGCTAGTTGCTGCGCCTGAGCAGGTAAATTGGATATGTGTACGATTTTATGACGGATTACCGTGCCAACAGAACTGGCACGGTAAAGATGTGATTCAACGTGGGTAAATCAACCGCATGAGCTGTTTGTCTTTATCACTGATTTCGCGATTGATCGGATTCGCCCAATTGCCAAGCGTCAAATTGTTGGGAACAGGATGGTGCATGATGGATTTTCGATCGTATGGCAAGTAAAGCGCGTCGGCATCGTCAAAAGGCGTAAATATATTGTCGTCAACTTCGCCTCGCGACAGTGGATTCATCGGTCTGTTCTGGTAGTAGTTGTAAACATTTTCTTTATTCCAGGGGATTTGCGCCTTGGGGTGCTGGTGTTCGTGCATCGCGCCGAGTGCGTGGCCAAACTCGTGAATGACGACGGTCTCGAAGTCTTCGTGTTCGGGGTCGATGCCAAGGTTCATGGTTGGCGTGTCAGGAAACATATCCAGTGCATCGGTACCCAGAAATGAACTGTTCACCACACCCTCGGTGGCGATTCGGATCTCACCCTCTACGCCTTCAACGAACTCAAACTTCAAACTGATATAAGGAAGCCATTTTTCGGCGGCGGCAATGATTTTATCTTTGTGTTCCGGAGTTGGGTTATCCATGAAAGCTATTTTCAGAGTGTGTCGGCTTGGCCAAAGTTTGTCGTAGTGTACCAACGAGCGTTTTTTTCGGCTGTTGTTAAGGGCGCTGGATTTGAGTTCTTTAGCCGGTTTCTGCAGCGTGCAATATTGAAAGTTGTCCATGCTTTGTCTTGCTCCTTGATTTGTCTTTTTGGTTGTTTCGCGCATGCAAAAAACCACTGCGCGAGATTAAGCTTCGGGCAGTGTCTGGAGTAGTCGTAAAGTGGTTTTAAATGTAACTTGAGAGGTATGTCCGTGCCAGATGACTGGCACGGACATTAAAAACTCAGTGTTGGCGGGTGATGAAGTCGCGGATCCGTTCTGCAGCTTCAACACATTCAGCCAAAGGCGCAACCAGTGCCATGCGCACGCGCCCGGCGCCCGGATTCACGCCGTCGACCTCGCGCGACAGATACGAGCCTGGCACGACAGTCACATGTTCCTGCTCGAACAGGTCGCGGCAGAATGCGGCATCGTCACCGGCCACGTTCGGCCAGAGGTAGAAGCTGCCGTCCGGACGCTGTACGTCCATCACCGGGCTGAGAATTGCCAGCACTGCGTCGAACTTCTCGCGGTACAGCGCACGGTTGGCGCGTACATGCACTTCGTCATTCCACGCCGCAACGCTGGCCAGTTGGGTTTGCACCGGCATCGCGCAGCCGTGGTAGGTGCGGTACAGCAGGAAACCCTTGAGGATATCCGCGTCACCGGCGACGAACCCGGAGCGCAGGCCCGGCAGATTGGAGCGCTTGGACAGGCTGTGGAACACCACGCAACGCTTGAAGTCCTTGCGGCCCAGTTCGACGCAGGCGCTGAGCAGGCCCGGCGGCGGGGTCTGTTCGTCGAAGTACAGTTCGCTGTAGCACTCGTCGGCGGCGATCACGAAGTCGTATTCGTCGGCCAGGGCGATGAGTTTTTTCAGTACATCAACCGGGATCAGCGCGCCGGTCGGGTTGCCTGGCGAGCACAGGAACAGGATCTGGCAGCGTTTCCAGATGTCTGGCGACACGGCGTCGAAATCCGGGTTGAAGCCGTTTTCGTCCAGGCACGGCAGGTAGTGCGGCTTGGCCCCGGCGAGGAACGCTGCGCCTTCGTAGATCTGATAGAACGGGTTCGGGCTGACCACCAGTGCATCGTCGCCACGGTTGACCACAGTCTGGGTGAAGGCGAACAGCGCTTCGCGGGTACCGTTGACCGGCAGCACATTGCGCGCCGGATCGATCCAGCCGCTCGGTACGCCAAAACGACGTTCGCACCAGCCGGCGATGGCTTCGCGCAGGGCCGGGATGCCGAGGGTGGTCGGATACACCGCCATCTGATCCAGATTGTTCGCCAGCGCTTCGGCGACAAAGCTTGGCGAGCGATGTTTCGGCTCGCCGATCGACAGGGCGATCGGGCGTTTGTCCGGGTTCGGCGTGACCGTGCCAAGCAGCGCGCGGAGTTTTTCGAACGGGTAGGGCTGGAGCTGCGTCAGAGCGTTGTTCATGGGGGCCTCGTTCAATGTGGGAGCGGGCTTGCTCGCGAAAGCGGTGTGTCAGTGAATGATGTGTTGCCTGACACACCGCTTTCGCGAGCAAGCCCGCTCCCACAGGGGGGAATTGCTGGATCAAATACTGATGCGCGAAAGCTTGATATCCGGTTCCTGATTGACGCTCAGTTGCTCGACGATTGCGTCCTGCAAACGGCTGCACAGCAGCGGGTCGGAGAGCGGCTGGTTGTGGGCGTCGGTGATGAAGAACACGTCTTCTACGCGTTCGCCCAGGGTCGCAATCTTGGCGTTCTGCAGCGACAGGTCGAATTCGAGAAAGATCCCGCCGATCCGTGCCAGCAGGCCCGGGCGGTCAGGCGCCGTCAACTCCAGCACCGTCACCGGACGTTGCGCGTCGTTATGGATCGTCACCTGCGGCGCGAAGGCGAAGTGCTTGAGCTGGCGCGGCACCCGGCGCTGGATGATCGTCGGGTAATCGTCAGGATTGCGCAGCGCTTCGGTCAGGCCGTCGCGAATCTGTTTGACCCGCGCCGGGTTGTCGCCGATCGAGTCGCCGTCGGTGTCGAGCACGATGTAGGTGTCGAGGGTGAACTGGCTGCTCGAAGTGATGACCCGGGCGTCGTGAATGTTCAGGTTGAGCTGGTCCATCGCGGCCACGGTTACGGCGAAGAAGTCGTGCTGGTCCGGGGCGTAGATGAAGATCTGCGTGCCGCCCTCGAACTCGCGCTGGGTGGTTTCCTTGATCAGCACCAGCGGACCGCCATCGGCCGGCTGCTGCAGGATCGCGTCACTGTGCCAGGCCACATCGCCGGCTGTGTGACGCAGGAAATAGTCATCGCCCAACTGTGCCCACAACTGCTCGACATCGTCCGGATCAGTGCCACCGCGCACCAGGATGTCCAGCGCCGCACTCTGGGTCTGGCGGATCTGCTCTTCGCGATCCACCGGGTTTTCCAGGCCACGGCGCAGAGCGCGTTTGGTCTCGGTGTAGAGCTGGCGCAAGAGGCTGGCGCGCCACGAATTCCAAAGCGTCGGGTTGGTCGCGTTGATGTCGGCCACGGTCAGCACGTACAGGTAATCCAGACGGGTTTCGTCGCCGACGATCTGGGCGAAATCGTGGATCACCTGCGGATCGGACAGATCCTTGCGCTGTGCGGTGGTCGACATCACCAGGTGGTTCTGCACCAGCCAGACGATCAGGCGGCTGTCCCACAGCGGCAACTGATGGCGCTGGCAGAACGCTTCGGCATCGACCGCGCCGATGTCGGAGTGGTCGCCATGCCGGCCCTTGCCGATATCGTGATACAGGCCGGCCATGTAAATCAGTTCGGGCTTGGGCAGTTTGGCCATTAGCTTGGCGGCCAACGGGAATTTTTCCGACACCTGGGTGTATTGCAACTTACGCAGGTGTTTGATCAGGTTCAGCGTGTGCGCATCGACCGTATAGATGTGGAACAGGTCGTGCTGCATCTGCCCGACGATGAAGCCGAACTCCGGCAGATAGCGCCCGAGGATGCCGTAGCGGTTCATCCGGCGCAGGTTGCGGTGCACGCCGATCTTGCACTTGAACAGCTCGATGAACAGGCTGGTGTTGCGGATATCGTTGCGGAAATTGTCGTCGATCAGGTGCCGGTTCTCGCGCAGCAGACGAATGGTGTCAGCGCGCACGCCTTTGATTTCCGGCTGCTGGGCCATCAACACGAAGATCTCGAGCATGGCGAACGGCGTGCGGCGGAATACGTTGTCGTTGCGTGCTTCGATGTAGCCGTCGTGCAGCTGGAAGCGCGAGTTGATCGGCTGCGGCGGTGCTTCGTCTTCCGGGGCGAGGATGACTTCCTCGAAGTGCTGGATGATCAGGTCGCTGAGCTGGGCGATGCTCATGACCACGCGGAAGTACTGCTGCATGAAGTTTTCGACGGCCTGTTTGGCGTCGTCGCCTTCAAAACCGAGCAGGCCGGCGATGGTCCGTTGATGATCGAACAAGAGGCGGTCTTCCGAGCGCCCGGCGAGCATGTGCAGGGCGTAACGCACTTTCCAGAGGAATTCCTGGGACGACGCCAACAGGGCGTTTTCGCTCTCGACCAGGAAACCTTCGCCAGCGAGAGCGCGCAGGTTCAGGGTGCCGTATTGACGACGGGCCACCCACAGAATCGTCTGGATATCCCGCAGGCCGCCAGGCGAGCCTTTGACGTTGGGTTCCAGGTTGTATTCGGTGTCGTTGTACTTGTGGTGACGGGCCTTTTGCTCGGCGCGTTTGGCCAGGAAAAACTCCTTGGCCGGCCACATGTGCGCGGTGCTGGTGACATCGAGCATGCGCTGGCGCAGGCGCTCGGGGCCGCAGATGGTGCGGCTTTCCATCAGGTTGGTGACCACCGTCAGGTCGGCGCGGGCCTCTTCGGCGCATTCGTCGACCGAGCGTACGCTCTGACCGACTTCCAGGCCGATGTCCCACAGCAGCGTCAGAAAACGCTCGATGGAATCGCGGAAGACTTCGTGATCGGCGCTGTCCAGCAGGATCAGCAGGTCGATGTCGGAATAGGGGTGCAACTCACCACGGCCGTAGCCGCCGACCGCGACCAGTGCGATATCGGCGTCTTCGCTCCAGTTGAACTGCTCCCAGGCTTTTTGCAGGATGTTGTCGACGAACCATGCACGGTCTTCGATCAGTCGGCGGATGTCGCGGCCGCTGCGAAAACGCGTGTCGAGGACCTCGCGCGCCTGGCGGATCGCCTTCTTGAACGCTGCGATGGGACTCGCTTTCAGGGCCAGTTCAGCCTGGAACTGGCCGCGGTCGAAGAGTTCGGGATCCACCTGCGGCATCGATTGGCTTTCCTTCTATAGGGCTGGGAGCGTTCTTGGGATCAGGCCGAGACGCGCGGGATGGTGTCGTCGGCGCGCAGGGTGAAGATCTCGTAGCCGGTGTCGGTCACCAGCAGGGTGTGTTCCCACTGCGCCGAGAGTTTGCGGTCCTTGGTGATCGCGGTCCAGCCGTCGCCCAGTACCTTGGTGTCGGCCTTGCCCTGGTTGATCATCGGTTCGATGGTGAAGGTCATGCCGGCCTTCAGTTCCATGCCGGTGCCGGCGCGACCGTAATGCAGGATCTGCGGCTCTTCGTGGAACACCTTGCCGATGCCGTGGCCGCAGAACTCGCGAACCACCGAGAAACCGTTCTTTTCCGCGTGCTTCTGGATGATTTCACCGATGTCGCCGAGACGGCAGCCAGGTTTGACGATTTCGATCGCCTTGTACATGCATTCCTGGGTGACCTGCGACAGGCGTTCGGCCCAGACCGGCACTTCGCCAACGTGGAACATACGGCTGGTGTCGCCGTGGTAGCCGTCCTTGATCACGGTGACGTCGATGTTCAGCGTGTCACCATTCTTCAGCGGCTTGTCATTCGGGATGCCGTGGCAGACCACGTGATTGATCGATGTGCAGATCGACTTCGGGTAGCCCTTGTAGTTGAGCGGGGCAGGGATGGCCTGCTGCACGTTGACGATGTAGTCGTGGCAGATCTGGTTCAGTTGATCGGTGGTCACGCCCGGTTTGACGTGTTCGGCAATCATTTCCAGCACATCGGCGGCCAGTTTGCCGGCGACACGCATGCCAGCGATGTCCTCGGGGGTTTTGAGGTTGACGGTCATACAGGCTCTCTCTGCGCTCGGCGGCGCTTGCTGATACGGATAGGGTGGCAGGTGTGGGATTTGCGACCCTGAAAAACGCGATTCTACCAGACGAAAGGAGCAAATCCGCGCCTGCGTGCATCGCGTCTGTCTATACAATGGTGCGCTTGAAGGCGATTCCAAGGGGGCTGCGCCCATGTCCCTGGTGCGATTGCAGATTCCGGGTTCCGTTTCTGTGCACCCTGTGGTATAAAATGCGCCGCTTTCCGGGGATACCCCGAAAAGCTTAAATCCACACACGTGTCGACACGATGACCTGGGTGCTTTTGGCTTTATGCCACTGGTTGGTCATTGGGATACGTGGAGGCCAAACCCGACTTATTAAGGAACTATCATGTCCCAAGTCAACATGCGCGATATGCTGAAGGCCGGTGTGCACTTCGGTCACCAAACCCGTTACTGGAATCCGAAAATGGGTAAGTACATTTTCGGCGCGCGTAACAAGATTCACATCATCAACCTTGAAAAAACCCTGCCAATGTTCAACGAAGCTCTGACTTTCGTAGAGCGTCTGGCCCAGGGCAAAAACAAGATTCTGTTCGTCGGCACCAAGCGTTCCGCTGGCAAGATCGTTGCTGAAGAAGCAGCACGTTGCGGTTCGCCGTACGTCGATCACCGCTGGTTGGGCGGCATGCTGACCAACTTCAAAACCATTCGTGCTTCCATCAAGCGTCTGCGTGACCTTGAAGTTCAAGCCGAAGACGGTACCTTCGCCAAGCTGACCAAGAAAGAAGCGCTGATGCGCTCCCGTGACCTGGAAAAGCTGGATCGTTCGCTGGGCGGCATCAAGGACATGGGCGGTCTGCCAGACGCACTGTTCGTGATCGACGTTGACCACGAGCGCATCGCGATCACCGAAGCCAACAAGCTGGGCATCCCGGTCATCGGCGTTGTCGATACCAACAGCAGCCCGGAAGGCGTTGACTACATCATCCCAGGCAACGATGACGCAATCCGCGCTATCCAGCTGTACATGGGTTCGATGGCTGACGCAGTGATCCGTGGTCGCAACAATGTTGCTGGCGGCACTGTTGAATTCGCAGTTGAAGAAACTCAGGCTGCAGCTGAGTAATCGACGCCCTGGCGTTGACTCAGTAAGCAAAAAGGGGGCTTGGCCCCCTTTTTGCCACCTCGAAAACCGTTTGTTGGCGCCCACTTGTGGCAGCGCACCTCCTGCATTTGTAACGTGCAGCAGCTACAAGGTGTTTCGGGAAGAATTGAACGCCCGTTCGATCGGGTGGAATGGTTGAAAACCTATCCAAGAGGAATTTGAAAATGGCAGCAATTACTGCAGCGTTGGTTAAAGAACTACGCGAGCGTACCGGCGAAGGCATGATGGACTGCAAGAAAGCCCTGGAAAAGGCTGACGGCGACATCGAAAAAGCCATTGATGACATGCGTGCTTCGGGCGCGATCAAGGCTGCGAAAAAGGCTGGCAACGTTGCCGCTGAAGGCGCAATCGCAATCAAGGACGACGGTAAAGCTGCCGTTATCCTGGAAGTGAACTCGCAGACCGACTTCCTGGCTCTGCAAGACGACTTCAAAAACTTCGTCGCTGCCAGCGTTGAAAAAGCTTTCGCTGACAAGCTGACCGACGCTGCTCCGCTGATCGCTTCGCAAGAAGCTGCTCGCGAAGCACTGGTTGCCAAAGTAGGCGAGAACGTCAACATCCGTCGTCTGGCCCGTATCGAAGGTGACGTTGTCGGTTCTTACCTGCACGGCAACAAGATCGGCGTGGTTGTGGCTCTGAAAGGCGGTGACGTCGAGCTGGCCAAAGACATCGCGATGCACGTAGCTGCCAGCAACCCTGAGTTCCTGCTGCCTTCGCAAGTTTCGGCTGAAGCGATCGAGCGTGAAAAAGCTGTGTTCCTGCAGCTGAACGAAGAGAAGATCAAAGGCAAGCCAGAAAACATTGTTGAGAACATGGTCAAAGGCCGTATCAGCAAGTTCCTGGCAGAAGCAAGCCTGGTTGAGCAGGCGTTCGTCAAGAACCCTGAAATCAAGGTTGGCGAGCTGGCCAAGAAAGGCGGCGCAGAAATCGTTTCCTTCACCTACTTCAAAGTAGGCGAAGGCATCGAGAAGCCGGTCGACAACTTCGCTGAAGAAGTTGCTGCCCAGCTGGCTGCCGCCAAGCAATAAGACGGTTTTTCAACTGTCGCCCGAAAGAGGCTGCCCGCTCACGCGCGCAGCCTCTTTTCAGATGGGGTTACCATTTTTTAATTGGTTTCCACTGGGAACTGACTTACAAAGCCAGGTTCCGATGGCGCTGAAGCAGCGCCAAGCTAGAGTGAACGGCAGCTGTAAAACAGCTTGCACAGAATTTTTTAAATACGCCGCAGGAGAGATTCGCAATGGCTCAGCAGGGCAGTGGTTATCAGGCTCGCTATAAACGCATTCTACTCAAGCTTAGCGGCGAGGCCCTGATGGGCTCGGAAGAGTTCGGGATCGATCCAAAAGTGCTGGATCGGATGGCGCTGGAAGTCGGCCAACTGGTCGGCATCGGCGTACAGGTCGGTCTGGTGATCGGCGGTGGCAACCTGTTCCGTGGCGAGGCCTTGAGCAAGGCTGGCATGGATCGGGTGACAGGCGACCACATGGGCATGCTGGCCACTGTGATGAACGCCCTGGCCATGCGCGATGCGCTGGAACGTGCCAATATCTCAGCCATCGTGATGTCGGCCATTTCCATGGTTGGCGTGACCGATCACTATGATCGCCGCAAAGCCATGCGCCACCTGAACTCCAAGGACGTGGTGATCTTCGCCGCCGGTACCGGTAATCCGTTCTTTACCACGGATTCGGCAGCCTGCCTGCGTGCCATCGAAATCGATGCCGACGTCGTGCTGAAAGCGACCAAGGTTGATGGCGTTTACACCGCAGACCCGTTCAAAGACCCGCATGCCGAGAAGTTCGATCATCTGACTTATGATGAAGTGCTGGATCGCAAGCTGGGTGTAATGGATCTGACTGCTATCTGCCTGTGCCGCGATCACAAGATGCCGCTGCGCGTATTCAACATGAACAAGCCCGGCGCCCTGCTGAACATTGTGCACGGCGGCGCTGAAGGGACTTTGATCGAGGAAGGCCAACAATGATCAACGAAATCAAGAAAGACGCCCAAGCGCGTATGCAGAAATCCCTGGAATCTCTGAACCACGCGTTCGGCCAGATTCGTACCGGCAAAGCTCACCCGAGCATTCTCGGCAGCGTCATGGTGCCTTACTACGGCACTGACACCCCGCTGAGCAGCGTGGCCAACGTCACCGTGAAAGATTCGCGTACCCTGCAAGTCGTGGCCTTCGAGCGCAACATGCTCGCTGCCGTCGACAAGGCGATCCAGAGCGCCGGTCTGAACCTCAATCCGACCAACCTGGGTGAGTTGCTTTTGATCCCGATGCCTGCCCTCACCGAGGAAACGCGCAAGGGCTTCACCAAGCAGGCCCGTAGCGCAGCGGAAGACGCGCGCGTTGCCGTGCGCAACATTCGTCGTGACGCATTGGGTGAGCTTAAAAAGCTGGTCAAGGACAAGGAAATCAGTGAAGACGAAGAGCGTCGTGCCATCGCTGATATCGATAAGCTGACCAAAGAATCCGAGGCCCAGATCACCAAGGCCACGGACGAGAAAGAAAAAGACCTGATGGCCGTATAAGGGTCGAGCTTTTAATGGACAAGACCAAGCAGTCTGCGCCGTCCGCGGTGCCGCGCCATGTCGCGATCATCATGGATGGCAATAATCGCTGGGCGAAAAAACGCTTTATGCCGGGTGTCGCCGGGCATAAAGCCGGCGTGGATGCTGTGCGGGCAGTGATCGAGGTGTGCGCCGAGGCCAAGGTCGAAGTGCTCACCCTGTTCGCCTTTTCCAGTGAAAACTGGCAGCGCCCGGCCGATGAAGTCAGCGCCTTGATGGATCTGTTCTTCAAGGCGCTGCGTCGTGAGGCCAAGCGTCTGAACGACAACAACATCAGCTTGCGCATCATTGGCGATCGCTCGCGTTTCCATCCTGAGCTTCAGGCAGCGATGCGCGAAGCGGAAGCCATGACCGCCGGTGCCAACCGTTTCATCCTGCAGATCGCCGCCAACTACGGCGGTCAGTGGGATATTGCCCAGGCGGCGCAGCGTCTGGCGCGTGAAGTCCAGGCCGGGCATCTGCGTCCGGAGGACATCACCCCGGATCTGCTGCAAACCTGTCTGGCCACCGGTGATCTGCCGCTGCCGGACCTGTGCATCCGCACCGGTGGCGAGCACCGCATCAGCAACTTCCTGCTCTGGCAACTGGCGTATGCCGAGTTGTACTTCTCCGACCTGTTCTGGCCGGACTTCAAACACGAAGCCATGCGCACTGCGCTGGCCGATTTCGCTTCACGCCAGCGTCGCTTCGGTAAAACGAGCGAACAGGTTGAAGCTGGAGCCCGGGTTTAATGCTTAAACAACGAATCATCACTGCGCTGATCCTGCTGCCGATCGCCCTGTGCGGGTTTTTCCTGCTCGAAGGCTCCGGTTTCGCGCTGTTCATCGGTCTGGTCGTAAGTCTGGGCGCCTGGGAATGGGCGCGCCTGGCTGGCTTTACCGCACAGTCGTTCCGTGTCGGCTATGCCGCTGTCGTCGCGCTGATGCTGTTCGTCATGTACGTCCTGCCGGGCCTCGCCCCTTGGGTGTTGGGCGCTTCGGTGTTGTGGTGGGCGGTAGCGACGTACCTGGTGCTGACGTACCCGCGCTCGAGCGAGCACTGGTCTACGGCGGCCACCAAACTGGTGATCGGCTTGCTGATCCTGTTGCCGGCCTGGCAAGGGCTGGTGCAGATCAAACAGTACCCGCTGGGTAACTGGCTGATCATGGCGGTGATGGTGCTGGTCTGGGGTGCCGACATCGGTGCTTACTTCTCCGGCCGTGCTTTCGGCAAGCGCAAGCTGGCGCCGCAAGTCAGCCCGGGTAAGAGCTGGGAAGGCGTTTATGGTGGTCTGGCGCTGAGTCTGGTGATCACCGCGATCGTCGGCCTGGTGCGTGACTGGACCGTGGCCGAACTGCTCAAGGGCTTGATCGGCGCTGCGTTGATCGTGTTCATTTCGGTGGTGGGCGACCTAACCGAAAGTATGTTCAAGCGCCAGTCCGGCATCAAGGACAGCAGCAACCTGCTGCCCGGTCATGGCGGTGTGCTTGATCGCATCGACAGCCTGACCGCTGCGATCCCGATTTTTGCCGTACTGCTGTGGATGGCTGCGCCGTGAGCCGCCCGCAACAGATCACTGTTCTGGGGGCTACCGGTTCGATTGGCCTGAGCACCCTCGACGTTATCGCTCGGCATCCCGAGCGTTATCAGGTTTTCGCCCTGAGCGGTTTCACGCGCCTGAGCGAGTTGCTCGCCTTGTGCGTTCGCCATGTGCCTCAATTCGCGGTAGTGCCTGAAGTGGCGGCGGCGCGTGGTCTGCAGGACGACTTGCGGGCTGCCGGTCTGTCCACTCGTGTATTGGTCGGCGAGGAGGGCCTGTGCCAGGTTGCCTCCGCCCCTGAAGTCGATGCTGTGATGGCGGCCATTGTCGGCGCCGCGGGCCTGCGCCCGACGCTGGCGGCGGTGCAGGCCGGGAAGAAAATTCTCCTGGCCAACAAAGAGGCGCTGGTGATGTCTGGCGCGCTGTTCATGCAGGCCGTGCACAAGAGCGGTTCGGTGTTGCTGCCGATCGACAGCGAGCACAACGCGATCTTCCAGTGCATGCCGCAGGATTTCGCCCGTGGGCTGGGCGCCGTCGGTGTAAGAAGGATTCTGCTGACGGCTTCGGGCGGTCCTTTCCGGCAGACGCCGATGAGCGAGCTGGCGCATGTTTCGCCTGATCAGGCGTGTGCGCACCCGAACTGGTCGATGGGTCGCAAGATTTCGGTGGACTCGGCCAGCATGATGAACAAGGGCCTGGAGTTGATCGAGGCCTGCTGGCTGTTCGATGCCAAGCCGTCGCAGGTCGAGGTGGTGATCCATCCGCAGAGTGTGATTCACTCGCTGGTCGACTATGTGGATGGCTCGGTATTGGCGCAGTTGGGCAACCCTGACATGCGCACGCCGATTGCCAACGCATTGGCCTGGCCTGAGCGAATCGACTCGGGTGTGGCACCGCTGGATCTGTTTGCCGTTGCGCGCCTGGATTTCGAGGCACCGGACGAACAGCGCTTCCCCTGCCTGCGCCTGGCGCGACAGGCGGCGGAAACCGGCAACAGCGCACCGGCCATGCTCAATGCGGCCAACGAAGTGGCAGTCGCGGCGTTTCTCGACGGACGCGTTGGCTATCTGGAAATCGCGAGTATTATCGAGGACGTGCTGAACCTCGAGCCAGTGGTTGCGCTTGAGGATCTGGATGCGGTGTTTACCGCAGACGCGAAAGCGCGGATTCTGGCCGAACAATGGCTTGATCGTCACGGCCGATAGCCGTTGCAGAACCATGGCGTCACGCGGCACTGAACAGGATTGCGGAGAAAGTAGATGAGCGCGCTCTATATGATTGCCGGCACCCTGATCGCTTTGGGTGTACTGGTCACCTTTCACGAATTCGGCCACTTCTGGGTCGCGCGTCGCTGTGGCGTCAAGGTTTTGCGTTTTTCCGTAGGCTTCGGCATGCCCCTGCTGCGCTGGCACGACAAGCAGGGCACCGAGTTTGTCGTCGCCGCGATTCCGCTGGGTGGCTACGTCAAAATGCTCGATGAGCGTGAAGGCGAGGTGCCAGCCGATCAGCTTCATCAGTCCTTCAATCGCAAATCGGTTCGCCAGCGCATCGCTATTGTCGCGGCGGGACCGATCGCCAACTTCCTGCTGGCCCTGGTGTTTTTCTGGGTGCTGGCGATGCTCGGCAGTGAGCAGATCCGTCCGGTCATCGGTGCCGTCGAGTCCGGCAGCATCGCGGCCAAGGCCGGTTTGAGTGCCGGTCAGGAAATCGTCGCCATCGATGGTGAGCCGACTTCCGGCTGGGCGGCCGTCAATTTGCAGTTGGTTCGTCGTCTTGGGGAAAGCGGTTCCCTGAAATTGCTCGTGCGCGAGCAGGGCTCTACCGCTGACACGCCGCGCGAACTGGCGCTGGATCACTGGCTCAAAGGGGCTGATGAACCCGATCCGATTCGCTCGCTGGGTATTCGCCCATGGCGCCCGGCGTTGCCGCCGGTGCTGGCCGAGCTCGATCCAAAAGGTCCGGCGCAGGCCGCCGGTCTGAAAACCGGCGACCGCCTGTTGTCGCTCGATGGCCAGGCGCTGGGTGACTGGCAGCAAGTGGTCGATACCGTTCGTACGCGTCCTGATACCAAAATCTTGCTGCGCGTCGAGCGCGACGGTGCTCAAATCGACGTCCCGGTGACCTTGGCTGCGCGTGGCGAAAGCAAGGCGCCGAGCGGTTATCTGGGTGCTGGCGTGAAAGCAGTGGACTGGCCGCCGGAAATGATCCGCGAGGTCAGTTATGGCCCGTTGGCCGCAATTGGCGAGGGTGCCCGGCGTACCTGGACCATGAGCATCCTGACGCTGGACTCACTGAAGAAAATGCTGTTTGGCGAGCTCTCGGTAAAAAACTTGAGTGGGCCGATAACCATTGCTAAAGTGGCGGGCGCTTCTGCCCAGTCGGGCGTTGCTGATTTCCTGAATTTCCTTGCTTATCTGAGTATTAGCCTGGGGGTTCTGAATTTGCTGCCCATTCCTGTACTGGATGGGGGGCATTTGTTGTTTTATCTGATTGAGTGGGTGCGTGGTCGCCCCTTGTCGGATCGGGTGCAAGGTTGGGGGGTGCAGATCGGTATCAGTTTGGTGGTCGGAGTGATGTTGCTTGCTCTGGTCAATGATCTGGGTCGACTGTAAAGCTTCGCTGAATTGCGAATCTGCCGCATTTTGCGGCAGTTTGTTTATTGCCAGTTGGAATAAGAAAGGACTTCATGAAACGTCTGCTGCTAACTGCGGTTCTCACCGTATTGATGATCGCCGAAGTTCACGCCGAGTCCTTCACTATCTCTGATATTCGCGTCAATGGCCTCCAGCGGGTCTCCGCGGGTAGCGTCTTTGGTGCCTTGCCGTTGAACGTCGGCGAGCAGGCGGATGATCGTCGCCTGGTGGAATCCACTCGTGCGTTGTTCAAAACCGGTTTCTTTCAAGATATCCAGCTGGGCCGCGAAGGCAACGTTCTGGTGATCACGGTCGTCGAACGTCCGTCGGTCGCCAGTATCGAGATCGAAGGCAACAAGGCGATCTCCACCGAAGACCTGATGAAGGGCCTCAAGCAGTCCGGTCTGTCCGAAGGTGAAATCTTCCAGCGCGCCACCCTCGAAGGTGTCCGTAACGAGCTGCAACGTCAGTACGTTGCCCAAGGCCGTTACTCGGCGACCGTCGACACCGAAGTGGTCTCGCAGCCGCGCAACCGCGTCGCGCTGAAAGTGAAGATCAACGAAGGCACCGTGGCGGCCATCCAGCACATCAACGTGGTGGGTAACACGGTCTTCCCTGATGACGATCTGATCGACCTGTTCGAGCTGAAAACCACCAACTGGCTGTCGTTCTTCAAGAACGACGACAAGTACGCCCGTGAAAAACTCTCCGGTGACCTGGAGCGCCTGCGTTCCTACTACCTGGACCGTGGCTACATCAACATGGATATCGCTTCGACCCAGGTGTCCATCACCCCGGACAAGAAGCACGTCTACATCACCGTCAACATCACCGAAGGCGAGAAGTACACCGTTCGTGACGTCAAGCTCAGCGGTGACCTGAAAGTGCCTGAAGACCAGGTCAAGTCGCTGTTGCTGGTGCAGAAAGGCCAGGTGTTCTCGCGCAAGCTGATGACCACCACCTCCGAACTGATCACCCGCCGTCTGGGTAACGAGGGTTACACCTTCGCCAACGTCAACGGCGTACCTCAGCCGCATGACGACGATCACACTGTGGACATCCTGTTCGCCGTCGATCCGGGCAAACGTGCCTACGTCAATCGCATCAACTTCCGCGGCAACACCAAGTCCGAGGACGAAGTGCTGCGTCGTGAAATGCGTCAGATGGAAGGTGGCTGGGCTTCGACCTACCTGATCGACCAGTCCAAGACCCGTCTGGAGCGTCTGGGCTTCTTCAAGGAAGTGAACGTTGAAACGCCGGCTGTACCGGGTGTCGACGACCAGGTTGACGTGAACTACGCCGTTGAAGAACAGGCCTCCGGTTCGATCACCGCCAGTGTCGGTTTCGCTCAGAGCGCCGGTCTGATCCTCGGTGGTTCGATCACTCAGAACAACTTCCTGGGTACCGGTAACCGTGTGAGCGTGGGCCTGACCCGCAGCGAATACCAGAGCCGCTACAACTTTGGCTACGTTGACCCGTACTGGACCGCCGATGGCGTGAGCCTGGGTTACAACGCGTTCTATCGCACCACCGACTACAAAGACCTCGACGTCGACGTAGCAAGCTATGCGGTCGACAGCCTGGGTGCCGGCGTCAACGTTGGCTACCCGATCAGCGAGACTTCGCGTCTGACCTTCGGTCTGTCCGCTCAGCAGGACAAGATCAAGACCGGTCAATACACCGTTGACGAGATTTTCGACTTCGTTAACAAGGAAGGCGACAACTACCTGAACTTCAAGGCTTCGGCCGGCTGGTCCGAGTCGACCCTGAACAAGGGCGTGCTGCCGACCCGTGGCCGTTCGCAGAGCCTGACGCTGGAAACCACGATCCCGGGCAGCGACCTGTCGTTCTACAAACTCGACTACCGTGGTCAGTTGTTCCAGCCGATCACCGAAAACTACACCCTGCGTCTGCACACCGAACTGGGTTATGGCGACGGTTATGGTTCGACCGACGGCTTGCCGTTCTATGAAAACTACTATGCTGGTGGTTTCAACTCGGTACGTGGCTTCAAGGACAGTACGCTGGGTCCTCGCAGTACCCCGAGTCGCGGTTTCGACAAGACTGGTAATGTTGGCACTATCGCCGACCCGGATCAGGATCCACTGCCGTTCGGTGGCAACGTATTGATTCAGGGTGGTGTTGAAGTCCTGTTCCCGCTGCCATTCGTGAAAGATCAACGCTCCCTGCGCACCTCGGTATTCTGGGACGTGGGTAACGTGTTCGATTCGACTTGCAAGTCGACCAGCAACGCTGACGGTACAAAAGCCAACACTCAGTGCAACGACATCAGCCTGAGCAACATGGCCAGTTCCGTCGGTGTGGGCGTGACGTGGGTAACCGCACTGGGGCCTTTGAGCTTCGCGTTGGCCATGCCGATCAAGAAACCGGATGACGCTGAAACTCAAGTGTTCCAATTCTCCCTCGGCCAGACGTTCTAAGCGTCTGACCCAAGATAACGACAATGGATTTTGTAGGAGTGCATCGTGCGTAAGTTGACTCAATTGGTTCTCCTGGCCTCCGTACTGGTGGCAGGCCCGGCGTTCGCCGACATGAAAATCGCCGTTCTGAACTATCAGATGGCATTGCTGGAATCCGATGCGGCCAAGAAATACGCCGTGGATGCCGAGAAGAAGTTCGGTCCGCAACTGACCAAGCTCAAGACGCTGGAAAGCAGCGCCAAGGGCATTCAGGACCGTCTGATGGCCGGTGGCGACAAGATGCAGCAGGGCGAGCGTGAGCGTCTGGAGCTGGAATTCAAGCAAAAGGCCCGTGACTTCCAGTTCCAGTCCAAGGAGCTGAACGAAGCCAAGGCAGTTGCCGACCGCGAAATGCTCAAGCAACTGAAGCCGAAACTGGATAGCGCAGTGGAAGAAGTCATCAAGAAAGGTGGTTTTGACCTGGTGTTCGAGCGTGGCGCAGTGATCGATGTCAAACCTCAGTACGACATCACGCGCCAGGTTATCGAGCGCATGAATCAGCTGAAGTAACCCATGACCGTGACTATCAAGCTCGGCCAGTTGGCCGAGTTCCTCGGCGCCACCCTGCGTGGCGACCCCGAGAAGCAAATTACTGGGCTAGCCACCTTGCAGGAGGCTGGCCCAGCTCAGTTGAGCTTTCTGGCAAATCCTCAATACCGTAAATACCTGGCAAGTTCCCAGGCGGCTGCGCTATTGCTCAAGGAAGCCGACGCCGAAGGTTTTGCCGGTAACGCGCTGGTGGTGCCGGATCCTTATCTGGCTTACGCCCGTATCTCCCATCTGTTCGATCCCAAACCGAAAGCCACTGCGGGTGTTCATCCCACGGCGGTGATTGCACCGGATGCGGTGGTTGATCCAAGCGCCAGCATCGGTCCGTTTGTGGTGATCGAGGCCGGTGCGCGCATCGGTGCGCAGGTCACCCTGGGCGCCCATTGCGTCATCGGTGCCCGCAGTGAAATCGGCGAGGGCGGCTGGCTCGCTCCTCGGGTGACGCTGTACCACGACGTGCGCATCGGCAAGCGTGTAGTGATCCAGTCCGGTGCCGTTCTCGGTGGTGAAGGCTTCGGTTTTGCCAACGAGAAAGGTATCTGGCAAAAGATCGCCCAAATCGGCGGCGTAACCATCGGCGACGATGTCGAGATCGGCGTGAACACTGCCATCGACCGTGGCGCGCTGGCGGATACCGTGATCGGCAACGGCGTGAAACTCGACAACCAGATCCAGATCGCGCACAACGTCCAGGTCGGTGATCACACCGCCATGGCGGCCTGTGTCGGTATCTCCGGCAGCACCAAAATCGGCAAGCACTGCATGCTCGCCGGTGGTGTCGGCCTGGTGGGGCACATCGATATTTGCGACAACGTTTTCCTGACCGGGATGACCATGGTGACCCACTCGATTACCGAGCCGGGTGCCTATTCTTCCGGCACAGCCATGCAACCGGCGGCCGAATGGCGCAAAAGCGCGGCCCGCATCCGTCAGCTCGATGACCTCGCGCGACGTTTGAAGCAGCTGGAAAAGCGCGTCGGAGAAGTGACCCCCGGCAGCAATGCTTCATCTGATGGCTGATACCATTTCCATATCAAGTGTGCACAGCCTCTAGACTGCCTCCTTGATTTGCTAGAGGAGTGCGCGTCAGTCGCGCTCCCAATCTTTACATAGGCTTCCCCCCGAAATGATGGACATCAACGAGATTCGCGAATACCTGCCTCACCGTTACCCGTTCCTGCTGGTGGACCGGGTGGTGGAACTGGACACTGAAGGCAAGCGCATTCGCGCCTACAAGAATGTCAGCATCAATGAGCCGTTCTTCAACGGCCACTTTCCAGCGCACCCGATCATGCCGGGCGTACTGATCATCGAAGCGATGGCCCAGGCTGCCGGGATCCTCGGTTTCAAAATGCTCGACGTGAAGCCGGCCGATGGCACCCTTTACTACTTCGTCGGTTCCGACAAGCTGCGTTTCCGTCAGCCAGTGCTGCCGGGTGACCAGTTGATCCTGGAAGCCAAGTTCATCAGCTGCAAGCGCCAGATCTGGAAATTCGAATGCCAGGCTTCGGTCGACGGCAAGCCAGTCTGCTCGGCTGAAATCATCTGTGCGGAACGCAAGCTATGAGTTTGATTGACCCTCGCGCAATCATCGATCCGTCGGCCGTTCTGGCTGACGGCGTCGAGGTCGGCCCGTGGTCGATCGTCGGCGCAGGTGTGGAAATCGGCGAGGGTACCGTGATCGGGCCGCATGTGGTCCTCAAAGGCCCGACCCGCATCGGCAAGCACAATCGCATCTACCAGTTTTCCTCGGTCGGTGAAGACACCCCTGACCTGAAGTACAAGGGTGAGGAAACCCGTCTGGTGATCGGTGACCACAACGTCATTCGCGAAGGCGTGACGATTCACCGTGGCACCGTGCAGGACCGTTCGGAAACCACGCTGGGCGATCACAACCTGATCATGGCCTATGCCCACATCGGGCATGACAGCGTGATCGGCAACCACTGCATCCTGGTCAACAACACCGCGTTGGCCGGGCATGTGCACGTTGACGATTGGGCGATCCTTTCCGGTTTCACCCTGGTGCATCAGTACTGCCACATCGGCGCCCACAGTTTTTCCGGCATGGGCACCGCCATCGGCAAGGACGTTCCGGCGTTCGTGACCGTGTTCGGCAACCCGGCCGAAGCGCGCAGCATGAACTTCGAAGGCATGCGCCGTCGTGGTTTCAGCGAAGACGCGATTCACGCGCTGCGCCGCGCTTATAAGACCGTGTATCGCCAGGGCCTGACCGTGGAGCAAGCGTTGGCCGAATTGGCCGAATCTGCTGCGCAGTTCCCGGAAGTTGCGCTGTTTCGTGACTCGATCCAGTCGTCGACTCGCGGCATCACCCGCTGATCATGGCCAGTCTGCGTATTGCGCTGGTGGCGGGCGAAGCTTCCGGTGACATTCTGGGCGCCGGCCTCATGCGCGCCCTCAAGGCTCAACATCCGGCAATCGAGTTCATAGGTGTCGGCGGTCCGTTGATGCAGGCCGAGGGCCTGACGTCTTATTTCCCCATGGAACGTCTGTCGGTCATGGGGCTGGTGGAAGTCCTCGGACGGCTGCGCGAGCTGCTCAAGCGCCGCAAGGAACTGATCGCCACGCTGATCGCCGAGAAACCGGATGTGTTCATCGGCATCGACGCTCCCGATTTCAACCTCAACATCGAACTCAAGCTGCGTCAGGCCGGGATCAAGACCGTGCATTACGTCAGCCCTTCGGTGTGGGCGTGGCGCCAGAAGCGTGTGCTGAAGATTCGCGAAGGCTGCGATCTGATGCTCACCCTGTTGCCGTTTGAAGCAAAATTCTACGAAGAGCAGGGCGTGCCGGTGCGGTTCGTCGGTCATACGCTGGCCGATACCATTCCGCTGCAGGCCGATCGCGCCGCAGCGCGTGCCGAACTCGGCTTGCCCGACGGGCCGCTGGTGGCATTGATGCCCGGCAGTCGCGGTGGCGAAGTCGGCCGTCTCGGTGCGCTGTTCCTGGATACGGCCGAACGTCTGCGGGCCATGCGCCCCGGGCTGCGCTTCGTCATCCCGTGCGCCAATGCCGAGCGTCGCGCTCAGCTCGAAGAGTTGCTGGTTGGCCGCGACTTGCCAGTAACCCTGCTCGACGGCAAGTCGCATCTGGCCTTGGCGGCGTGTAACGCGGTGCTGATCGCTTCGGGCACGGCGACGCTGGAAGCGTTGCTGTACAAGCGGCCAATGGTCGTCGCGTATCGCCTGGCACCGCTGACCTTCTGGATTCTCAAGCGCATGGTCAAGAGCCCGTACGTGTCGCTGCCGAACCTGCTGGCCCAGCGTCTGTTGGTGCCGGAATTGTTGCAGGATGATGCGACAGTCGAGGCCCTGGCCCAGACGCTGTTGCCATTGATCGAAGGCGGCGAAGAGCAGACCCGAGGCTTCGACGAAATCCACCGCACCCTGCGGCTGGATGCTTCCAATCAGGCGGCGGATGCCGTCCTCAACCTGATCGGTCAGAAACAATGAGCAAGACGATGCAGATGGGCCTGGATTTCACCCTGGTCGCCGAAGTCGAAGAACTGGTGGCCGGTGTCGACGAAGTCGGTCGTGGCCCGTTGTGCGGCGCAGTGGTGACGGCGGCGGTGATCCTCGATCCGAACCGGCCGATCCTCGGCCTCAACGACTCGAAGAAACTCACCGAAGCCAAGCGCGAGAAACTCTACGACGAGATCATCGAGAAATCCCTGAGCTGGTGCATTGCTCGCGCCGAAGTCGAGGAAATCGACGAGCTGAACATTTTGCACGCGACCATGCTCGCCATGCAGCGCGCGGTGGCCGGGCTGCATATTCAGCCGAAACTGGCGATGATCGACGGCAACCGCTGCCCGAAACTGCCGATGCGCGCCGAAGCGGTGGTGCAGGGTGACGGCAAGGTACCGGCCATCGCTGCCGCGTCGATTCTGGCCAAAGTCAGCCGCGACCGTGAAATGGCTGCATTCGAATTGATCTACCCGGGGTACGGCATCGGCGGTCATAAAGGCTACCCGACGCCCGTTCATCTGGAAGCGTTGGTGCGCCTTGGCCCGACCCCGATTCACCGGCGCTCCTTCGCCCCGGTGCGTCAGGCTTACGAGGCGCTTGAAGGCCTGACGCAGGTTTAGGCGCAAGGCTGATGTTTTGTTCGAGGCCCGGTACAATCCGGGCCTTGTTGTCTCTATGTAACTGGACAGGATCACTATGCCGGCTTCATTCGTTCATCTACGCCTGCACACTGAATACTCCCTGGTCGACGGGCTGGTGCGGATCAAGCCACTGGTCAAGGCGCTGACCGGCATGAACATGCCGGCCGTGGCGGTCACCGATCAGAACAACATGTGTTCCCTGGTCAAATTCTATAAAAACGCCATGGGCGCCGGCATCAAGCCGATCTGCGGTGCCGACCTGTGGCTGTCGAACAAGGATCCGGACGGGCCATTGAGCCGGATCAGCCTGTTGGTGATGAACGCCAAGGGTTATCGCAACCTCACCGAGTTGATCTCGCGCGGCTTCATCGATGGCCAGCGCAACGGCATGATCATCATCGAGCGTGAATGGGTCGCCGAGGCCAACGAAGGCCTGATCATGCTGTCCGCCGCCAAAGAAGGCGAGATCGGCATGGCCATGATCAGTGGCAACCCGGACGAAGCCGAAACGCTGGCGCGCGAATGGATGGCGGTGTTCCCGGATCGTTTCTATCTGGAGATCCAGCGCACCAATCGTCCCAACGACGAAGAGCAACTGCACGGTGCCGTGGCCCTGGCCGACAAGCTCGGCGCGCCGCTGGTGGCGACCAACGATGTGCGTTTCATCAAGCAGGAAGACTTCGCCGCTCACGAAACCCGCGTGTGCATCGGTGAGGGCCGTGCCCTCGACGATCCGCGGCGTTCGAAGAATTACAGCGACCAGCAATACCTCAAAAGCGCCGAGGAAATGGCCGAGCTGTTCAGCGACATTCCCGACGCGATCGAAAACACCGTCGAGATCGCCAAGCGCTGCAATATCGACGTGAAGCTGGGCAAGCACTTCCTGCCCGACTACCCGATTCCCGATGGCATGACCATCGACGAATATTTCCGCAAGGTGTCGTTCGACGGTCTGGAAGACCGCCTCAGCGTACTACTGCCCAAGGACACCACCGAAGACTACGAGGCCAAGCGTCAGGTCTATGTCGACCGGCTGAATTTCGAGCTGGATATCATCATCCAGATGGGCTTCCCCGGTTATTTCCTGATCGTGATGGACTTTATCCAGTGGGCCAAGAACAACGGTGTGCCGGTGGGCCCGGGCCGTGGGTCGGGTGCCGGCTCGCTGGTGGCCTATGTGCAGAAGATCACTGACCTCGATCCGCTGGAATACGACCTGCTGTTCGAACGTTTCCTTAACCCGGAACGGGTCTCGATGCCCGACTTCGACGTCGACTTCTGCATGGACGGTCGTGACCGGGTGATCGACTACGTGGCCGAGAAATACGGTCGCAACGCGGTAAGCCAGATCATCACCTTCGGTTCCATGGCCGCCAAGGCTGTGGTGCGCGACGTGGCACGGGCCCAGGGCAAGTCATTCGGCCTGGCGGATCGTCTGTCGAAGATGATTCCGTTCGAAGTCGGCATGACCCTGGAAAAAGCCTACGAGCAGGAGGAGATCCTGCGCGACTTCATCAAGGTCGATGAGGAAGCGGCGGAAATCTGGGAGATGGCGCGCAAGCTCGAGGGTGTGGTGCGTAACGTCGGCAAGCACGCCGGTGGTGTGGTAATCGCCCCAACCAAGCTGACCGACTTCTCGCCGATCTATTGCGACGAGGCCGGCGATGGTCTGGTGACCCAGTTCGACAAGGACGACGTCGAGGCGGCGGGTCTGGTGAAGTTCGACTTCCTCGGCCTGCGGACCCTGACGATCATCGACTGGGCGCTGAAAACCATCAACCGTGACCGCGCCAAGGTCAACGAGCCGCCGCTGGATATCGCGTTTATTCCGCTGGATGACAAACCGACTTATCAGTTGCTGCAAAAAGCTGAAACCACCGCGGTATTCCAGCTCGAATCCCGGGGCATGAAAGAGCTGATCAAAAAGCTCAAGCCTGACTGTCTCGAAGACTTGATCGCACTGGTGGCCCTGTTCCGTCCGGGCCCGCTGCAATCGGGCATGGTGGATGACTTCATCAACCGTAAGCACGGTCGCGCCGAATTGGCTTATCCGCATCCGGATTACCAGTATGAAGGCCTGCAGCCGGTACTGGCGCCGACTTACGGCATCATTCTGTATCAGGAACAGGTGATGCAGATCGCCCAGGTCATGGCCGGTTACACCCTCGGTGGTGCGGACATGCTGCGTCGGGCGATGGGTAAGAAAAAACCCGAGGAAATGGCCAAGCAGCGCGGCGGCTTCATTGAGGGTTGTGCGTCGAACAATATCGACGCGGATCTTGCCGGTAACATTTTCGACCTGGTGGAAAAATTCGCCGGTTACGGCTTCAACAAGTCCCACTCCGCTGCTTACGGCCTGGTGTCGTACCAGACTGCCTGGCTGAAAGCCCACTACCCGGCGCCATTCATGGCAGCGGTGCTTTCGGCGGATATGCACAACACCGACAAGGTCGTGACCTTGATCGAGGAAGTGCGCACGATGAAGCTGCGCCTCGACGCGCCGGACGTGAACACTTCGGAGTTCAAGTTCACGGTGAACGACGAAGGCCGCATCGTGTACGGCCTGGGCGCGATCAAAGGTGTCGGTGAAGGTCCGGTGGAAGCGATTACCGAGGCTCGTCAGGCCGGTCCGTTCAAGGATCTGTTCGACTTCTGCGCCAGGGTCGACCTCAAGCGCATCAACAAGCGCACGCTGGACGGTTTGATCCGCAGCGGCGCGCTGGATCGCCTCGGGCCGTACTTCCACGATGAACAAAAGGCTTATCAGGCCAATATCGACCGCAACCGCGCCGTGCTGTTGGCGGCGATGGAAGAGGCGATCAAGTCGGCCGAGCAGACCGCACGCACCCGCGACAGCGGCCATGCCGACCTGTTCGGCGGGCTGTTTGTCGAGGAAGACGCGGACGTCTACGCGACGCACCGCAAGGCCAAGGAGCTGACCCTCAAGGAGCGGCTCAAGGGTGAGAAAGACACTCTGGGCCTGTACCTGACCGGTCACCCGATCGACGAGTACGAAGGCGAGATTCGCCGTTTCGCCCGGCAGCGCATTATCGACCTGAAACCGGCCCGCGACACGCAAACCGTGGCCGGGATGATCATTGCCCTGCGGGTGATGAAGAACAAGAAGGGCGACAAGATGGGCTTTATCACCCTCGACGACCGCTCGGGGCGGATCGAGGCGTCGCTGTTCGCCGATGCGTTCCACTCCGCGCAGTCACTGCTGCAGACCGACGCGATGGTGGTGGTCGAAGGCGAGGTCAGCAACGACGACTTCTCCGGCGGCCTGCGCCTGCGGGTCAAACGGGTGATGAGCATGGAAGATGCACGGACCAATCTGGCCGAGAGCCTGCGCCTGAAGCTGCACACTCAGGACTTGAAAGGCGATCAGCTACGCTGGTTGGGTGAGCTGCTCAAGCGTCACCGCGGGGCGTGCCCGATCACCATGGAGTACACCAGCCCCGTTGCGAAGACCTTGCTGCAGTTTGGCGAGACCTGGCGAATCGACCCGGCGGATGCGTTGATTCAAGCCCTGCGTGACCAGTTCGGGCGAGACAACGTCTTCCTCCAATACCGTTGACCGGCAAGTGCCATCATTGCGCTTGCCCACAACCTGAATTTTTAATCTCGACCTCAGCGCGCCTCTCCCTTAAGGTAGGGCGCGAATAGACAACCGGCCGGCCCAAGCTCATTTGGGACACGACCCAAGACGGACGCCTATGAACCCGAATTTTCTAGATTTCGAACAGCCGATCGCCGACCTGCAAGCCAAGATCGAAGAGTTGCGCTTGGTCGGTAATGACAATTCGCTGAATATCGGCGATGAGATCTCCCGCCTGCAGGACAAGAGCCGCACGCTGACCGAAGACATCTTCGGCAAGCTGACCAGCTGGCAGATCGCACGCCTGGCGCGTCACCCGAAACGCCCGTACACCCTCGACTACATCGAGCACATCTTCACCGAGTTCGACGAACTGCACGGTGACCGTCACTTCTCTGACGACGCGGCCATTGTGGGCGGCGTGGCACGTCTGGAAGACCAGCCGGTGATGATCATCGGCCACCAGAAGGGCCGTGAAGTGCGCGAAAAGGTACGCCGCAACTTCGGCATGCCGCGTCCGGAAGGCTACCGCAAGGCCTGCCGTCTGATGGAGATGGCCGAGCGCTTCAAGATGCCGATCCTGACCTTCATCGACACCCCGGGTGCTTACCCGGGCATTGACGCTGAGGAGCGTAACCAGAGCGAGGCTATCGCCTGGAACCTGCGCGTGATGTCGCGCCTGAAGACCCCGATCATCGCCACCGTCATCGGTGAGGGTGGTTCCGGCGGTGCACTGGCGATCGGTGTCTGCGATCAGCTGAACATGCTGCAATATTCGACCTACGCGGTGATCTCGCCGGAAGGTTGTGCTTCGATTCTGTGGAAAACCGCCGAAAAGGCACCGGATGCCGCTGAAGCCATGGGCATTACCGCCGAGCGCCTGAAAGGTCTGGGTATCGTTGACAAGGTGATCGGCGAGCCTCTGGGCGGCGCCCACCGTGATCCGGCCGCTGCCGCTGCGTCGATCCGTGCCGAGCTGAGCTCGCAGCTGGCGATGCTGAAGAAGTTCGACAACGAAGCGCTGCTCAAGCGTCGTTACGATCGTCTGATGAGCTACGGTCTCTGACAGATCTCGCAATACCCAATGTGGGAGCGGGCTTGCTCGCGAAAGCGGTATAACAGTCGACAGATGTGTTGATTGTTTAAACGCCTTCGCGAGCAAGCCCGCTCCCACATTTGATTTGGGCAAACAGTTAGATAGGGGTCAGTCCGTGAGTGATCTGCCGTCCCGGCTTCTGCTGAACGTTGCAGCCTGGCGCAATGCCAGGACCTGGCGCGTGGCTTTCTCCGGTGGTCTCGATTCCACCGTCCTGCTGCATCTGCTGGCCCATCTCGCCCAACACCATTCCCTGCCGGCGCTCAGCGCCATCCATATCCACCATGGCCTCCAGGCTGCGGCTGATGCGTGGCCGGCGCATTGTCAGTCGGTCTGCGATGCGCTGGGTGTGCCGCTGCACGTGATGCGGGTGACGGTGCAACCCGGCGCCAGTCTTGAAAGAGCGGCGCGGGAGGCGCGGTATGCGGCGTTCGCATCGCTGACCGAGGCTGGGGATTTGCTTCTGACAGGTCAGCACCGTGATGATCAGGCCGAAACCCTATTGTTTCGTTTAATGCGCGGTGCGGGCGTTCGCGGTCTTTCGGCGATGCCGGCGCAGCGGCCGTTGGGGCAGGGCGTGCTGCTGCGGCCATTGCTCGACGTCACGCGCGCCGAGCTTGAGGCTTACGCCCGCGCGCATCAGTTGCGCTGGATCGAGGACCCGTCGAACGAAGATCGGCAATTTTCCCGCAACTACCTGCGCCATCAGGTGCTGCCGTTGCTCACCGCGCGCTGGCCGCAGGCGCAGGCGAGCATGGCCCGCAGCGCGGCGCACCTGCGTGAGGCGCAAGGCCTGCTCGATGAGCTGGCGCAGCTCGATCTCGCGCAAGCCGCCACGCCGAGCGAGTTTTCATGGCTGGGTCTGCCGTCGCTGGAGCTGGCGCCGCTGACGAGTCTGTCCGCCGCTCGTCAGCGCAATGCACTCAGCCACTGGCTCGAACCGCTGACCCGGTTGCCCGACACTGACCATTGGTCGGGTTGGAACGACCTATGCGGTGCTGCCAGCGATGCATCCCCGGTCTGGCGTCTGGCCGACGGTGAGCTGCATCGCAGCGCCGGCCGGGTATGGTGGTTGAGCGGCGACTGGCTGCGGGCGCCAGCGGTCAGCGTCGAGTGGCCTGACCCGTCGACGCCGCTACGCTTGGCGAATAACGGGCGTGTCATGTTCAGCGGGCAGACTCCCGTCGGGCCGCTGCGCATTGGCTATCGGCAGGGCGGCGAGCTGATGCATCTGGCGGGGCGCGGCCACCGCGATCTCAAGCGCCTGCTCAATGAGCGCGCGGTGCCGGGCTTCGTCCGTGGCAGATTGCCGCTGCTGTTTCGCGGCGCAGAATTGCTCGCCGTGGCGAATCTGCCGGGCCTTGACGGGCAGGGGCCGGACGGCTGGAATTTGCATTGGCAGCCAACAGACGAAGATCAAGGTTTGAGATGAAAGGGGCATTCCGGTAGACTACGCTCCCTTCTTGATACAACTTCTGTGGATTCGCCTGAATTGCAGGAGTTGCCGATTACCAAGCAGTCTTTGCTGGGCGATTCCAAAAAATGTGTAGCGAGCAACGTACCGGTGTTTCATCTGCCGGTCTGTCCCAACGCGGCGGTTTTTTTGAAAGGTGCACTGTGATTAATGCAGGTGATCGGGGGCTTCGGCCTTCCTTCGCTTTCCCCGGCGGCTCGTACCGCTTTAACGCAGACTTCTAGGGTTTTTCATGACGCGCTACATATTCGTCACGGGCGGTGTTGTTTCTTCATTGGGGAAAGGCATTGCCTCGGCTTCATTGGCGGCCATCCTGGAGGCGCGGGGGCTTAAGGTCACCATGCTTAAGCTGGATCCGTACATCAACGTCGACCCGGGCACCATGAGCCCGTTCCAGCACGGTGAAGTGTTCGTCACCCACGACGGCGCCGAGACCGACCTGGACCTGGGCCACTACGAGCGGTTCATCCGCACGACCATGACCCAGAACAACAACTTCACCACTGGCCGTGTCTACGAGCACGTGCTGCGCAAAGAGCGCCGTGGTGACTACCTGGGTGCAACCATCCAGGTGATTCCGCACATTACCGACGAAATCAAGCGTCGCATCATCAAGGGTGCCGGCGATGCCGACGTGGCCCTGGTGGAAATCGGCGGTACCGTTGGCGACATCGAATCGCAACCGTTCCTCGAAGCCATCCGTCAACTGCGTGTGGAAGTCGGTTCCAAGCGCGCGATGCTGATGCACCTGACGCTGGTTCCGTACATCGCCACCGCTGGCGAGACCAAAACCAAGCCAACCCAGCACTCGGTAAAAGAGCTGCGTTCGATCGGCCTGCAGCCAGACGTGCTGATCTGCCGCTCCGACCATCCGGTGGATGTGTCGTCGCGTCGCAAGATCGCGCTGTTCACCAACGTTGAAGAGCGTGCGGTGATCTCCCTGGAAGACGTCGACACCATCTACAAGATTCCGGCCGTGCTGCACGCTCAGGGTCTGGACGATTTCGTCGTCGAGCGTTTCGGCCTGCAATGCAATGGCGCCGACCTGTCCGAGTGGGAAAAGGTCGTCGATGCCAAGCTCAACCCAGAGCACGAAGTCACCATCGCGATGGTCGGCAAGTACATGGAACTGCTGGACGCCTACAAGTCGCTGATCGAAGCGATGAGTCACGCCGGCATCACCAACCGTACCAAGGTCAACCTGCGTTACATCGATTCCGAAGACATCGAGAACCAGGGCACTGCGCTGCTCGAAGGTGTCGACGCGATCCTCGTTCCGGGCGGCTTCGGTCTGCGTGGCGTGGAAGGCAAGATCACTGCCGTTCAGTACGCTCGTGAAAACAAGGTTCCGTACCTGGGCATCTGCCTGGGCATGCAAGTGGCGGTTATCGAGTTCGCCCGTAACGTGCTGGGCTGGAAAGACGCCAACTCCACCGAATTCGATCGCGCCAGCGGCCATCCGGTCGTGGGTCTGATCACCGAGTGGGAAGACGCCACCGGCGCAGTTGAAGTGCGTACCGAAGCGTCCGATCTGGGCGGCACCATGCGACTCGGCGCTCAGGAATGCCTGCTCGAAGCCGGCTCCAAGGTGCACGATTGCTACGGCAAGGACGTGATCGTTGAACGTCACCGTCACCGCTACGAAGTGAACAACAACCTGCTGCCACAAATCATCGAAGCCGGCCTGAAAATCTCCGGTCGCTCCGCTGATGCCGCGCTGGTTGAAGTGGTCGAAGCACCGGATCATCCTTGGTTCGTCGCTTGCCAGTTCCACCCGGAGTTCACCTCGACGCCACGTGACGGTCACCCGCTGTTCAGCGGTTTCGTGAAAGCTGCGTTGGCTCAACACCAGAAGAAGGCGTAACCCGATGGCACAGAAGATCATCCGCGTCGGCGACATCGAAATCGCCAACGACAAACCCATGGTGCTGTTCGGCGGCATGAACGTGCTGGAAAGCCGCGACATGGCCATGCAGGTTTGCGAAGAGTACGTGAAGGTCACCGAGAAACTCGGTATCCCTTACGTGTTCAAGGCCAGCTTCGACAAGGCCAACCGGTCTTCTGTGACTTCGTATCGCGGCCCTGGCCTGGAAGAAGGCATGCGCATCTTCCAGGACATCAAACAAGCCTTCGGCGTGCCGATCATCACCGACGTCCACGAGCCTGATCAGGCCGCGGTCGTCGCTGAAGTCTGCGACATCATCCAGCTGCCGGCCTTCCTGTCGCGCCAGACCGATCTGGTCGTGGCGATGGCCAAGACCAACGCTGTGATCAACATCAAGAAAGCCCAGTTCCTCGCGCCTCAGGAAATGAAACACATCCTGAACAAGTGCGTGGAAGCGGGTAACGATCAATTGATCCTCTGCGAGCGCGGTTCGAGCTTCGGCTACAACAACCTCGTGGTTGACATGCTCGGCTTCGGCATCATGAAGCAGTTCGAGTACCCGGTATTCTTCGACGTGACCCACTCGCTGCAAATGCCTGGCGGTCGTTCCGACTCCGCCGGCGGTCGCCGCGCCCAAGTCACCGATCTGGCCAAGGCCGGCATGAGCCAGTCGCTGGCCGGTCTGTTCCTCGAAGCGCATCCGGATCCGGACAACGCCAAATGCGACGGCCCTTGCGCCTTGCGTCTGGACAAACTGGAGCCATTTCTGGCCCAGCTCAAAGCCTTGGACGAACTGGTGAAGAGTTTTCCGACGGTAGAAACCGCGTAAAGCTCAATTCTCCGGTAAAGTACCGCACGATTTGTCGCACATGCCCTCGGGCATGTGCGTTGTCGTCTGCAAGCTGCCCGCTGCACACCACTTGCCGACGGTAAAAAGATTTCCTCTAGCTGCGTCGTTTTCGTCAACTTTGGAGTGTTTACAACAATGGCAAAAATCGTCGACATCAAAGGTCGTGAAGTTCTCGACTCCCGTGGCAATCCCACCGTGGAAGCGGACGTGCTTCTCGACAACGGCATCATCGGCAGCGCTTGCGCGCCGTCCGGTGCATCCACTGGCTCGCGTGAAGCGCTCGAGCTGCGTGATGGCGACAAGAGCCGTTACCTGGGCAAAGGTGTGCTCAAGGCGGTAGCCAACATCAACGGTCCGATCCGCGATCTGCTGCTGGGCACCGACCCAAGCGACCAGAAAGCCCTCGACCACGCGATGATCAAGCTCGACGGTACCGAAAACAAGGCAACCCTGGGCGCCAACGCCATCCTCGCGGTGTCCCTGGCTGCGGCCAAAGCGGCTGCACAGGACCAGGATCTGCCACTGTACGCACACATCGCCAACTTGAACGGTACCCCGGGTGTGTACTCGATGCCGGTTCCGATGATGAACATCATCAACGGTGGCGAGCACGCCGATAACAACGTCGACATCCAGGAATTCATGGTGCAGCCGGTTGGCGCCAAGACGTTCTCGGAAGGTCTGCGCATGGGCACCGAGATTTTCCATCACCTCAAAGCTGTGCTGAAGGCCCGTGGCCTGAGCACCGCCGTTGGCGACGAAGGCGGTTTCGCACCGAACCTGGCGTCCAACGAAGACGCGCTGAAAGTGATCTCCGAAGCCGTGGCCAACGCCGGTTACAAGTTGGGCACCGACGTGACCCTGGCGCTGGACTGCGCGGCCAGCGAATTCTACGAAGACGGCAAGTACAACCTGTCCGGTGAAGGCCAGGTGTTCACCGCTGAAGGTTTCGCCGATTATCTGAAAGGCCTGACCGAACGTTATCCGATCATCTCGATCGAAGACGGTCTGGACGAGTCCGACTGGGCTGGCTGGAAGATCCTCACCGACAAGATCGGCGAGAAGACCCAACTGGTCGGCGACGACCTGTTCGTGACTAACACCAAGATCCTGAAAGAAGGCATCGATAAAAAGATCGCCAACTCGATCCTGATCAAGTTCAACCAGATCGGCACCCTGACCGAAACCCTGGAAGCCATCCAGATGGCCAAGGCTGCCGGTTACACCGCGGTGATCTCGCACCGTTCGGGCGAAACCGAAGATTCGACCATTGCCGACCTGGCCGTGGGCACTTCGGCTGGCCAGATCAAGACCGGTTCCCTGTGCCGTTCCGACCGCGTTTCCAAGTACAACCAACTGCTGCGTATCGAAGAGCAGTTGAATGGCAAAGCCAAGTACAACGGTCGCTCCGAGTTCCGCGGTTAAGCAGTAGATGGTAAAAAGACACCGGATTGTGTCGGAAAAGTCGTGACAGCGATGGATTTGCCACTAATCTGATGCCTTACATGCACAAGCCTGGATCTTCCAGGCTTCGTGCTATCAGACGTTTCAAAGTTTTGGCGTGGCTGTCTTTTTTCACTGGATACCTGATATTCGATGCGCAGTCCTTACTGGTTGTTTCTCGTTTTGCTCTTGCTGCTGGCCGGTCTGCAGTACCGCCTGTGGGTGGGCAATGGCAGTCTGGCGCAGGTCGCCGAGCTGAAGCAGCAGATTGCTGATCAGCACGCCGAGAACGAAGGCCTGCTGGAGCGCAATCGGGTGATGGACGCCGAAGTCAGCGAGTTGAAAAAAGGCATGGAGACCGTTGAAGAACGGGCTCGCCATGAGCTGGGCATGGTCAAGGACGGTGAAACCCTTTACCAGCTCGCGCAATGATCGATTCCCTGCCGGCCTTCTGGGCCGTGATTCCTGCCGCGGGCGTCGGTGCCCGAATGGCCGCGGACCGTCCCAAGCAATATCTGCAACTGGGCGGGCGCACAATTCTCGAACACAGCCTCGGCTGTTTCCTTGATCACCCGAGCCTCAAGGGGCTGGTGGTCAGTCTGGCTGTTGATGATCCTTATTGGCCAAACCTGGCTTGCGCCAGCGACTCGCGGATTCAGCGGGTCGAGGGCGGCACGGAGCGTTCCGGGTCGGTGCTGAACGCTTTGCTGCATTTGCATGCGCAGGGTGCCGATGACGATGACTGGGTGCTGGTGCACGATGCTGCACGGCCCAACCTGAGTCGCGACGATCTCGACAAGTTGCTGGTTGAACTGGCGGATGATGCCGTCGGCGGTCTGCTGGCCGTGCCGGCGCGCGATACCCTGAAGCGGGTCGACAAGCACGGTCGTGTGCTTGAAACCGTGGATCGCAGCGTGATCTGGCAAGCCTATACGCCGCAGATGTTCCGTCTCGGTGCCTTGCATCGGGCGTTGGCTGACAGTCTGGTGGCGGACGCGGTGATTACCGATGAAGCCTCGGCGATGGAGTGGGCCGGTCTGGCGCCGCGTCTGATCGAAGGGCGGGCGGACAACCTCAAGGTCACCCGGCCGGAAGACCTGGAGTGGTTGCGCCAGCGCTGGGCCAATCGCCGCTGATTGCTGTGGAGCCTGTCAGATTGCCTTCGCGAGCAGGCTCGCTCCCACATTTGATTTGCGCCTGACCCCGAATTTGCATGCACCGCCGATCCCCTGTGGGAGCGAGCCTGCTCGCGAAGGCGATCGTTCAAGCAACCCATCACTCAGCCCCGATACTCCGGCCGCTCGGCCAATCCTTCCTTCAAGAAATCCACCAGCTTGCGCACCTTCGGCGACAAATGCCGCTGCTGTGGATACAACGCCCACACCGCCGTATTCGGCGGCTGATGCGCCTCCAGCAGCGAAATCAGCGCACCACTGTGCAAATGCTCCAGCACGTAATAGTCCGGCAACTGACACAGGCCGACCCCTTGCAGCGCCGCATCCAGCACCGCTTGCCCACTGTTGCAGCGCCAGTTTCCCTGTACGCGCTGGGAAAATTCCCGGCCGTTCTGTTCCAGTTGCCACAGATCCGAACTGCCGATCAGGCAATTGTGCCGGCTCAGTTCCGACAAGCTGTGTGGGCGGCCATACCGTTCCACGTAGGAAGGAGACGCGCACAGGTACATCCGACGCGGCGCCAGGCGGGTGGCGACCAATCGAGAATCCTGCAATCGGCCCAGACGGATCGCCAGATCCAGTCCCTCATGCACCAGATCGAGTTGGCGGTTACTCAGCTCGATATCAACGCGCAGTTGCGGGTATTGCCCCATGAACCGCGTCACCAACGGCACGATAAACCGCTCGCCATAGGCCACGGCGCAGGTCATGCGCAGCATGCCTTTCGGTTCGCTGGTCAGGTCGCCGACCGCGCGCAGAGCTTCTTCGCGACCGTCCTGCAGGCGCTGACAATGCTGCAGAAAGGTCTGACCGGCTTCGGTCAGGGTCACACGACGGGTGCTGCGGTAGAGCAGGCGCGTCTGTAATCGATCCTCCAGCCGTACGATTTGTCGACTGATGTGTGAGGAGGAAACCCCAAGGCGTTCGGCCGCAGCGGTGAATTGGCTGCATTCGGCGACGGCGACGAACTCGTCGATACCTTCCCAGCGGTTTTCGGACATTTGATTATCCCTGTACAGCAATAATATTTTGCATTTGTCCGGATTATTAATCAGTTGGCGCTGAACTACACTGCCGGTCTGGTTTTTTATTCATTGGATTCACTGGAGAGTCAGCATGATCAAGTCGCGCGCCGCCGTTGCCTTCGAGGCCAAGAAGCCGCTGGAAATCGTAGAAGTCGATGTGGCCATGCCCAAGGCCGGTGAAGTGTTGCTGCGCGTGGTGGCTTCCGGGGTTTGCCACACTGACGCCTACACCCTGTCCGGCGCGGATCCGGAAGGTATCTTCCCGTCGATCCTCGGCCACGAAGGTGGCGCGATCGTTGAAGCCATCGGCGAGGGCGTCACCTCGGTCGCCGTCGGTGACCACGTGATTCCGCTGTACACCCCGGAATGCGGCCAGTGCAAATTCTGCAAGTCGGGCAAGACCAACCTGTGCCAGGCGATTCGCGCTACTCAGGGCAAAGGCCTGATGCCGGACGGCACTTCGCGCTTTTCCTACAAGGGCCAAACGATTTTCCACTACATGGGTACTTCGACGTTCTCGGAATACACCGTACTGCCGGAAATCTCCGTGGCGAAAATCGCCAAGGATGCGCCGCTGGAAAAGGTCTGCCTGCTCGGTTGCGGCGTAACCACCGGTATCGGCGCAGTAATCAACACTGCGAAGGTCAAGCCAGGTGACACCGTGGCGATCTTCGGTCTCGGCGGCATCGGTCTGTCGGCAGTCATCGGTGCAGTGAAAGCCAAGGCTGCGCGGATCATCGCCATCGACATCAACCCGGCCAAGTTCGAGATCGCCAAGCAGTTGGGCGCCACCGATTGCGTCAACCCGAAAGACTTCGATCGTCCGATCCAGGAAGTGATCGTCGACATGACCGACGGCGGCGTCGATTTCTCTTTCGAGTGCATCGGCAACGTGCAACTGATGCGCGCGGCGCTGGAATGCTGCCACAAGGGCTGGGGCGAATCGGTGATCATCGGTGTTGCCGGTGCCGGTCAGGAAATTTCGACCCGTCCGTTCCAACTGGTGACCGGTCGCGTCTGGCGTGGTTCGGCGTTCGGTGGCGTGCGTGGCCGTACCGAGCTGCCAAGCTATGTCGACATGGCGCAGAGCGGCGAGATTCCGCTGGATACTTTCATTACCCACACCATGGGTCTGGAAGACATCAACAAGGCCTTCGACCTGATGCACGAAGGCAAGAGCATCCGCACCGTCATTCATTTCTGATCAATCGCGACGCCACGGCTACAGACCTTGAAGGTTTATAGCCGGGGCCGCGTAGGAGTCTTTACATGAGTCTGGAAAACATCTCCTGTCAGAAAAGTTTCGGCGGCTGGCACAAGCGCTATCGCCACCGTTCCGACGTGCTCGGCTGCGACATGGTGTTTGCCGTGTATTTGCCGCCGCAAGCGGAGCAGGGCGGCAAGCTGCCGGTGCTGTATTGGCTGTCCGGCCTGACCTGCACCGACGAGAACTTCATGCAGAAGGCCGGGGCGATGCGCATGGCCGCCGAACTCGGTCTGATCATCGTCGCGCCGGACACCAGTCCGCGCGGCCCGGATGTGCCGGGTGATCCAGATGGCGCCTGGGATTTCGGTCTCGGTGCCGGGTTCTACCTGAATGCCACGCAGGAACCGTGGTCGCGGCACTATCGGATGCATGACTATGTTGTGCAGGAATTGCCTTCATTGGTTGAAGCGCATTTCCCGGCGTCGGACAAACGCAGCATCAGCGGCCACTCCATGGGCGGTCACGGTGCACTGGTCTGCGCGCTGCGCAACCCGGGGCGTTATCAGTCGGTGTCGGCGTTTTCGCCGATCAACAACCCGATGGATTGTCCGTGGGGGCAGAAAGCATTCTCCCGCTATCTGGGCGAAGACCGTTCCAAGTGGAAAGAATGGGATGCCTGCGCGCTGATTGCTGAAGCCGACGAGAAACTGCCGTTGCTGGTCGATCAGGGGGATCGCGATGACTTCCTCGCCACGCAGCTCAAACCCGAAGCCCTGCAACAAGCTGCAAAACAAGCGGGTCATCCGCTGACGCTGCGCCTGCAACCGGGCTACGACCACAGCTATTTCTTCATCTCAAGCTTCATTGACGACCACTTGCAGCATCACGCACGCGCCCTGCGCGGTTAATGCAGGTAGAATCACGCCCTGACAAAAATCGGGGCGTTTTTTTATGCGTATTGGCCACGGCTACGATGTTCACCGTTTCGCTGAAGGCGATTTCATTACTCTGGGCGGCGTGCGTATTGCACACGGCTTCGGGCTGCTCGCTCATTCCGACGGTGACGTCCTGCTGCATGCCTTGAGCGATGCCTTGCTCGGAGCGGCCGCGCTGGGCGATATCGGCAAGCACTTTCCGGACACCGACCCGCAATTCAAGGGCGCCGACAGCCGTGTCCTGCTGCGGCATGTGGTCGCGCTGATCCACGCCAAGGGTTGGAAAGTCGGCAACGTCGACAACACCATCGTCGCTCAGGCACCGAAAATGGCCCCGCATATCGAAGCGATGCGCGCGTTGATCGCCGCCGATCTGCAAGTTGAACTGGATCAAGTGAACGTGAAGGCTACTACCACCGAAAAGCTCGGCTTTGTCGGTCGCGAAGAAGGCATCGCCGTGCATTCCGTTGCCTTGTTGCTGCGCGCATGAACGAACTGCAATTGCTTGGCCCGCGGGCCTATGGCGAACCACTCGGCACTGCGGTTCTGAAAGCCATCGCCGAAGATTTTCAGGTCGATGAAGTGCTCGACATCCCGTTCAGCGGCGATGGTGAGCACCTGTGGATCTGGGTCGAAAAACGTGGCCTGAATACCGAAGAAGCAGCGCGCCGAATTGCCAAGGCCGCCGGCGTGCCGTTGCGCACCGTCAGTTATGCCGGGCTCAAGGATCGTCAGGCGTTGACCCGTCAGTGGTTCAGCGTGCAACTGCCGGGCAAGGCTGATCCGGATCTGTCGGCGGCGGAAAACGACACGCTGAAGATCCTTAAAACCACGCGGCACAAGCGCAAGCTGCAACGCGGCGCGCATTCGGCGAACGGCTTCACCTTGCGCCTGACCCAGTTTGCCGGCGACAAGGATGCGATCGAGCAGCGTCTGCAACTGATCGCCAAGCAAGGCATTCCCAATTATTTCGGCGCCCAGCGTTTCGGCCATGACGGCGGTAACGTCGTTGATGCGCGTGCCTGGGCGGCGCGCAAGGCGCTACCGGAGCAGCGCAATGTGCGCTCGCGGCTGCTATCGACGGCGCGCAGTTTTCTGTTCAATCAGGTACTGGCCGCTCGGGTTGCCGATGGCACCTGGCAGCAGGCGCAAGTCGGCGATCTGCTGGCGTTCACCGACAGCCGCAGTTTTTTCCCGGCCGGTGAGGCCGAATGCAGCGATCCGCGCCTGGCGATTCTCGACCTGCACCCGACCGGTCCGCAGTGGGGCGAAGGTGACTCACCCGCCGCTGGCGCTGTCCATGATCTGGAGCAGGGGATTGCCGAGCGTGAAGCGGATCTGCGCGATTGGTTGATCAATGCCGGAATGAGCCACGAACGTCGCATCCTGCGGCTGCCCATTGGCGGGTTGTCGTGGCATTATCCCCAGCCTGACATTCTGCAACTGGAATTCGTCCTCCCGGCCGGATGCTTCGCCACCGTATTGGTGCGCGAACTCGTTGATCTGGTGCCGGTGGGGCAGACGGACAGCCCATGCGTATTCTGATTTCTAACGACGATGGGGTAACCGCACCCGGTCTCGCCGCGCTTTATGCTGCGCTGGCGGATTACACCGAGTGCGTGGTTATCGCCCCGGAGCAGGACAAAAGCGGCGCCAGCAGTTCGCTGACGCTCGACCGTCCGTTGCACCCGCAATACCTGGCAAACGGTTTCATCAGCCTCAACGGTACGCCGACCGACTGTGTGCACCTGGGCCTCAACGGCCTGCTGGAGCGCGAGCCGGACATGGTGGTTTCCGGGATCAACCTCGGTGCCAATCTGGGCGATGACGTGCTGTATTCCGGCACTGTGGCGGCAGCCCTCGAAGGGCGCTTTCTCGAGCGCCCTTCGTTTGCGTTCTCGCTGTGCTCACGACAGGTGGACAATCTGGCGACAGCCGCACATTTCGCGCGCAAACTGGTCGAAGCCCACGCCGGGCTGGGCCTGCCGCCGCGCACGGTGCTGAACGTGAACATTCCCAATCTGCCGATCGATCATATTCGTGGCATTCAACTGACCCGTCTGGGCCATCGCGCCCGTGCTGCGGCGCCGATGAAAGTGGTCGACCCGCGTGGCAAGGCCGGCTACTGGATTGCTGCGGCCGGTGATGCCGAAGACGGCGGCCCGGGCACCGACTTTCATGCGGTGATGCAGGGGTATGTGTCGATCACTCCGTTGCAGCTCGATCGCACTTTCAATGATGCCTTCAGAAGTCTCGACGGCTGGCTGGAGGAACTGCGCTGATGGCTCGTGAACACGAAGACAGACTGCGCAGTGGCATCGGCATGACGTCGCAGCGCACCCGTGAACGTCTGATCCAGCGCCTGTATGAAGAAGGCCTGTCCAACGCCAAGGTGCTGGAAGTGATCCGCCGTACGCCGCGTCATCTGTTTGTCGATGAAGCGCTGGCGCATCGTGCCTACGAAGACACCGCACTGCCGATCGGCCACAACCAGACCATCTCTCAGCCTTATATGGTGGCGCGCATGAGCGAGCTGCTGCTGGAGGCGGGGCCGCTGGACAAGGTGCTGGAGATCGGTACCGGTTCGGGTTACCAGACGGCCGTGCTGTCGCAACTGGTCGAGCGGGTATTTTCGGTCGAACGCATCAAGGTCCTGCAGGATCGGGCCAAGGAACGCCTGGTCGAACTCAACCTGCGCAACGTGGTGTTCCGCTGGGGTGATGGCTGGGAAGGCTGGCCGGCGCTGGCGCCGTACAACGGCATCATCGTCACCGCAGTCGCGACCGACGTGCCGCAGGCCTTGCTCGATCAACTGGCACCGGGTGGGCGGATGGTGATTCCGGTCGGCTCGGGGGAAGTGCAGCAACTGATGCTAATCGTGCGTGAAGAACACGGCTTTTCCCGTCACGTATTGGGAGCTGTACGCTTCGTGCCATTGCTCAATGGCCCGCTGGCCTGAGCATTTGTTTGCGGGCGCTGAATTCCTTGCGCTGGCTTGTGTCTTACACCGGCAGCGATGGTTTAAACGCAACTGATTGTCCAAGGGCAAACGTGTGCGTGAAGCGTTTTCGCATCTTTAACGGTAAAGCCGGTTCGGCCCGTTATACTTGCGACACTACTTGCCGCGATTCGGCATTCCACATATTTCAGCCACCACAAAGGGAGCGGCGGGTGAGTCTCACAGTCATTGCGCAGCGTATGGGTAACACGAGCTTTCAGCGCCTGGTGACTGGCCTTGTATTGAGCACCCTGCTCGTCGGTTGCTCCAGCACCAAATCGAGCAACGTGCGGGTGGTCGATCGCAACAGCGCGGCGGCCCAGCGTCCGGCCGTCACGACCGGGCAGTATGTAGTCCGTCCGGGCGATACGCTGTTTTCCATCGCTTTTCGCTACGGCTGGGACTACAAAGCCCTCGCGGCCCGGAACAATATTCCTACGCCGTATACGATCCACCCGGGTCAGACAATTCGCTTTGACGGCCGCACCGGTTCAACACCGACAGCGGTGGTGAGCAACGGCAGTTCCGCGCCATCATCGTCGAGCAAAACCACGGTAATCCGGCGCCAGGCGAATGGCACGACGACCACCACCGTGACCGGCTCCGGAGCCGCTGCTGCGGGGGCTGCACCGTCCGTCGCGAACAAATCGGCTCCGGCTCCGATGCCTCCACCGGGCCCGGCCCCGACCGGCTGGGGATGGCCATCTAATGGCATTCTGATTGGAAAATTCTCTTCAAACGGTAGTTTGAATAAAGGAATTGATATCGCCGGAGATTTGGGACAGCCTGTTTTAGCTGCGTCTGATGGGACGGTGGTTTACGCCGGGAGTGGCTTAAGGGGCTACGGCGAATTAGTCATCATCAAACACAGCGAAACCTACGTCAGTGCCTACGGACATAACCGCAGGCTGTTGGTACGGGAGGGGCAGCAGGTCAAGGTCGGACAGACAATTGCCGAAATGGGGTCAACGGGTACAGACCGGGTGAAACTGCATTTTGAGATTCGCCGCCAAGGTAAACCTGTAGATCCGCTGCAGTTCCTGCCCAAACGTTGATTTGAGGCCAGCCTGTTCCGTCGCGTAGAGGGGACAGGCTCCAGCGCTGCCAAGGATAAAGGCGTCGCTTGAGCTTGGGGTCGAACTCACCAAAGGACTATAACAATGGCTCTCAGTAAAGAAGTGCCGGAGTTTGACATCGACGATGAGGTTCTCCTTATGGAGGCCGGCATCGATTCGGAATCTTCGATGTCGAATGATGAAGGGGCTGCTCCACCTTCCGTTCGTTCCAAATCCAGACAATCCGCTTCACTTAAACAACACAAGTACATCGACTACACTCGGGCACTCGATGCCACGCAGCTGTATCTCAACGAAATCGGCTTTTCACCACTGCTCTCCCCGGAGGAAGAAGTTCATTTTGCGCGTCTGTCGCAAAGTGGCGACCCTGCCGGGCGCAAGCGCATGATTGAAAGTAACCTGCGGCTGGTCGTGAAGATCGCCCGGCGTTACGTCAATCGGGGGCTGTCGCTGCTCGATCTGATCGAAGAGGGTAACCTCGGCCTGATCCGCGCAGTGGAAAAGTTCGATCCCGAGCGTGGCTTCCGCTTCTCGACCTACGCGACCTGGTGGATCCGTCAGACCATCGAGCGCGCGATCATGAATCAGACCCGGACCATCCGGTTGCCGATCCATGTGGTCAAGGAGCTCAACGTGTACCTGCGGGCGGCACGGGAGCTGACGCAAAAGCTCGATCACGAACCCTCACCCGAAGAAATCGCCAACCTGCTGGAAAAACCGGTGGGCGAGGTCAAGCGCATGCTCGGCCTGAACGAGCGGGTTTCTTCGGTCGATGTCTCGCTGGGTCCGGATTCGGATAAAACCCTGCTGGACACCCTGACGGATGACCGTCCGACCGATCCATGTGAACTGCTGCAGGATGACGACCTGTCGCAGAGCATCGATCAATGGCTCTCGGAACTGACCGACAAGCAGCGCGAGGTGGTCGTACGCCGTTTCGGCCTGCGCGGCCATGAGAGCAGCACGCTGGAAGACGTAGGCCTGGAGATCGGCCTGACCCGTGAACGGGTGCGGCAGATCCAGGTGGAAGGCCTCAAGCGCCTTCGCGAAATCCTCGAGAAGAATGGCCTGTCGAGCGAGTCGCTGTTTCAGTAAGCGCCTCTGACGCCCGCCCATAAAAAGCCCCGACTGGTTCGGGGTTTTTTTATGGTTCGGAGATCGGCTGAAGTCTGTCTGTGGCGAGGGAGCTTGCTCCCGCCGGGTTGCACAGCAACCCTAAAGGTTCATGAGCGCTGCGCACTCAAGCGGGAGCAAGCTCCCTCGCCACAAAGTTCATTGCCGGACAAATGGTCAGCATTTCCATCGTTTGTAGTCTTGCGGTGTAAGCCTTGGCTTACTCTTTCGTAAGCGTTCCCCATTTTTGCAGGACGGTAGACGTCGACTTCTGCCGAGAGTCGTTTTTAACCAATTGATTTATATGCTTATTTTTTAATATGAAGTGCTTATTACAGCGACTTTCACCCCGCCGGGCCGATTGCTCTCGGCAGAAAACTCTCTAGTATCAGCACTGTGTCGACGGACAGACACGCCCTTCAAGGAAGAGGGGAACGGACATCGCAGGACGCGATTCATCAGGACGATGAAAAGGAATACAGGGAATAGGGAAAAAATGTGGGCGGGTCAAACCGCCCCTTTTTTTGCCTGTAGAAAAGTAAAATCCGAAAAAGCAAAAAGGCCCGCAAGGGGCCTTTTGGTAACGCGCGACAGATCAGCGTTCGAGATCTTTGATCTTGCCTTTGACGCCATCCCACTCTTCGGCATCCGGCAGCGATTCTTTCTTCTCGGTGATGTTCGGCCAGATTTCGGCCAATTCAACGTTCAGTTGAATGAACTCCTGCATATCCTCCGGAACTTCGTCCTCGGAGAAAATCGCGACGGCCGGGCATTCCGGTTCGCACAGGGCGCAGTCGATGCACTCGTCCGGGTGAATCACCAGGAAGTTCGGGCCTTCGTAAAAGCAGTCCACCGGACAGACTTCTACGCAGTCGGTGTACTTGCACTTGATGCAGTTGTCGGTGACGACGAAGGTCATTTCTAATTTTCTCCTCAGGCGGCGGCAGCGTAGCCCCTTCACGGTTGGGGTCGCCAGGTTCGGGAGCGATGTCTGCCAGCCAGGCTATTAGCCAGCAGCATCCCAAACCGCGCGAGATTCTAACAGCTTGAAGCCGTTTGCGTTATATCCGGTTCTTCGCTGCTTAGATCCGGTTCTTAAGTGCATATAACAATTCGAGCGCTCGACGTGGGGTCAGGTCATCGAGATCCACTTTCGCCAACTCATCGAGCACCGGGTGCGGCAGGCTGGCGAACATGTCGCTCTGCTGCGGAACGGCCGGTTTGCCTTTGACGGCAGGCTTGGGCGCTTCATGCGGCAATGCGGTGTCTTCCAGTCGGCTCAGGTGCTCACGGGCACGCACGATCACTTCACTCGGCACGCCGGCCAGTTGCGCCACCGCCAGGCCGTAGCTCTGGCTGGCAGGCCCCGGCAACACGTGGTGCAGGAACACGATGCGCTCGTTGTGCTCAGTGGCGTTGAGGTGCACGTTGGCCACCAGCGGCTCGGCTTCCGGCAACACGGTCAGTTCGAAATAGTGCGTGGCAAATAGAGTATAGGCACGCAGATGCGCCAGACGCTCGGCGGCGGCCCATGCCAGGGACAGACCATCGAAGGTGCTGGTGCCACGACCGACTTCGTCCATCAGCACCAGACTGCGTTCGGTGGCATTGTGCAGGATGTTGGCGGTTTCGCTCATCTCGACCATGAAGGTCGACCGACCGCCGGCCAGGTCATCGCTGGAACCGATTCGGGTGAAGATCCGGTCCACCAGCGACAACTCGCAACTGGCCGCCGGCACGAAGCTGCCGATATGCGCCAGCAGCACGATCAATGCGGTTTGGCGCATGTAGGTGGATTTACCGCCCATGTTCGGGCCGGTGATCACCAGCATCCGGGTGTTGTCATCCAGACTCAGGTCGTTGGCCACGAACGGCGTGGTCAGCACCTGCTCGACCACCGGGTGACGGCCCTGGGTGATGCGCATGCACGGCTCGCTGACGAAGCGTGGGCAGTTCAGGTCAAGGTTCAGCGCACGCTCGGCAAGGTTGCTCAGCACGTCCAGCTCGGCCAATGCGCCGGCAGTATCCTGCAGCGGTGGCAACTGGCTGATCAGGTCTTCCAGCAGCGCCTCGTAGAGCATTTTCTCGCGAGCCAGGGCACGGCTCTTGGCCGAAAGCGCCTTGTCTTCGAATTCTTTCAGCTCGGGCGTGATGAAACGCTCGGCGCCCTTGAGGGTTTGACGACGGATGTAATCGGCTGGAGCCGATTCGGCTTGTTTGCTCGGCAGTTCGATGAAGTAGCCGTGAATACGGTTATAGCCAACTTTCAGGTTGGTCAGACCGGTGCGGGCCTTTTCCCGGGCTTCCAGATCGATAAGGAACTGGCCGGCGTTTTCGCTCAGCGATTGCAACTCGTCGAGTTCGCTGTCGTAACCGGTTTTCAGCACGCCGCCGTCGCGGATCACCGCTGGCGGGTTGTCGATGATGGCTTTTTCCAGCAGCGCCGCCAGTTCCGGGTAGGTGCTGGTGGTAGTCGCCAGGCGTTGCAGGTGCGGTGCTTCGAGGTCGGTCATCGCCACTTGCAGTTGCGGCAGGGCACCGAGCGCATCGCGCAGGCGAGCGAGGTCACGAGGGCGCGCATTGCGCAGACCGATCCGCGCGAGAATCCGCTCGATGTCGCCGATTTCCTTGAGCTGCGGCTGCAGCTTTTCGAAGCGGTAGCCATCGAGCAGACAAGTGATCGAGGTCTGCCGCGCCAGCAGCACGGTCAGATCGCGCAGCGGACGGTTCAGCCAACGGGTCAGCAAACGGCTGCCCATTGCGGTCTGGCAGCGATCAACCACCGATTGCAAGGTGTTGTCGCGACCACCAGCCAGGTTAGTGTCGAGTTCGAGGTTGCGACGGCTGGCGCCGTCGAGCACCACGGTGTCATCCAGACGCTCATGGCGCAGGCTGCGCAGATGGGGCAGGGCGGTGCGCTGGGTTTCCTTGGCATAGGCCAGCAGGCAACCGGCAGCGCCGATGGCCAGGGTCAGGGTTTCGCAACCGAAGCCTTTGAGATCTTGCGTGGAAAACTGCTGGCAGAGACTTTTCAGCGCCGAATCACGCTCGAAATCCCACGGCGCGCGACGACGCACACCACGGCGTTTTTCCGCTGGCAGGTCTTTCGGCCAATCGTCCGGGATCAGCAGTTCCACCGGGTTGACTCGCTCCAGCTCCGCCAGCAGGTTTTCCCAGCCCTTGATCTCGAGCACAGTGAAGTTGCCGCTGGTGATGTCCAGCACAGCCAGACCGAACAGGCGCTCGTCGCCTAGCACGGCGGCAATCAGGTTGTCGCGGCGTTCATCGAGCAGCGCTTCATCACTGACCGTGCCCGGTGTGATGATGCGTACCACCTGACGTTCTACCGGGCCCTTGCTGGTGGCCGGGTCGCCGACCTGCTCGCAGATCACTACCGACTCGCCGAGCTTGACCAGTTTCGCCAGGTAACCTTCCGCCGCGTGGTAAGGAATCCCGCACATCGGGATCGCTTGCCCCGCCGACTGGCCGCGCGCGGTCAGAGTGATGTCGAGCAACTTGGCCGCCTTCTTCGCGTCTTCATAGAAGATCTCGTAGAAGTCGCCCATGCGATAGAACATCAGCTGATCCGGGTGCTGATTCTTCAGGCGCCAGTATTGCTGCATCATCGGGGTGTGGGAGGACAGGTCGGAGACGGCTTTATTCATCGGATTGTCAGGTAACTCGTTAAATGATGTAGGGCAAAAGCGAGGGCAACCGCCGGGCTTTTCCGCGATGGGCGCAAGGTTACCATGGGCGGTCGGCTCGACGCAGGCATGACGGCCGGCTGACACTTTTTGCGTTTAATTGTGATTTATGCACGATTTATGCAAATCAGCATTTGTCTTCGGAAAAAACTTCAAGCACTATGCGCGTTATGCAAAAACGCAACGTATCCTCCGTCTTAAGAGCACTGCTCGACCAACACGGGATCTCCCCCACGGAGCTCCACCGTCGCACCGGCGTGCCTCAATCAACGCTCTCGCGGATTCTCAGCGGGAAGATCGTCGATCCTTCGGATAAACACATCTCGAAGATCGCCGAATACTTCAATGTGAGCACTGATCAATTACGTGGCCGCGCCGATGTCGCGATCGCGACCGGTGGCGCGCGCGATGACGTGCATGCGGAACTCAAGGACATAAGCCTGTGGGACGACGATACCCCTGTCGATGACGACGAGGTGTCGGTGCCCTTTCTTCGTGAGGTTGAATTGGCTGCTGGATCAGGAAGATTCGTCATCGAAGAGAGCGAACGCTCTAGCCTGCGCTTCGGCAAACGCAGCCTGCGCCATAACGGTGTGCAGTTCGACCAGGCCAAATGCGTGACGGTGCGCGGTAACAGCATGATGCCGGTGTTGCGTGACGGCGCCACGGTCGGAGTCAATGCCGGCAAGTGCGGCATCGGCGATATCATCGATGGCGATCTGTACGCGATCAACCACAACGGCCAGTTGCGCGTGAAGCAGCTCTATCGCCTGCCGACCGGTATCCGTCTGCGCAGTTTCAACCGCGATGAACATCCGGACGAGGACTACAGCTTCCAGGATATGCAGGACGAGCAGATCGTCATCCTCGGTCACGTCTTCTGGTGGGGCATGTACGCCCGATAGATTTTCACCCGTCAAAGAAACCCGCCTCCTAGCGGGTTTTTTTTCGCCTGAATAAAACCCTCGAGCCCTTGATTTATGCGGCCTGCATGCGTTCGTGCATTTCCTTCGCATAAATAAATGCATTTATGCATTGACTGTATATGCATCCATGCATATTCTTGCCACCAAGCCGCTCGACAAAGCGGCTGGCAACAACAGCTCTTTAGTTCCACAAGAACAGGCAGCGATGAACCGGCCTCAACGGTTCAGAGGGTTGGCAACTGACCCGGGTGTGCAGCGTAAAGCACCAAGAGCAGTTATCCGGCGGGCAGGGACCGCGGTCGGAAAAACAATTTGAATGGACTCGTACCGCGCCAGTAGCGCCGAAAAGTCAGCTTCCTTCTCGGATACAGGATTTGAAGGAAGGCGAAGGAGCGCATTACTGAAAAGCCCGGCTAAGTGCCGGGCTTTTTGGAATGCCTGCCAGGTTTCATCACGACGTTCATCGCTAACACTACACAAAGGAAGACTAAATGAATCTCTATGCACTGGTTGAGTACAGCAAAGTTACCCAGCTCAAGGAAAGTGAAGTCAGCCCGGAAGCACCTGCTTCGCCAACTTCGTTTTGGGTTGATGTAACAGGTAATACGCAGATTCGCGTCGGCTGGGGCGCAACATTCGATGGCGTCTGGACGTTCACGCCGCCCTCCGAGCAAGACCTGCGCAATGAAGCTGAACAGCAGAAATGGCAGTTGCTGAATTTCGCTGCGGGCTGGCTGCTGCTCAACTCGCTGAATTACAAAGTTGACACCGGCATTGCCACTCCAACAGAGCAAGCCCTGCTGCTGGCGTACAAACAATATTGCATCGCCGTCAGCGACGTCGATAAACAGCCGGATTATCCCGCAACTATCGTGTGGCCAGTCGCCCCCTTCTGATTCAAATCCATCGTTATCAAAATCTGGAGCGCATTACTGAAAAGCCCTGCCTCAACGCCGGGCTTTTTGGAATGCCTACCTGAAGAGACATCGCTTGAACCCAACACACAACACTCATCAACTAGAACCAGGAGGCGTGACATGACAAACGAGCAACAAGCGTTGGCGGACATGCCGATCTGGCTGGTCATCCTCCTTGCCGTGGTGGGCGGGGTGTCCGGCGAAATGTGGCGCGCCGACAAGGAGGGCGCTCGTGGCTGGTCATTGCTGCGGCGTCTGGCCCTGCGCTCCGGCGCCTGCATGATCTGCGGCGTCTCGGCGATCATGCTGCTGTACGCCGCCGGGCTATCCATCTGGGCCGCCGGTGCCTTCGGTTGCCTGACCGCCATGGCCGGTGCCGACGTCGCCATCGGTCTGTACGAACGCTGGGCCGCCAAGCGCATCGGCGTCTGCGAAGTTCCCCCGCCGCGCGATCCCCAGTAACTCAACACTTTCCTGCCTCGCTGCAACTGATGCGGCGGGGCTGCGCGTGGACAATTGAAAAGGAGGTCATGCATGCCCGCACCGATCCAGCAGCCTTCGCAGCTGTTCACGGCGATGGCGACAACCTTGCGCAACAGCGCCGGCCTGAATCTGCAGGTCGGCAATCATGACGACTTCACGGCACCCGGCGCTCAGGCCTGGGCATTGATCGACTTCGACCGTAATGCACCCGGTGCACGTGCCGCTGACGGGCGAATTGCCCACGTCATGACGGTATCGCTGCAAGTCATTCCGGCACTTTCTGCGAGCGCATTTGCCGCCTGCGACCTGATCGCGGTGCTGAAAAACCTGATCACCGACAACCGTTGGAGCCTGCCCGGCGATCAATGCGATTTGCCGATGAACATTGATGGGCTGCCGTCAGTGCTCACACGCGCCGATCAGCAATACAAGGCTTGGACCCTGACTTTCACCCAGACCCTCTATCTCGGCCCGACCTTGCTCGACGACCCGCTCGGCACGCCGAAATTCGCCCGTACCTGGGAAGTCAGCGACATCGACGACCCCGACCAATACACCGCGCTGGAGGCCTGACCGATGTTCGACGCACTACTGCGCATGCAACTGGGGCCGATTATCGAGCGGCTGGCCGAGATGGAAGCGGAAATCGACGACCTGCACCGCCGCGCCGAGAGTTTCTGTCGCATCGGTGTCTGTCAGACCGTCGATGCCGCGAGCAACACCTGCCAGGTCAGCCACGGTGGACTGCTCACACCGGCGATCAAGTTTTTCAACCCGAGCGCCGGAGCGCAGAGCGAGTCACGAATTCCCAGCGTGGGCGAGCAGTGTCTGCTGCTCAACTACGGCAGCGGTGAAAGCGGCGCGCAAAGCGTGGCGTTGTTCGGCTTGAACAGTGACCGCTTTCCACCGACGGCGACGGTACCGACGCTGACGCGCCGGGTGCACGTTGATGGCAGTGAAAGCGGCTACGACGACGCCACACACATTCTGCACTGGCAGAACGGCCCGGCGGCTTTCACCGGTTCTCGCGAATCGCTTGCACTGAGCATCGGCCCGGCACAACTGACGATGACGCCACAGCTGATCAGCCTGCAACTGGGCGGCGTCGGCCTGAGCATCGACGCCTCGGGCGTGCACTTCAGCGGCCCGTTGGTGGATCACCAGGGCCGCGTCATCAGCCCCTGAATCAAGAGCTTCCCATGATCGGAATCGATAGAGACTCCGGGGCCACGGTCGACGACTGGCTGCAGTTTGTGCAGCGCGCGACCCGGGCCCTGACCACGCCGCTGGGCACCCGGCAAAAAAGGCCCCTTTATGGCTCGCTGATCCCCACGCTGCTGGGGCAGAACCTCGGTGACGACGTTCTGCTTCTGGCCCAGAGCCACGCGGCTCAGGCGTTCTACAACGCGCAGAACGGGATCAGCGATTTTCAGCCGAGCGTGATCGTCGCCAGCCGTCAGGGCGCCGGTCTGCTGCTGCGTTTCGCCGGCACCTGGAAAAACCGTCAACAGACATTCGAGGTCGTGACATGAGCATGTTGATCCCCGGCCAGAACCAATTGGCCGAACCGGCGCTGATCACTGTCGACGCCTTCGAAGACTTGCTTGCCGAGTTCAAGACCTTCGTTGTCGAATACGTCGGCACCCGGGCGCCGGACAGCGCGGCGAAACTCAAGACCAGCCTCGATAACGAAAGCGAATTGCTGACCCTCGCGCTGGAAGCTTTCTGCGTGCGCCTGCAAACCCACGAACGCAAATACAACGCCCGTATCAAGCAGATGCTGGCGTGGTGGGCGACCGGCAGCAACCTCGATGCACGGCTGGCGGACATGGGCCTTGAAAGGCAGTTGCTCGATGCGGGTGACCCTGCGGCATTCCCGCCGGTACCACCAATTTATGAAAGCGACGACGACGCCCGGCTGCGCTATTACCTGGCACCGCACGCCCCGGCTGCGGGTTCGCGAATGCAGTATCGCCGCGAGGTATTCACCCTCGGTGAACGGCCAACGGTGAAGGTCGAATCCAGCGATGGCGGTGTGGTGAACGTCACCTACACCTTCAACCCGGACGGCTTGGCGGCACAGGTCAAGGACGGCAATGGTCGGCGCACGGCGCCGGGCGAAGTGCAGGTCACGGTGTTGTCGCGAGACGGCGATGGCACTCCGTCTGCAGCGTTGCTGGATGGCGTTCGTCAGCACTTCGCCCGCCCTGATGTGCGACCGGAAACCGATCTGGTCACGGTCAAGGCAGCCGACATTCAGCGCTACAAGATTCGTGTCGTGGCCAAGATCAATTCCGGCCCCGATTCGGGCCTGACCAAAGTCGCCGCGCAGCAACAATTGCAGGCCTACGCCGACAGTTGCCATCGCCTCGAAGGGCGGGTCGACCCGAGCTGGATCGACTACACACTGCACAGCGCTGGCGCCGTGCAACTGCAGATTCTTGAACCGCTGGCGCCGATCGTCACCACGGCGTTTCAGGCGCCGTACTGCACGGCGGTCGAGGTCGAGGTGCTGACGCTATGAGTGAGCCAACGCATAGCCCGACGTTGCTGCCGGCCAACAGCTCGGCACTCGAGCGCGGGCTGGATCTGGGCTTTGGCGCATTGCTTGATCGCATCGTGCCGCCGTTCCCCGAACTGATGAACCCGAGCGAAACACCGGTCGGATTCCTGCCGTATCTGGCAGCGGATCGCGGTGTCTCCGAATGGAGCACCAGCGCACCGGAAGCGGAAAAGCGCCTGACCGTCGAACTGGCCTGGCCCACCGCGCGGCAGGCCGGCACTCGCAAGGCGCTGGAGAACGCGGCCAAGGGTTTGCAACTGCGCCCCGAAGTCCGCGCCTGGTACGAACAGACGCCGCCCGGCGTGCCTTACAGCTTCTCCGTGCGGGCCTTCAGCGAGCAACCCTACAGCGCAGAAATCGACGCCCGTCTCGACCGACGCCTGGCCGATGCCAAGAGCGAACGGGACATTCTCTCGGTGACGGTTGGCTTGAGCGCATTCGGCAGCCATTGCATCGCCGCCGCGACTTTCTGCGGTGAGCTGACCACGGTTTATCCAGTGTTCATCGAAGGGCTCGAAACCTCTGGCGAGGCGTTCATGGCCGCCGCGATGTACACCGTCGAAACATCCACTATTTATCCTCAGGGGGCCTGAATGGCTGACTATTACACCCTGCTCACCAACGCAGGGATTGCCTACGAAACGGCGTGCAAGGCCGCGGGCGTGCCGATCAAGTTGACGCAGATTTCTGTCGGCGACGGCGGCGGCGCGGTCTACAACCCGGCCGCGACCGCCACCGCGCTGAAACGCGAAGTCTGGCGCGGGCCGCTCAACGCCCTGTTCCAGGACGAGAAGAATCCGAGCTGGCTTCTCGCCGAAGTGACCATTCCGCCGGATGTCGGCGGCTGGTACGTGCGTGAAGCGGGGCTTTGGACCGACACCGGGATTCTCTACGCGATCGTCAAATATCCGGAGTCGTTCAAACCGGTGTTAGCCACGTCGGGCTCGGGCAAAGAGTTCTATATTCGCTCGATTTTCGAGACCAGCAATGCATCGCTGGTAACGCTGCTGATCGACGACACCGTGGTCAAGGCCACCCGTGCCTGGGTCATGAGTTACCTCGCCGAAGAACTCGGCAAACTCGATGGCAAGCAATCGGTGCGCGTCGCGGCCTCTACCAACATCGTGCTGAACGGTGCGCAACAGATCGACGGCGTGGCCGTGATTTCCGGCGACCGTGTGCTGCTGGCGAACCAGACGCTGGCCAAGGACAACGGCCTGTGGATTGTCGCCAATGGCGACTGGGTGCGGGCGACGGATGCCAATATCAGTGCAAAGGTCACGCCGGGCCTGACGGTCATGGTGGAGGAGGGCACGGCGAACGGAGATTCGCTGTGGCACCTGACCACCAACGCGCCGATCACCCTCGGCACCACGGCGCTGACGTTCAAGATGCTCGCGGGGCGTACCGGGATTGCTGCGGGTACATACAAGAGTCTGACGGTTGATGAATATGGTCGAGCGACGGCAGGTGCGAATCCTGAAACGTTGGCCGGGTTTGGCATCAAGGATTCCTACACCAAGGCTGAAGTCGAGGCGTTGATTGCCAAGGCATCGGCATTGCCGGTGGGTTCGATTGTGGCGTTCCCGGTGGATGCACCGCCGCCGGGTTTTCTGGAGCTGGATAACAGCGTCAAGAGCAGTGCGACTTACCCGGACTTGAGCGCTTATCTGGGAGGCAAGTTCAACAAGGGTGATGAGGGCGTCGGGAATTTCCGTTTGCCGGAAGCGCGTGGGGAATTTTTACGCGGTTGGGATCATGGACGGGGAGTCGACCTGGGACGTCAAGTCGGTAGCCTTCAGGCTGATGATTATAAAAGTCACAGTCACCGGTACTTTGACAGCGTAGCTGCAAACATTGACCCTTTTGGGGGTACGGGCGCTGGAGTTGTTAACGGTGTCGTAACACCTCCCGCTACGGGTGGGTATCTGGCAACTTCAGGGCCTGATTCAAACAATCTGACGTCGCCCACAACTACCGTCAATGCAGGGGGAAATGAAACTCGCCCACGCAACATCGCCGTCATGTGGTGCATCAAAGCCTGGAACGCCCCGGTCAATCAGGGAACCATCGATGTAGCCGCACTGGCCAAGGAAGTCGAACGGCTCAAATCCGCTGTTCCGGTGGGGGCCGTTCTGGCATTCCCAACGGGGATCGTCGCGCCGGGTTATCTGGAACTGGATGGCAGTGTGCAGAGCATTGCGACTTATCCGGATCTGGCGGCTTTTCTCGGTACCACTTACAACAAGGGAGATGAGGGCGCGGGCAACTTCCGCTTGCCGGATTCGCGCGGTGAGTTTCTCCGTGGTTGGGATCATGGGCGTGGTGCTGACACGGGGCGGGCAATTGGTAGCTGGCAAGTAGGCACCGCAACTTATGGCGATGGTGATGGTGTCAATCTGCCGATCCCGAACCTGAATGACCCCAAACATGTGAGGGTTCTTGGGCTTGAGTACGACACGACTCCGGCGGTTGTCGAGTCCGTGACGGTTAATGGCACGACTACTGCTGCCTCGCAAGGGCTCAACATGGATGGAGTGCAGACTCCGGGTACCGCCTATATCGGCGTGGACTTCATGCGGTCAAGGCCTCGAAACCTCGCCGTCATGTGGTGCATCAAAGCCTGGAACGCACCGATCAATCAGGGAAGCATCGATATCGCCTCTCTGGCTACTGAAGTCAAACTGGCTCGCCTAAATGGTGCGGAAGTAGGCGCCATGCGTAATCTGAGAGTATCGCTGCCTGTCGCGGCTTCCGTTGCAACGGTTACTGCTGATCAACTGATTGTCGAGCAGCCGGGTGTCGCGCAGTACAAGTTGGCGAATCTCAATCTATCGCTCGATCTGACAACCGTCGGTGCAGGTGGCATGGACACCGGTATCGCTCCAGCAAACGGCAGTGTCGGGATTTACGTCATCTACAACCCCGAGTTGAAGGTTGCGAAGCTGCTGGGCGTCAATGCGACATTGAGTACCGCTCCTGAAATTTATGCGGGCACTAATATGCCCGCCGGTTATAGCGCCAGTGCGCTGGTCAGCGTGTGGCAAACCGGTGCCAGTCGATTGATGAACCCCGGCATTCAACATCAGCGTTCAATTTCCATTGCTCGGACGGTAGTGCTGGAAAACGGCATGTCGATGTCGCCGACACCGATCTCGCTGGCCTCTGTTGTTCCGAAGAATGCAAAAACCGTCGGTGGCTACATTCATTACATTGGTAGCGCTGATTTTCCGGGCGGTGGCTCTCTGGGGCTTTCTCCGGATGTTACCGAAGTAGGTATGAAAGCATGCGGCATTGGTGGAATCGTCGGACTGGGTGTTCTAAGTCCGTTCTCGGACCTGGTCATGGCGACTCCACAGACGATCTATTACCGTCTCTATGCGTCGGTCTCTCGTGCAAACGATGTCCACATCTCCCAATACACTTTTTAAGGAGTCATCTATGTTGAGAGCCTACTCAAATGTGGGGACGACCTTTCGATGTGTCGCCTCGGACTGGCCATTGGCTGACGGTGAAGTACTCTTCGACCATGAACCCACCCTTCAGGAACTGGAAAACTCATTTGGTTTCGCGAACGGCGAGCTGGTCTTGAAGCGCCAATTGGACCTGATTGCGCAGGAGCGATTTCGCCGAGAAGGTTCGGGTATCGTGGTCGCCGGTTTGATTATCGATTCATCCCGTGACAGTCAATCGCTGATTGCTGGAATGGCGGTTTCCGCGATGCTCGATCCTGAATATCGTTGCAGCTACAAGTCTGTTGCCGGGTTTGTCGATTTGACAGCTCAACAGATCCTGCAAATTGCACAGGCTGTACGGTCTCATGTTCAGGCCTGTTTTGATCGGGAAAAAGCGCTGTCCGAGTCTGCTCGAGCAGGAACGTTCGGCAACGAAATGCTGACCGAGGGCTGGCCAGATTCCTTGCCTGAAACGCCAGTCCCAAACCTTCAGTAAAACGCCCCTGCACCCCGGGGCGTTTTCTTGTCCGCTTAAAACAAATCAACACCCGCCAAGCCCCTCCCTTTGAGGGGCTTTCCCGTTTATGGAGAAACGAAAAATGGCAACCCGCCAAACCTACACCGTGCTCGTTCCATTCCCCACCGGCGGTGGGCACTGGTCGAGCGTCGGTCAAGACCTTGATCTGCTCGACGTCGAGGCCAGTGCGCTGCACAGCGCCGGTCGACTGGAACTGAAAACACCCTCCACCCAGGCCAAAAAGGCCGCTGCCAAGAAGGCTGACTAACCATGGCTGAGGTTTTGAACTTCGAGCACAACGGCATTACCGTCAATGCCACTGAATCCCCCGAGGCCATGGGTGGCCTGGGTGACAACGTCATCGGTCTGGTCGGCACCGCGCCGAAAGCCGATCCGCTGATTCCGCGCAACGCACCGTTCCGCATCAACAACTTCACCACTCACGCGCTGCTCGATCCGACCGGCGCCGAAGAGGGCACGCTGTATCACGCGGTTTACCAGATCCTCAAAGTGGTCAAGGTGCCGGTGTACGTGGTGATCGTCGAAGCGGGCGCGACCCCGGCCGACACCGTCAACGCAGTGATCGGCGGCGTCGATCCAACCACTGGCCGCAAGCTCGGTCTGGCGGCACTGGGCAGTGTCCCGGAAGACCTGACCATCATCGGCGCGCCGGGCTTCACCGGTACCAAAGCAGTGGCCAGCGAGTTCGCTTCGTTCGGCAAACGCATCAAGGCCCGTGTGGTGCTGGACGGCAAGGATGCCTCGGTCGCTGATCAAGTGACTTACAGCCAGGAACTGGGCGGCGCCGATCTCGGTTTCGACCGTTGCCTGGTGGTGCACAACATGCCGGCGGTGTACTCGAAAGCGGCAAAGAAAAATGTGTTCCTCGCGCCGTCCAGTCTGGCGATTGCCGCACTGGCCAAGGTCAAGCAGTGGGAAAGCCCGGGCAACCAGGTGACCTACGCCGAAGACGTGTCCCGGGTCGTTGAGTACAACATCCTCGACACCTCCACCGAAGGCGATCTGCTCAACCGTTACGGCGTCAGCTACTACGCCCGCACCGTGCTCGGCGGCTTCTCGCTGCTGGGTAACCGTTCGATTACCGGCAAGTTCATCAGCTACGTCGGCCTTGAAGATGCGATTAGCCGCAAGCTGGTCAAGGCCGGCCAGAAAGCCATGGCCAAGAACCTGACCAAGTCGTTCATGGATCAGGAGGTCAAACGCATCAACGACTGGCTGCAGACCCTGGTCGCCGACGAAACCATTCCTGGCGGCAGCGTCTATCTGCACCCGGAACTCAACAGCGTCGAGAAGTACAAGAACGGCACCTGGTACGTGGTCATCGACTACGGCCGCTACGCGCCGAACGAACACATGGTTTATCAACTCAACGCCCGCGATGAAATCATCGAGCAGTTCCTGGAGGACGTTCTCTAATGTTTACCAACCGCGTAAGACAGGCCATCGCGGCCACCCTGCAAGGTTTGCCGTTGTCGGCGACCGTGGAAGAGTTCACCCCGCCGAAAATCGATTTCGACATGGAAAGCATGACGGGCGGGCGCTTCATCGTTGAGGAAATGGCCAAGAGCGCCAAGCCGCTGAACGCCACGCTCAAGCTGCAAGGCACCGGTGCAGAAGTGTTGCTGGCGATGGGTGTGAAGCTGGGCGACGACATCCTGCTGAACGTGCGTGAAGCCGGTCAGGATCAGGACGGCAACACCTGGTTCACCTATCACACCATCGGCGGCAAGCTCAAAACCATGGGCGAAGACGCGATCAAGATGGGCGGCAAAGCCCTGACGACTCTGGAGTTCTCCTGCCGCACCTACAACCGCCTGGAAAACGGCATCCCGGTGATCGACATCGACGTGCGCACCCAGAAATTCGTGCTTAACGGCGTCGATATCCTCGGTGATGCGCGTCGTGCGGTGCTGATGCCGTAACCCCGTTTTACAGGCAATTATAAAACCCTGTGGGAGCGAGCTTGCTCGCGAAGGCGCCAGGTCAGTGGACATCAATGCTGAATGTCAGGCCGCTTTCGCGAGCAAGCTCGCTCCCACAGTGGATCTAAAAGAATCACCAAGGAATTCATAAATGTCGTGGATGCCACCCAAGCATGACCTGCTGTCGCCGATCACCGGCGACGACGGCGCGCAGATCGAACAGATTCAGCTCAAACCACTGTTCTACGCCGCGCAAAAAGAAGCGCTGGAACGCGCCGGCGATGATGAAGACGATCAGTTCTTCGAACTGGCGCTGCTCGCCACCGGCCTGTCGGTCAAGGAACTCGACCAGTTGAAACGCCCGGACTACGTGAGCATCGCCCAGTACGTGCACGAGATGTCGACCCGTCCGGCGGCGTACTTTCTGGAGCAGGTCGAGGACGCGGAAAAGTCCGACGATCCTGACGAAGTGCAACTGCTGCAACCGCTCGCCGTGACCGGCCGCACCGTGACCTCGTTGTCGCTGGAAATGCCCGCACTGCGCGCCACCAAAGTGATGAAGAAACTGAAAACGGCCAAGGAACGCGCCGAGTTCATCACTGCCCACTGCACCGGTCTGATGATCCCCGATCTGGCCCAGCTGAGCGTCCCTGACTGGACCCAATTGCAGGTGCGCATCGACGATTTTTTAAACCAGCCGGCGGCCTACTTTCGGAACGCGACATCGAAGTAATCCTCGATATCGTCCCGCTCATTTACCCGGTAAGTGAGGCGGAGATTCTGGAATGGGACGCCGAAAAGGCGTTGCGCCGCTACGACATAGCGATCACTCGCCTTGGCGTGAAACAGGAGTAGAGCGGCATGGCAGATGATAACTATGCGTTGACGTTCGCTGAGGTCAATCAAGAAACCCGGGCATTGAGCACGGCCAGCAAGACTGCCGCCTTGATGGCTCCGACGATGTCAGCAGGAGCCGCAACACCTGCTTCGAACTTTGACGGCAGTGTTGCCGGGCTAAGCCTGGCGCTGGCCGATGCCACCAGCGAATTGCGAAATCTGACCGCCGAGCAGGTTCAGCTCAGGGATGTGTTGGGGTCGATACACGCTGTGCTGATTTCACAGCGCTCGCTGCAACAGTCTCTCAATGACCGGCCAGCACTAGCGGGCAGCGCGGCCGTGGGAGCTGAGTCGAAACCGTCAGGCGTCAATGGCGCAACGCAACCTTTCAAATACCTGCAGCCAGCGATCAACCTTGATAGCACGATGGCGCGACTGGGACGGGTTGCAGGCGTTGAGGGCGATCAACGCGATGCGTTGCGGGTGTCGTTGGAGAAAATGGCCGCCGAGCGCAAAGTGGCAGCCGGCGGTACCACGGTGCTGGATCTGGCAGGCGTGATGTATGCCGGTGTCAAGGGTGGAGTTGGCAGCGAACAGAAGAATGAAGCCGCTCGGCAAAAAGACCTCAGTGATTTCACTCGAGACACTGGCATCACGGCCACAGCCTTTGAGATGAAGGCGCCGGATGTTGCGGATCTGCTGATCGGCTGGCGCACCTCAATGGGGCTCGACCGAGCCAAGACCCTCGACCTCGCCGATGCCACCAGCGTGCTGGGAAGCCGATTGAGTGCCACGGTGGCTGACATTGGTTCGATCCTCAGCAACTACGGCGCTTCGGCAAAAGGTGCGGGGCTGAGTCCCGAACAGACTGCGGCTTTTGCTGCGGCAATGCTCAATGTCAACGTCAACAGGGCTGACGCCGGAGTGGCACTGGAGAGGATCACCACGACGCTGGCGTTGGGCGACAACGCATCAGTTAGTCAGAAAGCGGTGATCGCTCAACTTGACCTCGATCCAAAGGCCCTCGCTGCGCAGATGCAAGGGGACGCCCCCGGCGCGATTCTCAAGGTGCTTGAGGCGCTGAAGACAAAATCCCCCGAGCAGCAAGCCAGCCTGGCGATGACGCTTTTTTCGATCGACCAGCCGGTTGTGAAAATGCTCGAGCGCAGCGCTGATGTGCGAGGTGCATTTGATCTCGTCAAAGATAAACAGCAGTACGCATCCTCGGCGCGAGGCGAGGAGGGCGGAGCAGTCAATCAGGCTGCGCTGAAGCTGTCGGATACGTCGCAAACGGGCTGGAACATTTTCACCGCTCAGAAAGATCGTCTCCTTAGCTCCGCTGGCGCTGCTGTGCTGCCTGATTTTGACAGGCTCACGGGGGTGATGGCGTGGGCGACCGATGGCTTGAGCAGCATGGCTGAAGAGTCACCGGAGCTCGCGCGGACGTTGATTTTGAGTATTGCCGGTATCAAGGGCGTGCAGGTCGCTGGATCGATGCTGGCCAAGGGCATTAGAGGAACGACATCCACTATCGACAACCTCAAGTTCGTCGGCACAACTGCCATATCCTGGGGTTCCGCAGCGCTTAACGGTGCGAAGGCTTGGGGGGGCGTTGCGCTGAACAATGCCAAGACTTGGGGTTCCGCTGGGCTTAGCAATGCCAAGACTCTGGGATCCGTTGCGCTTGACCGAGCTAAATACCTGACATCCGGTCCAGGCCGAAGTCTGGTCAGTCAAGGTGCCCGTATCGGTCGTGTAGCTGGCCCTCTGAGTATGCCGTTGATGATGCTCGACTCCGGTATGGACGTGGTCAACGGCTTGCTCGATGCCGATGGCAAACAAACAGCCAGAGGAGCGGGCGGCCTGGTGGGTGGGGTTGCTGGAAATTACCTGGGGGCGCGCGTTGGTGCCTTCCTGGGGGCTTTCGCCGGTCCTGCCGGGGCACTTGTCGGTGGAGGGGTTGGCGGAGCAGCTGGCACCTACTATGGCAATCAGTGGGGAAGCGCATTGGGTGAAAAACTCGCGACGCCTGCACCGAACCAACTCGCCCCGCCGGTAGAGGTTGCCAAAGAACTGCCGAGCGCGCAGACGCAAAACCAGCAAGTCACCTTCTCCCCACTGATCCAGGTCACCTGTCCGGCGCCAGATACTGCCGAGCAGATTCGCACGATTATCGGGCAACAACTGAGCGGGCAATTCCACGGCCAGTTCCTGCCGTTGCTGACAAACAACCCCCTCGCCACCCGCCGTGACGCAGCCCTCACCGATGGAGTCGCCTGATGAAACAACAAATGGCGCTGGGCAGTTTCATCTTCGGCCTGTCGCGCAACTTCGCCTACAGCACGCTGGCGCGAAAGTCCGACGGAGGCTGGAGCGACATCCAGATCCTGACCAGCAAACCCAAGTCCACTCAGACCGGGCAGAAAGCGGAATCGCTGACCATCAGCGGCACCTCGATGTATGCCGTGGCCATGGATCGACTCGATGAATTACGCGCACTTCAGGCACAGCGGGTGCCGCTGCCGTTGATTGACGGTATCGGGCGCAACTGGGGCCTGTGGCGGATCAACAGCATCGACGAGAACCAGAGCGAGGTCATCGATGACGGCACCGCGATGGTGATCAAGTGGGTGGTTGGGTTAACGGAGTTCAACAATGCGTAAGGTACGAAGCGTGGCCGGTGATTCAGTGAATCTGCTGCTCTACCGCGAAACCGGGCGCAGTGATGACGCCGCCGAAGAAGCTCTGTGGACACTCAACCCGACCCTGGCCGAACACGGCCCGATCCTGCCGGCGGGTGTTTGGGTCACGTTGCCGGAACTCGACTCGAAACCGGCCACGATCAAACCGCTCACGGCCTGGGATTAAGGAGGTTGCATGGCACTGGGTTTCACCCCGGCGGTAAGACTCTACGGGGCCCATTCGGCCCTGCTCAATCAACGCCTGATCAGTTGGGAACACATCGATGCAGCCGGTTTCGAGTCCGATCAACTGACGTTGACGATCGATCTTGAAGGCCTCGAAGGGCTGCCGGATCTGGGCGGGAAAATCGGCCTTGAGGTCGGTTATCTGGAGTCGGGAATGGTCGACAAGGGCCAGTTCAAAGTGACGCGCCTGACGCCGACGCTGTTCCCGTTTCGCCTGACGCTGGTGGCTACGGCGGCACCGTTCAGCAAGGATGACGAAACGGGCTTCAAGCAACGTCGCACGGCCAGCCATGGCCCGACCACCTTGGGTGCGCTGTTTCGCAAACTGGTTTCGAGCCATGGCTTTTCACCGCGCGTTGCGCCCGAGGTGGCGATGATCAGGATCGAGCACGTCGACCAGTCCAACGAAACCGACATGAGCTTTCTGACGCGCCTGGCGAAAAAGTACAACGCGGTGACCAAACCCTACAACGACGTGTACGTGCTGGCCCGTCCCGGCCAGACCAAATCGTTGTCGGGCCAGGTGTTGGCGGACGTGATCTTGTCGGTGACCAGCAACAACCGTCCCGGCGATCACGCGTTCGTCAGCGCCACGCTGGAGGAGTCTGCCCGCGAGCAGACCAAGGGTTGCAAGACCTGTTTCTGGGATGGTGCTGCCGGCGTGTTGCGCTGGGTTGAAACGGGGCTTGCGCCGTTCAAGACCCTGCGCCAGAAACAACCCAGCGAAGCCGATGCGATCGCCGTCGGCGAAGGCGAAGTGCGCAAGATGCTCCGGCAAAAATACAAGGTGAAAATCACCTGCCCCGGCAATCCACTGCTGGCCGCCGAAGGCCTTGTGCTGCTCGATGAGACCTGGCCCGACTTCATGCGTGGGCGCTGGTCGATCGAAAAAGTCACCGCCAGCGGCAATCGCGAGAACAGCTATCGCTGCGTGATCGATGCCGCGTGCCTCGACCCGAAAGCCGAAGCCAAGGACTGATTCCCCGCTTTGTCACTGCGATGAAGATCCCTGTGGGAGCGGGCTTGCCCGCGAAGAGGCCAACCCATTCAAAAGAGATGCCGGTTGATCCACCGCCATCGCTGGCAAGCCAGCTCCCACAGGTTTTGCAGTGTTCTGCAGACCGCTTTTCATTCAACTCTGGAACACCACCATGAAGATCACCCCGATCCTCACGCAGCTGCGTGGGCAATGCCCAAGCCTTGCCAACCACATTGCGGTGGGTGTCGATCTGGCCTTGCTGCAAGGCAATGCCGATCTGCCGACACCCTCGGCCCATGTTCTGCCCCTGGCGGATCTCGCCAGCACCAGCACCGCACAAAACCTCACCGCGCAACCGATCCGCGACCGCTTCGAAATCGTCTTGGCGCTCGACGCCAGCGACAGCACAAAAGCGCTGGATCTGTTGCACGACCTGCGCGCCGAACTGTGGCGCGCGCTGGTGGGGTTCAAGCCCGATTCCAACTACAGCGCCATCGTCTACGACGGCGGCGAGATGGTCTCGATCAACAGCAGCCGGGCCTTCTATCGGCTGCGCTTTTTTACCGAGTTCCAGCTCGGCCGCAATCTGCCGAGTCAGCCTGCGGAGAGTTGGCACGAACGTGAACTGGACGGTTTGTCGTCCTTTACCGGGGTCACCGTGCGGGTCGATGCGATCGACCCGGCCGACCCCAATCTGAAACACCCGGGCCCTGACGGGCGCGTGGAACTGACTTTCTCTGGAGACGTAACCCCATGAGCAATCGCATCACCGTACTGCCGGCCGCTGGCCGTGCCGTGCCTGACCCGGAAGCGGGCGATCTGCTGCCCAAAGAAGGCCGTGAAGTGCTGGACAGCGCCTGGTGGCGCCGACGTCTGGCCGACGGCGATATCACTCTTAAAACCGTAAAAGTCAAAGCACAGGGAGCCAAATAATGGCGATCGGATTCAGCAACATCCCTGCGGACATTCGTGTACCGCTGTTCTATGCCGAAATGGACAACTCGGCCGCCAATAGTGCGACTTCGGCCATGCGCCGTCTGATCGTCGCTCAGGTCAACGACAACATCGCTCCGACTGAAGTCGGCAAACTGGTGCTGGTCTCCAGCGTCGCGCTGGCAAAAAGCATCGGCGGTCAGGGCTCGATGCTCGCCTCGATGTACGAGACCTTCCGCAAGGCCGACCCGATCGGCGAGATCTGGTGCCTGCCGCTGCACAACACTGAAGGCGCCATCGCCAAAGGCGTGCTGACCCTGACCGGCACCGCGACTCAGGCTGGCGTGCTCAACCTGTACGTCGCCGGTGTGCGTGTGCAGGCCACCGTGGTCAACGGCGCCACCGCTGCTCAAGCGGCTACCGCACTGGCGCAGAAAATCAACGCCACCGCCGATCTGCCGGTGAGCGCCGCGGCGGCTGAAGGTGTGGTCACCCTGAACGCCAAGTGGACCGGCGACAGCGCTAACGACATCAGCCTGCAGTTCAATCGCCTGGGCAAGAGCAACGGCGAAGAAACCCCGGCCGGCCTGACCACTGCGATCACCGCCATGACTGGCGGCGCCGGTGTGCCGGATCAGGTCGCAGCCGTGGCTGCACTGGGCGACGAGCCGTTCGAGTTCATCGCACTGCCGTGGTCGGATCTGTCGACCCTCAACACCTGGCAAGCAGTGATGGATGACAGCACCGGTCGCTGGTCCTGGGCCAAGCAACTGTTCGGTCACGTCTACAGCGCCAAGCGCGGCACCGTCGGCACCCTGGTTGCTGCTGGCCAGGCACGTAACGACCAGCACATGACCATTCAGGCGCTGGAGCCAGGCGTACCGCAACCGTTCTGGGTACAAGCTGCCGCACTGGCTGCGCGCACCGCGGTGTTCATCTCCGCCGATGCCAGCCGTCCGACCCAAAGCGGCAGCCTGCCGGGTGTTGATCCGGCGCCGGCCAGCGAGCGATTCACTCTGACCGAGCGGCAGTCGCTGCTCAACTACGGCATCGCTACCGCGTACTACGAAGGCGGTTACGTGCGCATCCAGCGTTCGATCACCACCTACCAGAAGAACGCTTACGGTCAGGCTGACAACTCCTACCTGGACAGCGAAACCATGCACCAGTCGGCGTTCATCGTGCGTCGTCTGCAAAGCGTGATCACCAGCAAATACGGCCGGCACAAACTGGCCTCCGACGGCACCCGTTTCGGCGCCGGCCAGCCGATCGTCACTCCGGCAACCATTCGCGGCGAGCTGATTGCGCAGTACGCCAAGCTGGAACTGGAAGGCCACGTGGAGAACGCCGAGCTGTTCGCCGAGCACCTGATCGTCGAGCGCGACGTGCAGGATCCGAGCCGCGTGAACGTGCTGTTCCCGCCGGATTACATCAACGGTCTGCGCGTGTTCGCACTGCTCAACCAGTTCCGTCTGCAATACGACGACGCGGCCTGATCGCCGCGTTTGGCCGTAAGCATTCAGCCCACTCCGGTGGGCTTTTTTATTTGAAGGGAGTAACACCATGGGTCAAGTGATTGCAGGCACCTGCTACGTCAAAGTCGACGGTGCACAACTGACTATCAACGGCGGCTGCGAAGCCCCGCTGATGGCCGTCAAACGCGAAACCGTCGTACCGGGTTTCTACAAGGAAACCGACGTCGCGCCGTCCTTCAAAGTGACCGCGCTGCACACCGCCGACTTTCCGCTGAAGAAGCTGATCGAAGGCACCGACATCACCGTCACCTGCGAATTCAGCAACGGCAAAGTCTACGTGCTGGCCGGTGCCTATCTGGTCGAAGAGCCGGTTTCCAAGGGCGATGACGCCACCATCGAACTGAAATTCGAAGGCATCAAGGGGACCTGGCAATGAGCGGCGCCGTGAAGCTTCAGGTTGCGATCGAAGCTCACGGCGAGCCCCTGACCGAACTCGTCCTGCGCCGTCCGACGGTGCAGGAAGTGCGAGCGATCAAGGCGCTGCCGTACAAGATCGACAAAAGCGAAGAAGTCAGCCTCGACATGGACGTGGCGGCCAAATACATCGCCGTGTGCGCCGGTATTCCACCGTCGTCGGTCAACCAGCTCGATCTGGCTGACCTCAACGCGCTGAGCTGGGCCGTTGCGAGTTTTTTCATGAGTGCGGCGTCGGAGCCATCACCGACCTGATCGCAGTCGCCTATGACCTGGCCTGGTTCTGGAAGGTTGACCCCGAACAGATGATGGCCAGGCCACTGGATGTGCTCCGCGAATCGCTGGAGCACGCGCAACGGATCAATGCGATGCAGCAGGTGCAGTGATGGCGAATACAAATTTGAGCCTGATCCCGCAGAACTTTCCCGTCACGGTCAACATGCTCGTGGTGCTCAAGGGCGCCGAGAAAATGGAGACCGAGATGAAGGGGCTGCGCGGCAAGGTCGCAGCATTCAAGAAAAGCATGGAAGACAGCGGCCTCGAGCCGCTGGACGTGGCCGGTTTCATTGCCGAAGGTGGTTTGCTCAAGCCGTTTCAGGACGGCATCAAAAAAGCCATCGAAGCGCAGGATGCGCTGGCGAAGAAAGCCAGGGCACTCAAGGGCCTTAAAGTGCCGAAGGTGGTCCAGGGCGAAACCTCGGCCAACCTGGAAAAATTCAACAAGGCGCTGGATAACATCTCGCTGAAAATCGGTCAGGCGTTGTTGCCGGCGGTTAACGGCATCGTCACGGCGCTGACACCGGTGATGACTTCGATTGGCCAGTTTGTCGCCAACAATCCGTATCTGGTCGAAGGGCTGGCGGCCGCTGCCGTAGCGTTTACGGTGGTCACGGTCGGGGCGATGGGGCTGGTCGCGGTGCTGGGGATTCTGACCTCGCCCATCGGGCTGATTGCGGCGGCTATCGCGGCAGCGGTGGCCATCATCGTGATTGGCGCACGGTTGATTACCAATAACTGGGCGTCGATTTCCGGATTCTTCGGCAGGATGTGGGACTACGTTTCGACGAAATTCAACGCTGGAGTTGCGGCGACCACCCAGGCAGTCGAATCGATGGGCGCATTGATCAGCAAAACGTGGGGAGAGATCAGCGCGGAATTTTTTGCCGGCGTCGACAGCGTCGTCAATATTTACAACGGCTTGGTATCGAAAGCGCAGGCAGGCACTGACAAGCTCGTGGCGGCTTTCGACTTCTCGCCGAGTGAGCTGTGGAACAAGGCGTTGGCGAAAGCCAGCAGCGTTGTCAGTGATTTCTTCGCCAGCACGATGGCGGATGCACAAGTAGGGATCGACAAGCTCAGTGCGAAGTTCGCTTTCTCACCGCGTGAGGTGTGGAACAAGGCGTTGGCGAAGGCCAGTAGCGTTGTCAGTGATTTCTTCGCTGGCACCATGGCGGATACGCAAGCGGGTATCGACAGGCTCAGGGCGAAATTCGATTTCTCGCCGAGTGAAGTGATGAGCAAGGCTTTTGCAACCGCGAGCAATGTCGTCAGTGATTTCTTCGCTGGCGCACAGGCCAAAGCTGCTGCCGGTGTGGACGCGCTCAAGGCGAAGTTCAGTTGGTCGCCAGTGCAGACGATTACTGACGCCTGGGGTTCGCTGAACAATGTGTTTGGCAATCTTGTTGGCGGTGTTGCCGATAACGCCGCGGCGCAGTGGGAGCAGGTTAAATCGATCTTCACGCAATCGCCGGTGGCGATGATTGAATCGGCATGGCAACCCTTGGCGCCCGTTTTTTTCGCGCTGTGGGACGTACTCAGGGCTGGAGCCCAGCCGTTGAAAGACGAGTTTCAAAACCTGTTTGGCAGCGCGCCTGTGGAAGCGGTCATGGCGAAGTGGAATGGCGTGAGCGCGTACTTCTCCGGTCTGTGGGCATCGTTGACCACGGATGCACAAGTGGTGAAGAGCATCTTCGGCGATCTGTTCAGCCAGTCGCCGCTGGAGTCGATCCAGCAGAAATGGCAGCCGGTACTGACCTGGTTCAGCGACATGTGGACAAACCTGCAAGGGATTTTCGGGCAGCTTAAAGAACTGTTCGGTGGCAATTTCTCCGGTGTCTTTGCAACCCTCACCGGTACTGCCCCGGCAGCGCCTGCCGGTGCCCCGAAGTTAAGCAGTTCGCTGCCACAAACCTCCAGCGCCCTGATCCAGCAGAGCGCTGCCAACAACCGTACGCAACTCGAAGGCGGCCTGACCGTGCGCTTCGAAAATGCACCGGCGGGGCTGCGCACCGATCAACCACAAAGCAATCAACCGGGCCTGGCGCTGTCTTCGCGCATCGGCTATCGCTCGCTGTCGGCAGGAGGTTCCAATGAACTGGCGTGACCGTTTGTTGCCGGCATCGTTTCGCGGTGTCGGATTCTGGATCGATCAGGCGAAAACCCCGGTCGGTCGCAAAGGTCAGTTGCACGAATACCCGCAACGCGACCTGCCGTATTTCGAGGATCTCGGCCAGCAGGCCAAGACCCACGACCTGACGGCGTTCATCATCGGCGCCGATTGTCTGGAGCAGCGCGACAAGCTGCTCAAGGCCTTGGAGGCGGGCAGTGGTGAATTGGTGCATCCGTGGCTCGGACGCTTGCAAGTCAAGGTCGGCGAATGCGACATGACCCACACCCGCCAGGACGGCGGGCTGGTGACGTTCAGTCTGAAGTTTTACCCGGACCGGCCGTTGCCGTTTCCGACCGCTACCGTCAGTACGCAAAAAGTTCTGTTGGCCAAGGCTGACACTTTGTTGGGTTCTGCGGTGGCGCGCTTCGAGCAGGCGATGACGTTGATCAAGGCTGCGCGGATCGGCATCGCCAATCTGCGCAACAGCCTGACCGGCGTGTATGAGGTGATCAAAGAGCAGCTCAAACCGCTGATCGAGCAGTATCGGCAGATCACCGAACTGGTCAAAGCGGTCAAGGAGTTGCCCAAGGAAGTGGCGGCGGAGTTCAAGGGCTTGCTCGGCGATATCAAGGAGCTCAAGGAATTCGCGAAGGAGGGCTACCGTGGCGTGATTGCCGACGTGTCCCAACAACTCGAAGCCATCCGCAAGGCCGATGCGCCGAAGATCACCACCGGCAAGGACACCAACGCGGCGGCACAAGCCATGGCCGATCTGGTGCAGGACACCATGCTGGTGAAAGTGGCGCAGTGGGTAGCGTCGATGCCGGTGGCGACTCCGGCGGTGAAGCTGTCGTCGACACCTTCGGTGGCGCATCAGGCGGATCAACCGGTGACTCGTCAGGAAGTGCCGGTGACCGAAGAAATGAAAGCACTGCAGAAGGCGGTCGGGGTGGCAATTGACCCGATGCTGGACAAGGCCGATCCCAAACATCACCAGGCAATTAACGATGTGAAGGAAGCGCTGATTGCGCATCTCAAGGCAGTGGCGTCATCCGGTGTGCGCCAGGTCACCAAATCGTTTCAGGAAAGCCTGCCGGCGCTGGTGGTGGCCTACAAGCAATTTGCCGATGCCACACGGGTGACTCAAGTGACGCAGAGCAACGCGATGAACCATCCGGGCTTTTCTCCCAACGACGTAAAAGTGTCCAGGGAGTGAGCCATGAGCGAGATGGATAACCATGTCACGCTGACCGTCAACAACATGGAATACGGCGGCTGGAAAAGCGTGGAAATCACCGCCGATCTTGAGCGCCAGTTTCGCACCTTCAAACTCGACATCACCTGGCAGTGGCCGGGGCAGACGGTGGATCAACGGATTAAACCGGGTGACCCGTGCGAAGTGAAAATTGGCCAGGACCTGGTGCTCACTGGCTACGTGTTCAAGGCCCCGATCAGTTACGACGGACGCCAGATCAGCCTGAGCATCGAAGGTAGCTCCAAGACTCAGGATCTGGTCGATTGCGCAGCCACCAACCGGCCGAACCAATGGCAGGAGCAACCGCTGCTGAGCATCGTCCAGGCTCTGGCGGCGGAATACTCGCTGTACGTGGTCAACGAAATTCCCGAGACCGCGCGGCTCGCCAAACACACCATCGTGCCGGGCGAAACGGTGTTCCAGTCGATCGACCGATTGCTCTCGCTGTTCCGGGTGTTTTCCACCGATGACGAGCAGGGCCGGCTGGTGCTGGCCAAGCCCGGTAGTGGTGGTCGGGCCAGTGACGCGCTGGAGTTGGGCAAGAACATTCTGTCGGCGAACGCGCCGATGGATCAGAGCCAGGTGTTTTCTGAATACCGAGTGATCGGTCAGCAGAAAGGCTCGGACAATAAGAGCGGGGCGGCCGTCAGCGAGGTTCAATCCAGCGCGGCTGATCTGAGCTTCAAGCGCCGCCGCACCACGATCATCAACGAGGGCACCGCGCTGACGTTCGAGTTGGCCCAGCAACGCGCCCAATGGGAAAGCGCCACCCGCATGGGCCGGGCGCAGACCACCACCTATCAGGTGCAGGGCTGGCGTCAGGCCAATGGCGATCTGTGGCGCCACAACACGCTGGTGAAGGTCACGGATCCGGTGCTCGGCTTTGACGGCGACATGCTGATCTCCAAAGTCACGTATTCGCTCTCGGCGCAGGGCTCGGTGACCACGCTGCAAGTGGCGCCACCGCATACCTTCGATCCTGATCCCACCCCCCCGAAAAAAACCTGAGCCTGACACCGAACCCTGTGGGAGCGAGCCTGCTCGCGAAAGCGCTGGCAGCTTCAACATCAAATCGCCTGACCCACCGCATTCGCGAGCAGGCTCGCTCCCACAGTGGAGCGCGTGATGCCTATCTTTGAGGACAATTCATGAGCCTACTGACACGCCTGCTGGCGCGCGGCACTGTCGTGCTCGCCCATTCGGCATCCAAGCTGCAATCGCTGCAAATGCGCCTCACCGCCGGCGAGGTGAACGACGACATGGAGCATTTCGAACCCTACGGTTTCACCAGCAACCCGCTGGCCGGCGCCGAAGGCATCGTCACGTTTCTCGGCGGTGACCGGTCTCACGCCATCGCCCTGGTGGTCGCCGACCGCCGCTATCGCTTGCAGTCACTGGCCTCTGGCGAAGTGGCGATCTACACCGACGAGGGCGACAAAATTCACTTCAAGCGCGGGCGGATCATCGACATCGAAACCGCCACCCTGAACATCCGCGCCAGCAGCGCGGTGAACTTCGACACGCCGGTGATCAACCAGACCGGCAAGATCGTTTCCACCGGTGATCAACTCGCCGGCAGCATCAGCCAGATCAAACACGTGCACGTCGGCGTGCAGGCCGGCAGCGGCCAGACCGGTGCGCCGGCAGGAGGCAAATAATGCTTGTCAGCCAGAACCTCCACGCCGCACTGACCCGCGCCGTGCTCATCAGCCTGTTCACCTGGCGCCGCGCCGCCGATGACGACGCCCTCGACGACGAGGAGCGCTTCGGCTGGTGGGGCGACAGCTTTCCCACCGTCGCCGACGATCGCATCGGTTCGCGGCTGTGGCTGTTGCGTCGGGTCAAGCTGACCCGACAGACCCAGATGGACGCCGAGTTCTATGCCCGCGAAGCCTTGCAATGGCTGATGGACGACGGCCACTGCAGCGCCATCGACATCATCAGCGAACGCCTCGACGCCCAGCGCCTGAACCTGCGCACGGTCCTGACCCTGGCCGACGGCGAACGTCTGGACATCAACCCCGATAACAGTTGGCAGGTGATCTATGCCGTTTGAAACCCCTTCGCTGCCGGTGCTGATCAAGCGCACCCAAAGCGACCTGGCCGGCGATTCGCTGCGCCAGTCCGATGCGCAAGTGCTGGCCCGCACCCTCGGTGGCGCCGCCTATGGCCTGTACGGTTATCTCGACTGGATTGCCGAGCAGATCCTGCCGGACAAAGCCGACGAATCGACCCTGGAACGCATCGCCGCGCTGCGCCTGAACCAGCCACGCAAACCGGCGCAAGTCGCCACCGGCAGCGTCAGTTTTACCGCGACCGCCGGTGCGGTGCTGGATGTCGACACGCTGCTGCAAGCGAGCGATGGCCGTACCTATAAAGTCACCACCGCGCGCACCACCGTCAATGGCAGCAACACCACCACGATTGCTGCGCTCGACGCTGGCAGCCTCGGTAATGCCGACGCCGGTCTGGCGCTGAACCCGGTGCAGCCGATCGCCGGTGTAGTCGGCAACAGTTTTGTGGTGCTCGCGCCCGGCCTCAGTGGTGGCGTGGCGCGAGAAAGCCTGGAGTCGTTGCGCTCGCGGGTGATCCGCTCTTATCGCGTGATCCCCCACGGCGGTTCGGCGAGCGATTACGAGACCTGGGCGCTGGAAGTGCCGGGTGTGACGCGGGCCTGGTGCCGTGGCGGCCTGCTCGGGCCAGGCACAGTGACGGTGTTCATCATGCGTGACGAAGACCCGCAACCGGTGCCCAACGATGAGCAATTGGCGGAGGTTCAGGAGTACATCGAACCGCTGCGTCCGGTGACGGCGGAAGTACACGTGCAGCGGCCGATTCAGGTGCCGGTGGTGTATCGCTTCAAGAGCGTCAACCCGGACACCACTGCTGTGCGCGCCGCCGTTGAAGCGCAACTGCGCGACCTGCACAACCGCGAGGCCGATCTGGGTGTGCCGCTGCTGATCAGCCATATCCGCGAAGCCATCAGCAGCGCCGGCGGTGAGTACGATCACACGCTGACCGCGCCGGCCGCTGACGTGCCTGCCGGGCAAAGCGAACTGCTGACCTTCGGAGGCTGCGTATGGGGGGCATAAGAACCGCCGCGCAATACCAGGCGCAACTGCGCGCCTTGCTGCCGAGCGGCCCGGCGTGGGATCCGGAACGCGTCCCGGAACTTGAGGAAGTGCTGCAAGGCGTGGCCGTCGAACTGGCGCGCCTCGACGCCCGCGCTGCCGACCTGCTCAACGAGATGGACCCGGCCGGCGTCAGCGAACTGGTGCCGGACTGGGAACGGGTGATGGAGCTGCCCGACCCGTGCCTGGGCGCCACACCGCTGTTCGACGACCGCCGCCTCGCCGTGCGCCGCAGATTGCTCGCGGTCGGCAGTCAGGCTGTCGGTTACTACCTCGACATCGCCAAAAGCCAGGGCTACCCCAACGCCAGCATCACCGAACACGAAGCCCCCCGCATGGGCCGCTCGCGTTTCGGCGCAGCGCACTGGGGCACCTGGGAAGCGCAGTTCATGTGGACGCTCAACACCGGCGGCCGCTTGCTGCTCGGCCGGCGCTACGGCGCGAGCTACTGGGGCGAGCGCTTTGGCGTGAACCCGGGCTCGGCACTCGAGTGCCTGATCCACCGCAGTGCGCCGGCGCATACCAAGGTGCACATCAATTATGACTAGGGAGGAATGACGGGATGGACTATCCGAAGAGTGTGCCCAGCGCCGGTCTGGTGAACGGCAAGTTTATTGATGAAAACCCGCTGACCGGGACGCCGGGGTCGCTGATTCCAGCTGACTGGGGTAACGGAGTCACGCAGGAGATTCTCAACGTGATCAAGGCCGGGGATCTGACCCCGGACGAGAAGAAATACGATCAGTTGTTGCAGGCGATTCAGAACGTTTCGGCCAAGGGCTGGAATCTGGATTCGGCGTTGCCGATCGGGTCGTTGCCGACCGCGACGGTGGCGACGCCGGACGGTCGTCTGGCGATCACTCCGGCAGCGGTTGCCACCAGTGGCGGACGGATCTCGATTCCGGCGGGCGTGCTGATCAGTCTTGGTCAGGAAGTGGTGGCCGGGCAGTTGGGGCGTGCGCGCACATTTACGACACAAGCCTGGAGCAGTGCCGATCTGTTGCCTAACTCTAATTACTTTCTGCGTGCGCAAATAGTTGCCGGTGTGCTGACCTTTTACACGCAGCGCGGCATTATCTATGACGCTACGCCCGAAGGCTTGAAGGGCACGATCAATGGTGCGGCGGGAGGCGGTTTTCAGACGACGCCGCTGGATATTTGTCTGGCATGGGTGGTGACAGCAGGCCCTGGCTCGGTGCCGATTGTCCGACCGATTTATAATCGCGGTCGCTTGTCGTGGACGCAAACAATCAGCGGTAATGGCGTGGTGTACCTGCCACTTGACCCGCATGCCCGTGCCGCGCGGCTGGTGGTGGGCAATGCGACGCCGCATCCGACGCTCGTCACAGCCGTGAATTTTGCTACACCCGGATGGCTGGGTGCCAACTACTGTTTTCTCAATCCAAAGGCTGCCGCGTCGAGCAATTGGGATGGTTGGGCCATTGCGGGTGAGACGGTACGGGTTATTACCAACAACGAGGTGAGTGACACAACCGTGTCGACACTGACCGCCAGCTTCGACCACAGCATGTTGCGTTCCCTGTGGCAGACCTATCAAGCCGAACACGCTTTTGGTGCCGATAACGGTTCAAGTGACGAATTGCTGTTCAGCATGGGCATCAAAAATCTCCTCCCAAGCGACTACGCCAACGGTGTTGCGCTCAATTTTTCAGCGGCGGTGAATATCAATCTTTCCTGGGAGCTGATCCGATGATCATCATTCAAGAGTTGCATCAGTTCGAGGAAGGCTTGCGCCCGGCCCAGCCATCCATTGCCCATGATTGGGATGGAGAAAAATGGCAGCTGAATGCATCCAGAGTTGCCGAGCTGGAACTTCAGGAAGCCGAACAGCTGTGTTCCAAGGTCGACGCGGCCGCCGACAGTGCTCGCACCGTTTTGGCCGGCGACCCGCTCAAGGCCATGGAGTACGCCCAGGCTGCTGCCGACGCTCAGGTTTATCAAGACGCCGGCTATCCGAAAAAAGAGGTGCCATTGTCGGTCGCTGCGTGGGTAGTCAAAGGTCGAACTGCCAAACAGGCAGCCGAGCAGATCCTGAGCAAGGCCGACCAACTCACCGATCATCTGCTGACCCTGCGCACCTTGCGCCTGAAGGCCAAAAGCCAGATCCGCGCGCATGCGGCCAAAGGCAATCTCGATCTGGCGCGAAGTGCGAGCGATGACGCGTTGGCGGCGATTCGCGAACTGCTCAGCAGCCAGAATCTCTAGTCGTAACGCTTTCGTTCTGCTTCACCCAAGCCCACTTCACCGTGGGCTTTTTATTTTCAGAAAACAGACCGCCGCTGGCTCGTACTCGCGATCGCCACGACGCGGTTCATTTGTTATTTCAGAGGAACGAGAAACCTATGGATTATCCAAAAAGCGTCCCCAGCGTTGGCCTGGTCGATGGCCGCTTCGTAGATGAAAACCCGGTCGCCGGCACACCGGGGTCGTTGATTCCGGCGGTGTGGGGCAACAGCGTGACTCAGGAGATCCTGAGTGTGATTTACGGTGGCGGGTTGGTGCCGTCCGAGGCGGATACCGGGCAGCTGTTCAAGGCAATTCAGTCGATTATCGGCAAGGCCAGCCCCATGCGTTCGTCCATCACACGGGTCAACTCATCCCGGTTGTTGACCAGCGAAGAGCTAGGCCTGGTCCTCATTGATGCCGGTGCTGGCGCACTCAGTGTCAGCCTGCCGTCAGCCAATGCGGGTCTGGGGGTGCGAGACGTTATTGTCCGGCGGCTGGATAACAGCGGTAGTCGTCTGGTTGTTCAAGTTTCAAGTGGTGACTCAATCAAATTCCATACCCACCTGAACACCTCGGGGTATCCATTTCTGGTGTTGATGGGCGCAGGTGACTGGTGGCATCTGCGCAGTGATGGCGCGGGTAACTGGTGGCCGGTCGGTCGTTTCGACGGCTCTTCACTGGGGCACATTGTCTTTGAAACTGCGCTGGCAGTATTACCGGGTGGCTATGCCGCTTTGAACGGTTCGTTACTCAGTCGCGCAGAGTGGCCGTGGCTTTGGGATCACGCGCAACAGTCCGGAATGCTGCGTTCCGAAGCTGATCGTGGTGGTGCGTGGACGCCTGGAGATGGTGCCACGAACTTCCGTTTACCAGAGGCTCGCGGTGAATTTTTACGGGTACTCGCTGAAGGCGGATTGATCGACCCGGGACGTGCACCTGGCTCTTGGCAAAAAGGCTCTTTAGTTCAGGGCGACAATGGAATGGGCGACAACATTTTGTTCGCAACACATATCAACTCCCAAAAACCTCAGTTGGGCTTTGATATGGGTAACTACACCGATTACGTGGGCTCCACTGTTAAATACATCACACCTGCAGCGCCGGTTACGCCAATCTCGGACGCTGATTTGCTGAACCATGGCGGTATCACGCGCCCTCGAAATATTGCCTATCCGGGTCGGATCAAACTTATCTGAGGTGCCCATGTTTAATTATCTGATTGATCACTTGGGCTGTTTGACAGGCCCTGTCGAGTTCGATGTCACACCGGGTCTTGGTGTTCAACTGCCGAGTAATGCGATTCAACTTTCTTTCCAGTTGCCGGCGCCTGAGAGCGGCCGAGTGTGGACCTTGGTTAACAGTGTTCCCCGTGAGTTGATAGACCGCCGTGGCATGGTTTATCGCAAGGACGGTGGCGCGCAACAGATATGGACCGAGCTGGGTGAGTTGCCTGACACCCTGACCGCGCAACCATGGCCAGGTGAATTCCACCTCTGGCGCGACAACGCCTGGGTGCTGGATGAGCAGGCTCGTTTGGCGAGCATCAGACAGCAATGTCTCGGCAAGCGCGACGCACTGCTGCGCGACGCCGTCCTGCGCATCGCCCCGCTGCAATACGCCGAGGATATTGGCGATGCCAGCCACGACGAACAACTGCTGCTGATCGAATGGAAGCTCTACAGCGTCGAGCTGAACCGGATCGAAAAACAGGCTGGTTTTCCTGACGAAATTACCTGGCCGGTTGCGCCCGAATCAGCAGTAAACACCTGACTCACACATAAGGAGAAGTACCGTGGACTACCCAAACAGTGTCCCGAGTGCCGGTCTGGTCAACGGCCGGTTTGTCGATGAAGACCCGCTGACCGGCAAGCCGGGGTCGTTGATTCCGGCGAAATGGGGCAACAGCGTTACCCAAGAGTTGTTGAATATCATCAATGCTGGCGGCACCGCTCCGACGGAAGCGAAAGATGATCAGGTGTTAACCGCATTACGCAGCAACAAGTTGTTTTTGACTTCACCGCAGTTCTCCAATGATCAGTCGATGGCCACCACTGAGTTTGTTACGCGGGCGGGATTACAGTTCTCCGGTTTTGCTTCTTACGCCGCCAGCACGGTATTGAACGCTGCGAATATTGGCGGTGTCGCGAGTTTCTCCAGTGCCAGCGCGCTGACTGCGACGCTGCCGTCTACCAATGGTGTGGCCCATGCGAGCACCATTCACGTAATCAACGCAGGTACCGGCGTGTTGACCGTCAATCCTTCCGGTAACGATGGGCTTCTCACCTGTAATGGCACATCCGGCCCGCTCAAGTTGGGTATTGGTGACACTGCCTACCTGATCAAACTCACGGGACAGTGGCGCCTCTATGGCGGCTCGGTGAGTGATCGATATGCGTCGGCGCACTCCGGTGTGTACGGCAACATTGGCTACCAGCGTTATGCCAGCGGCAATATCGATCAATGGGGTGTTGGCACGACGGATGCCAATGGCGATGTCAACGTCGTCTTTCCGATCTCTTTCCCTACCGCGTTTTCTTCGATCATCGCCATGCACGTAGGAGGCGATGGAGCGATGGTCGTCATGTACGCGAACTCTGCGTCGAAGCAGGGGTGCCGTCTGAAAGTTCGAAGCTACAGCGGCGAAGTGTCTGCAGGCTGGGGTATCAACTTCTTCGCAAAGGGTTATTAAATGAATCCGTTCAATGTCTTGTTCAGCGCCAGCACCCGTGGGGTTTATGTTCCCGCTATCAACTCATCGGATATTCCGGATGACGTCATTGAAATTCCCCAGACCTATTGGATCTCACTGCTGCAGCAACTGGCGGTGAGTGCAAAAGTGGTCGGTGTGCACGCGGATAACGGTTATCCGACTCTGGTTGATCCACCACCTTATTCGGCAGAAGAAGCGGCAGATGCTGAACGTAGCTGGCGTACAGCACAACTGGCTGCCACCGATGGTCTGGTTGCACGTGATCGTGATGAGCTTGAAGACGGTGGTGGCACGACGCTGACCAGCGAGCAATATGCCGAGCTGCAAACCTATCGCCGCGAATTGCGCGATTGGCCGCAGGGTTCTTTTTTTCCTTTCAGTGAGCATCGGCCTGTAGCGCCGCGTTGGTTGGCAAATGCGGTTTGAGCCGTAGAGGAAACATACATGGATTATCCAAAAAGCGTTCCCAGCGTCGGGCTGGTGAACGGCAAGTTCGTCAATGAAGATGTCGTCGCGGGATTGCCCGGATCGTTGATTCCGGCGACCTGGGGCAACAGCGTCACCGATGAGTTGTTGAACGTCGTCAAATCCGCCGGCCTTGAGCCAAGCGAAGCCGATGCAACCCAATTGTTGCAAGCGGTGCAAAAACTCAGTCAGGCAGGTGAAGACAAACATGCCACTGACATCGGCGCCGCCAATCTATACATGGCCAATTATGTGCCTCCCATCACCGCGTTGAAGGACGGCTTGGCGCTGCGCTTTACCGCCGGTAATGCCAATACCGGAGCGAGTACCTTTGCACCGAACGGGTTGATGCCCAAGCCGCTGGTAAATCTTGCATCGAGTGCATTGCGGCCTGCCGAGATTGTCGGCGGCAGTGTGTGTTCGGTGGTGTACAGCGCGGCGTTGGACAGTTGGGTGCTGGTGTATGCCGGCGGTGGCAGTGGTGCCAGTGGGCGGTTGTTGAGTGTGAGGGCGTTCACCTCGTCTGGCACTTATGTGCCGACGGTGGGGATGAAGAATGTGTTGGTGAAAGTTGTCGGCGGAGGGGGCGGGAGTGCAGGCATTGTTGGGACAACTGCTTCCCAGTATTCGCTTGCAGGTGGAGGGGCCTCTGGTAGTTACGCGGAAGCCTGGCTTTCGGCCGCAACGGTTGGAGCCAGTCAGATCGTCACGGTGGGCGTTGGTGGCGCCGCAGGTTTGATCGCATCCGACGCTGGAACGGGCGGAACCAGCTCCTTGGGATCGTTGGTTTCAGCGCCTGGCGGTGCTGGTTCGACCTCTTTGGGTTACACCAGCTTCCCAGGGACCGGTCTGTATGTTGGTGGGTATCCCGGCCAAGCTGCGAAAGGCGGGAACATCGTCAGCATGGCGGGTTCTGCCGGTTCGACAGGTATTTCCATCAATGCGTCGACCCTGGCCGGACATGGTGCCAACTCGCCCTTGGGCAATGGTGGTGTTGCCAGCAGTGCGCAGGGAGCAATCGCGGCCCCTGGTTCCGGGTTCGGTTCCGGGGCGGGCGGCATTGCCAACGCCCCCAGTCAATCTGGCAGACCGGGGGCTTCCGGTGCCCCTGGTGCAGTGATTATCTACGAGTACGCCTGATGAAAACCTACGCACGCATCGTCAACAACACTGTGGCCGAACTGTTCTCGACTGACGGCAACATGGCCAATATGTTCCATCCGGAACTGCTGTGGGTCGACATCACCGACGTGACACCGACACCGCAAATCGACTGGAACGCCAACTTCGGCACTCTCGGCTGGGTGTTCACGGCCCCCGAGGTCGCGGCCCCGAACAACACCCTGACAACTCTGGCAAAAAAATGGCTGGGGGCTGTTGCCCGTCAACCATGATTCAATCGGAGCATCCAGGGAGGATTACGCATCATGCAAATCACTGAAGACAACCTTAAAACCATCATGCCCAACGCCCGCTCCCAAGCGGGCGTTTTTGTTTCTGCACTGAATAACGCAATGAATCACCGCCATATCGACTCGCCAAAACGCATCGCCGCGTTTCTTGCGCAGATCGGTCACGAGTCGGGCCAGTTGCAATACGTGCGCGAGCTGGGCAACAACCAGTACCTGAGCAAATACGACACCGGCACGCTGGCGTTACGTCTGGGCAACACGCCCGAGGCCGACGGCGACGGACAGAAGTACCGTGGTCGCGGGCTGATCCAGATCACCGGGCGCAGCAACTATCGGCAGTGCAGCCTCGGCCTGTTCGGCGATGAGCGCTTGCTGTCCTTGCCGGAATTGCTTGAGCAACCGCAATGGGCAGCGGAATCGGCGGCATGGTTCTGGGAGCAGAACGGCCTGAACGATCTGGCCGACCGCGACCAGTTCAACAGCATCACCCGCCGAATCAACGGCGGGTTGAATGGCCTGCAGGATCGTCTGGACATCTGGGCGCGGGCGAGGGCGGTGCTATGTCCGTCTCCTGGCGTTTAACCGGCTTTTTGTTGCTGACCTTGGGGGGCGCTGCGCTGGCCTGGCAGTTTCAGGACTGGCGTTACGGGGGCCAACTCGCGGAGCAGGCGCGGTTAAACGCCGACACTCTCAATCAGCTGAATGTGGCCGCAGCCAGCGCGCAGCAGGTCGAGCAGGATAAACGTCTGGCCCTTGAGCAACGCCTCGCGGCCAGTGAACAAACCCACTATCGAGCACTCAGTGATGCCCAACGCGATCAGGATCGCCTGCGCGATCGTCTTGCCACTGCTGATCTGCGCCTGTCAGTCCTCATCGACGCCGGCGACGCTGCCCAAGGCTGCGGGGTGCCAGCCACCGCCGGCGCCGGCGGCGTGGATCATGCAGCCGTACGCGCCCGACTTGACCCGGCGCATGCTCAACGAATTATCGCCATCACCGACACCGGCGACCGCGGACTGATTGCCTTGCAGGCCTGTCAGGCCTATGTCAGAGCGCTGGCGCCTGAACATTTTGAATGAGTCTGTGTATTGAAAGCGCAACCGGGTCGTGTACGGTGGTAGTCATTCCACCCGATCCGGAGCGCACCGTGAAAGAGATCACTCAACTGGCTGCCGAGCTTGGCCGACGTTTGCAGTTGCTCAACGCCCACGTCACCACGGCCGAGTCGTGTACCGGTGGCGGGATTGCTGAGGCGATCACGCGGATTCCCGGGAGTTCGGCGTGGTTCGAGGCCGGTTACGTGACCTACTCCAACCGGCAGAAGACCCAGCAACTGAATGTGCCCGCCGACTTGTTCGGCACGGTGGGTGCGGTCAGCCGCGAAGTCGTCGAGGCGATGGTGCGTGGTGCGCAGAAGCACAGTCTGGCGCGGTTTGCCGTGGCGGTCAGCGGCGTGGCGGGGCCCGATGGCGGTACACCGAACAAACCGGTGGGCACGGTGTGGCTGGCCTGGGGCGTGGGCGATGCGGTTTCCAGTGAGGTTCAGCACTTCCCCGGCAACCGCGATGAAGTCCGCCGACAAACGGTGAAGGCCGCGCTAGAGGGGCTGTTGCGACTAGCGGCACGAGAAATCGAAAATCAGGGGTAGGCGATCCGCGAACGCTGTGGAATAATACTGGCTACTTATACAGGTGTTGGCCGTCAGGCCTTATTGATTACGTGAGGACTTTAATGGACGACAACAAGAAGAAAGCCTTGGCTGCGGCCCTGGGTCAGATCGAACGTCAATTCGGCAAGGGTGCCGTAATGCGTATGGGCGATCAGGACCGTCAGGCGATCCCGGCTATCTCCACCGGCTCTCTGGGTCTGGACATCGCACTCGGCATTGGCGGTCTGCCAAAAGGCCGTATCGTTGAAATCTACGGTCCTGAATCTTCCGGTAAAACCACACTGACACTGTCCGTGATCGCCCAGGCTCAAAAAGCCGGCGCGACCTGCGCTTTCGTCGACGCCGAACACGCCCTCGACCCTGAGTACGCCGGCAAGCTGGGCGTCAACGTCGACGACCTGCTGGTGTCCCAGCCGGACACCGGCGAACAGGCACTGGAAATCACCGACATGCTGGTGCGCTCCAACGCAGTAGACGTGATCATCGTCGACTCGGTGGCGGCACTGGTACCGAAGGCTGAAATCGAAGGCGAAATGGGTGACATGCACGTGGGCCTGCAAGCCCGTCTGATGTCCCAGGCGCTGCGTAAAATCACCGGTAACATCAAGAACGCCAACTGCCTGGTGATCTTCATCAACCAGATCCGCATGAAGATCGGCGTGATGTTCGGCAGCCCGGAAACCACCACCGGTGGTAACGCGCTGAAGTTCTACGCCTCGGTCCGTCTCGACATCCGCCGTACCGGCGCGGTGAAGGAAGGCGACGAAGTGGTCGGCAGCGAAACCCGCGTCAAGGTTGTGAAGAACAAGGTGGCGTCGCCGTTCCGTCAGGCCGAGTTCCAGATCCTTTACGGCAAGGGCATCTACCTCAATGGCGAGATGATCGACCTGGGCGTGCTGCACGGTTTCGTCGAGAAATCCGGCGCCTGGTATGCCTATGAAGGCACCAAGATCGGTCAGGGCAAGGCCAACTCGGCCAAGTTCCTGGCAGACAACCCGGAAGTCGCTGCCAAGCTCGAGAAGCAGCTGCGTGACAAACTGCTGTCGCCAGCGGTGATCGCCGACTCCAAGGCTTCTGCGGTCAAAGAGACCGAAGACGACCTGGCTGACGCTGATATCTGATCGCAGCGATGACCACCGCTGTACTCGATACCCTCGTCGCGGTGCGGCGAACTGCCATGGACCTGCTCGCTCGACGCGAGCACGGTCGAGTCGAACTGACGCGTAAATTGCGTCAGCGCGGCGCTGAGGCGGAAATGATCGAAACAGCCCTCGACCGGTTGACGGAAGAGGGGCTGCTTTCCGAAGCCCGTTACCTTGAAAGCTTTGTTTCCTACCGTGCCCGCTCCGGCTATGGCCCTTTGCGCATTCGCGAAGAGCTGGGTCAGCGTGGTTTGCAACGCGCCGATATCGAACTCGCCCTGCGTGAAAGCGGTATCGACTGGCAGGAGCAGCTTCGCGAGACGTGGCAACGCAAGTTCTCGGGACACTTGCCGATTGACGCCAAGGAGCGCGCCAAACAAGGCCGATTCCTCGCCTATCGGGGTTTTTCGATGGAGATGATCAACCGCTTGTTCAGCGGCAGAAGCATGGACGATTAAGTCGGTTTAAATAGAAACGGCCCGCTATGAAAATAGCCGGCCGTTTTTTTTTGCCTTCAAATTACCTTTGATGGCTCACGTGCACGTTGGGCGGTCTGCGGTTGGGTGTGAGCCCAGTTTTCGGGGAGGTTGATGTAATCCACCAGTTCCCTGAGACGGCCATGATTTCGGGCATTGAACGCGAAAGCCAACCGCACCAGGTGGCTGTACTGCGCTTCGTCATGTTCCTCGCCGCTGTAAGCGTGTTGATGGAACTGGTCACTCAGGCACAGATCGGCGAAAGCCTCCTGCATATGCGCCATCGCCACGTCACTGAGCTTGTGATGCATACGAATCACGAACTGACGCTTGAGCCAGCGACTGGAGTGGAAGTTGCTGTAGAACTGGTTGATCTGATCCACCGCCTCATCGACGTTATAGACCAGACGCATCAATTTCAGGTCGGTGGGCAGGATGTAGTGGTTTTCTTCGAGTTGCTGGCGAATGAAATCCAGTGCGCCTTGCCAGAAGGTTCCGCCCGGCGCGTCCAGCAACACCACCGGCACCAACGGGCTTTTGCCGGTCTGGATCAGCGTCAGTACTTCCAGTGCCTCGTCCAAGGTGCCGAACCCGCCAGGGCACAGCACCAGCGCATCGGCTTCCTTGACGAAGAACAGTTTGCGGGTGAAGAAAAAATGGAACGGCAGCAGATTGCCGGTGCCGTCCACAGTCGGGTTGGCATGCTGCTCGAAGGGCAGGGTGATGTTGAACCCGAGGCTGTGGTCACGCCCGGCGCCTTCGTGCGCGGCGGCCATGATCCCGCCACCCGCACCGGTGATGACCATCATGTCTGATCGCGTCAGGGCCGCGCCGAGTTCCCGGGCCATTGCATACAGGGGGTGCTCGACCGGCGTGCGCGCCGAGCCGAATACCGTGACTTTGCGTCGTCCCTTGAATTGTTCCAGCACCCGGAACGCCTGCTCCAGTTCACGCAGGGCCTGCAGGGTGATCTTGGCGTTCCAGCGGTTGTGATCCTCTTGGGCCATGCGCAGCACGGTCAGGATCATGTCGCGATAAATCGGCAGGTTCGGGCTGTCGGGGGAAATCTGCTTGAGCTGTTCTTCAACCTTGCTGATGAGGTCGGGGCCGCTTTCCTGAAAATGCCGGCTGAGCAGGTCATTCGGTTGGTAAGGCATTCAACGTCTCCTTCTGCACAGAGCGGGTGGCCCTGACGTGCGGCGTCAGTGCCGTGCTGCAAAAACACACACACTCGGCAGCTCCTTTTTCTGCCGTGAACAGGTGATCGGGAATACTTTGAATCTAGACCCTTGCGAGCCATTGCGCTGAGTTGATCTTTACGCCGCGCAGGCTTTCCTGGCAACCGTTGCGGGCTGGCTGGCAATGAATATTCACCACTCGTCCGAACGTACGCCGTAGAGCAATCACTCTGATTTACTAACCTACAGGCACTGTACGACAGCTTTGAGTCGGCAACCGTACGCAGGGTGCGCGCTTTTCAAGGATTCGCGGGTAGCAGGCATGGAGGCGGGAGAGATGGCCAGAGTGGTTCTGGAAATCGATACGCAGTTGTATCGGATGCTGAAAGCATCAGCCGAGACCAATCAAGTGAGTCTCGAAGAGGAGTGCTGCCGTCGGTTGGCAGGTGGAGAACGGCGTTCTCGCTACTTGCAGGCCCTGGTGGCCGAATTGCGCGCCGAGGATGAACAACGGCGCGCCAATACCCGATGATTACTTCTTCTTCGCCGGGGCAGCTTTCGGGCAATCGGAATCCTGGTAGCTGGCCGAGCCGATGGCCTTGTTGGTTTTATATTCACTGAAGTCGTAACGCATGATCGCACCCTTGGCCATCAGCTTGCGGTACGACGGGTTATTGCACACCGAAGCACCCAGCTGGAAATACACGGCTTTTGGGTCAGCGCGCATCTTTTCGGCGTGGCTGGCCTGGACGCTCAGGTGGTTGATCAGGGTAACGCCCTCAACGGTGTAGCCCTGATCGAGAATGTCTTCATTGATCGCCCGCGGCGTGCCGACGCTGCTTTGCTCGGCGATGTTGCGCAGTTCTTTGTTCAGATTCTGCTCTTTCAAGGACGCCGCTTGTGCGCTGAAGGACAACGCCAGTGCGATGGCCGCGGTAGGAACGATAAGGCGCAGCATGAAACTCTCCTGATTCAGTGACTGGTGGTTCGACCAGCCCCGTGGCTGTGCGTTCAGTGGCGCCGGATTATAGGGGAGCCGGTCGGGACGGTACAGGTTTGCGCTCGTCGCTCTGGTAAACTGCCGGCCTTTATTGCCTTGCCGAGTGCTGTGTGTGTCGAGTTTTCCTGCCATAAGGCGTTGCCCGTGATCCATCATGCCCCCAACGCCGTAGCCCGCTTGCGTGACCAGCGCGAGGACGAAGGTATCAAGCCGATTCAGGCCCGTGGTTTTCGCTCCGAGCGTTGCCGCGACTGCCGGGTGATCATCAGCCACTGCCTGTGCGCCTGGCGGCCGACCGTCGAAACCCGTTCCGGTGTGTGTCTGATCATGACCGGCAAGGAAGTGTTCAAGCCGAGCAACACTGGCTGGTTGATCGCCGATGTGGTGCGCGACAACCATGCGTTCATCTGGTCGCGCACCGAACCCGACCCGCGGATGCTGGCGCTGCTCAGCGACCCGAAATGGCAGCCGTACCTTGTATTTCCCGGCGAATATGTAGAACCGTCGCGGGTGACCAACACCGTCGTGCCCGATAGCAGCAAGCGTCCGTTGTTCATCCTGCTGGATGCGACCTGGACCGAGGCGCGCAAGATTTTCCGCAAGAGTCCGTACTTTGACCGTTTGCCGATTCTCAGCCTGCTGCCCGACAGACTCTCGCGTTATCGCCTGCGCCGCTCGACCCGCAGCGAGCACCTGTGCACCGCCGAAGTCGCGGCTTTGTGCCTGGAACTGGCCGGGGACAGCGACGCAGCGTCGGCACTGGACGCTTACTTCGATGTGTTCAGCCAGCACTATCTGGGCGCCAAACAACAGTTGCCGCTCAACGAGTCGACTCCGGCCCACGCCGAGCTCTTGCCTTATATACGAAAGCCGCAAGCGGTGTTGGCCCGATAGTGGCCCATACTTCACCCAGTGGCGGCCGTGCTGCTTGACCACCCCGGCTACGCTGGGCATGCTTGGCGCCGATTGGGGTGCGGCCAAGGTTTGAAACGCCGTGTTTGCTCGTGATTGGCGTTGAACGTGCCCCTGTGGATAGCGCTGTGCGGCGGTATCTCGAGTTGCTTTGGCGAGGCCCGAATGCGTCGGGTCTGCCATCAAAAAACAGGATCATTTGAAAAATGGCCACATACGACATCCTGATTGCCGATGATCACCCTCTGTTTCGTAGCGCGCTGCATCAAGCGGTGACACTGGGCCTTGGCCCGGATGTGCGACTGGTGGAGGTGGCGAGCATCGCCGAGCTGGAAGCGCGCCTGACCGAAAAATCCGACTGGGATCTGGTCCTGCTGGACCTGAACATGCCCGGCGCGTTCGGGTTTTCCGGTCTGGTCATGCTGCGCGGGCAGTACCCGCAGATTCCGGTGGTGATGGTCTCGGCCCAGGAAGAAGCTTCGGTCATGGTCAAGTCCCGGGAATTCGGCGCCAGTGGCTTCATTCCCAAGTCCAGCGACCTGAATGTGATTCAGCAAGCTGTGCGCAAGGTGCTCGATGGCGATGTGTTCTGGCCCCCGCAGGCATTCGAAGCCGTCAGTGTCTCCGATGAAGCCAAAGCCGCCAGCGACGGCCTGGCCAGCCTTACCCCGCAGCAGTTCCGCGTACTGACCATGGTCTGTGAAGGCCTGCTCAACAAGCAGATTGCCTACGAGTTGAGCGTGTCCGAAGCGACCATCAAGGCCCACGTCACGGCGATCTTTCGCAAGTTGAATGTGCGCACCCGGACTCAGGCGGCATTACTTCTGCAACAACTTGAGTCAATTCCGAGCCAATAAAGGCTGGCGTCTTCACGCTTTTTTGACTTTTGTTGCTCTAGCTTTCCCACTCCTTTCTGGTTGGTTTTTACGTTATGTCACCTTTCAAGGGCCAGACCGGCCTGAAACGCATCCTCAACGCATCCGGCTACTCGCTGGACGGCCTGCGCGCAGCCTTCACCGGCGAAGCCGCATTCCGCCAACTGGTGCTGCTCAATGTGGTGCTGATTCCGCTGACGTTCTTCCTGAATGTCAGTCGCGTCGAACAGGCACTGCTGATCGCTGTGTGCCTGCTGGCGCTGATCGTCGAGTTGCTAAATTCGGCGGTGGAAGCGGCGATTGACCGCATTTCCCTGGAACTGCACCCGCTGTCGAAGAACGCCAAGGACATGGGCAGCGCCGCGCAATTCGTGGCCCTGAGCATGATTGCCCTGGTGTGGGCGGTGATTCTGCTTTAAGCGATACTCGGCAAGACGATCTCGTCGCTGCGCTGCACCCCGGCGGTGAAGGCGCGGCACAGATCGAGAAACTCGCGCATGGCCGAAGTCTGGTATTTCTGCTTGTGCCAGATGAAGTAGAACTGCCGGGCCAGATCCAGATCCGGGGTTTCCACCGCCACCAGGCTGCCGCGCCGAAACGCATCGCGCAGCGCCAGCCGCGAAATACAGCCAATCCCCAACCCTGATTCCACCGCGCGTTTGATCGCTTCGGTGTGCTCCAGCTCCAGGCGGATATTCAACGCACTGCGATGGTGCCGCATGGCCTGATCAAAGGTCAGGCGCGTGCCGGAACCCTGTTCACGCAGGATCCACGCCTCGTGCGTCAACTCTTCCATGGTCGCGCTGCCGCGTTTGGCCAGCGGATGCTGCGGCGCGCAAAACACCACCAGTTCATCTTCCACCCAGCTCTGCACTTCGATGTCCGGATGGCTGCAGTCGCCTTCGATTAGACCCAGATCAATTTCGTAATGAGCGACTTGATGCACGATATTGGCAGTGTTCTGTACATGCAGCTTCACTTGGCTTTCCGGGTGGCGCTGCATGAAGCCGCCGATCAACAGGGTCGCCAGATAATTGCCGATGGTCAGGGTGGCGCCCACCGAGAGTGAGCCGAAACCGGATTTGCCGTTGAGCAGGTCTTCGATTTCCTTGGACTGGTCGAGCAGTGCCACCGCTTGCGGCAACAGCTGTTTACCGAGGGCGTTCAGGCTCAGGCGTTTGCCGGCGCGATCGAACAGCTGGCAGCTGGACTGGCGCTCCAGTTCGGTGATCGAGGTGCTCGCCGCCGACTGCGAGAGGTTGAGCAGACCCGCAGCACGGGATACGCTCTCCTGCTGGGCGACGGCGACGAAGACTTGCAGTTGACGAAGAGTAAATCGCATATCGATATAACCGATAACCCTTATCTTAATAATCCAGTTAACAGATATTGTCGTCGCTATTAGAATGCGATGCAATTGCGCACTGTTGGCCGCAAAGGCGAGCGCAGACCCAATATCCAGGAGTCCCACGTACATGAGCAACATGAACCACGAGCGTGTCCTCAGTGTTCATCACTGGAACGACACTCTGTTCAGCTTCAAGTGCACCCGTGATCCGGGCCTGCGCTTCGAGAACGGTCAGTTCGTGATGATCGGCCTGCAACAGCCCAACGGCCGCCCGCTTATGCGCGCTTACTCGATCGCCAGCCCGAACTGGGAAGAGCATCTCGAGTTCTTCAGCATCAAGGTGCAGGATGGTCCGCTGACCTCGCAGCTGCAGCACCTGAAGGAAGGCGACGAGATCATCATCTCGAAAAAGCCTACCGGCACCCTGGTGCTGGACGACCTGAACCCGGGCAAGCATCTGTATCTGCTGAGCACCGGCACCGGTCTGGCGCCATTCATGAGCGTGATCCAGGATCCGGAAACCTACGAGCGCTTTGAAAAAGTGATCCTGGTGCACGGCGTACGCTACGTCAACGAAGTCGCCTACCGCGAATTCATCACCGAGCACCTGCCGCAGAACGAGTTCTTCGGTGAAGCGCTGCGTGACAAGCTGATCTACTACCCGACCGTGACCCGCGAGCCGTTCGAGAACCAGGGCCGTCTGACCGACCTGATGCGCAGCGGCAAGCTGTTCAGCGACATCGGTCTGCCACCGATCAACCCGCAGGACGACCGCGCAATGATCTGCGGCAGCCCGAGCATGCTCGACGAGACCAGCGAAGTGCTCGACAGCTTCGGCCTGAAGATCTCGGCGCGTATGCGCGAGCCGGGTGACTACCTGATCGAGCGTGCATTCGTCGAGAAGTAACCCGCAATACCTGTGGGAGCGGGCTTGCTCGCGAAGGGGGGCTGTCAGTCGACGTCAATGTTGAATGGCGCACCGCTTTCGCGAGCAAGCCCGCTCCCACAATGGTTTCGTGCTACGCAGAAAAGCCCGTGTTGCCTGAGAAGGCAGCGCGGGCTTTTGCGTTTCCGGGGTTCAGGTGTTGGCGGGGATGACTTCCAGTACCCGGATTTGCTCCGGCGTCGGGTAATGCCAGCGCACGTCCAGATCCCAGAACTGCGCACCGTATTCGCGCTCTGGTGTCGGCGTCTGATACGCCGGACGCGGATCCTGCGCCAGACACTGCTCGATCAGCTCGACCAAAGGCTCGCCAAGGCGCTGAGCATGGCCGTGTGCCTGTTGCAGTGCGGCGTCCGTCCACCGCACGTCAATCAGCTGTGGCGCGGCGCTGGCGATGCTGTTGGAGGCGTCAGCGATGATGTCGGCGTAAGGTACATAGGGTTTGATGTCGAGAATCGGTGTGCCATCGAGTAAATCGATGCCCGAAATGAACAGCCGATTGGCCTCGACTTTGTCCAGCTTCACCACTGACTGCCCGATGCCATTGGGCCGGTGCGTTGCCCGGGTGGCGAACACGCCCATCGACTTGTTGCCGCCCAGACGCGGTGGCCGCACCTTCAGACGCGGCTTTTCTTCCAGCGCCTGATGAAACAGGAACAACAGCCAGACGTGGCTGACCTGCTCCAGCCCTTGCACGGCGTCTCCCTGATCGAACGGCGCCACCAGTTCCAGCACGCCACGGGCGGCGGGAGCCAGTTGCGGCTGGCGCGGGATGGCGAACTTCTCCTTGAAACAGGAGCGCACGAAGCCGATGGGTGAGACGCTGTAAGTCACGTTTCGTTATCAGCCGCGAACGCGCAGGGTCAGGCCCTTGAGGAAGTTGCGCAGCAACTGGTCGCCGCACGCGCGGTAGTTGGTGTGGCCGACCTTGCGGAACAGTGCGCTCAGCTCAGGCTTGGACACCGGGAACTCGGCAGCCTTGAGTATCGCGTGCATGTCGTCTTCCTTGAGTTCGAAGGCCACGCGCAGCTTCTTCAGGATGATGTTGTTGGTCACTGGCACTTCGATCGGCTGCGGCGGACGGCTTTCGTCCTTGCCGCGCTTGAACACCACCAGACCGTCGAGGAAGTGCGCCATGACTTCGTCCGGGCAGCGCACGAAGCCTTCTTCGTCTTCTTCTTTCTTGTCGAGGTACGCGACGACGTCTTTGAGCTCCACGTCCAGACCGCCGAGCTTGATGATCTCGATGACTTTCTTGTCGCTGATGTCGAGCATGTAGCGCACGCTGCGCAGTACGTCGTTATGAATCATGTGGGTAATCCTGATAATCGTTGTGGGCAGCACGCAGGCGCGCTGCCGGAATGTGTGGCGGCAGTGGAAGCCTTAGAACTTCTCTTTGCCGGACAGGTAGCGCCATTGGCCCACCGGAACCTTGCCAATCGACACGCCGCCGATGCGGATGCGGCGGATGCCGATGACCTTCAGGCCAACCGCTTCGCAGAACTGGGCGATGATCCCCGGCTGCGGGTTCTTCATGGCGAAGCGCAGGCGGTTTTCGTTCTGCCAGCTGGCCTTGACCGGCGGCAGCTCCTTGCCCTTGTGGGTGAGGCCGTGCTGCAGGCGGTTGAGGCCGTGGGCAACCATGTCGCCTTCGACCTCGACCACGTATTCCTGCTCGATCTTGGCCGCGTCGGCAGTCAGTTTGCGCAGCACTTTCCAGTCCTGAGTGAACACCAGCAGGCCGCTGGCCTTGGGCTGCAAATCGGCGCTGGCCGTCAGGCGCAGGAAGTGCCCGCGCAGCGGGCGTTTGCCGTAGCGGTGCTCGTCGCTGAGGGTGTCGGCGCTGAGCGACTGCATGGCGGTGTCGACATCCATGCCGGCCGGCACGTTGAGCAGAATCGTAACCGGCTCCGGCGCGGTGGCCTGAGCGTCCTTGTCGAGCTCGACCTTTTGGTCGCCGACCTTGAATTGCGGTTCGTCGATCACTTCGCCGTCCACGGTGACCCAGCCGCCCTCGATGAACAGCTCGGCCTCCCGGCGGGAGCAACCGACCAGTTCGATGAGGCGTTTGGAGAGGCGAATCGGGTCAGTCATGACAGGGCCGTAACAAAAAAGGGGTGGGCATTGTACCTGCCTGGCGCCGGTTAAGCCCGGTTCCATTTGCAGGGGTTCGCAATTCCTGTGGGAGCTGGCTTGCCAGCGATGGCATCACCTCGGTGCATCTGTCAGACCGAGTCGCCTGCATCGCTGGCAAGCCAGCTCCCACAGGGTTCTACGATGTGTCAGCCGTTACTTGAGCGCTGCTGGGGCTGCCGCAGGCGCATATGCAGCAACGGGTACGGCTGGCCCATGCCATCCACCTCCGAGCGGCCGATCACTTCAAAACCCTGCTTGAAATAAAACCCCAGCGCCTGCGGGTTCTGTTCGTTGACGTCCAGTTCATCGGCATTCAGATGTTGCATGGCGTAGTTGAGCAGTTTCTTGCCCAAGCCTTGGCCACGATACTCGGGATCGATGAACAGCATTTCGATCTTGCCCGCCGCCACCCCGGCGAATCCGGTGATGCGTTGCTGATGATCCCTGGTACAAATCAGCATCACCGCGTCCAGATAACGGGTGAGCACCAGATTGCGCAGCAACTCGATGTAGCTGTCCGGCAGAAAATCATGGGTCGCGCGGACCGAGGCCTCCCAGACCCGGGTCAGTTCCTGATAATCGCTGAGTTTCGGCGTGTGAATGACCGAATGCTGACGCATGCCCGATGGCCTCTTGTTCGTTTCAAGGGAGTCCTTCCCCCGGTAAACGATAGCCGTAAAAAAGCCCCGCATCTCGTAAAAAAGAGCGGGGCTTTTGATGACACGACTATCCCCTGTGGGAGCGGGCTTGCTCGCGAAAGCAGTGTATCCGTCGGCATATCCAGTGACTGATACACCGCCTTCGCGAGCAAGCCCGCTCCCACAGGTATTTTGTGGTGCTTAGATCTGCTCAGCCCACAGGTCGTATTCGTCAGCGTCAGTCACCTTGCACCAGACCTTGTCGCCCGGCTTGAGGTTGCTGCCGTTGTCGATGAATACGTTACCGTCGATTTCCGGGGCATCGAAGAAGCAGCGGCCGACGGCGCCTTGCTCGTCGACTTCGTCCACCAGCACTTCGATCTCGCGGCCGATGCGCATTTGCAAACGGGCCGAGCTGATCGCCTGCTGGTGCGCCATGAAGCGCTCCCAACGGTCCTGCTTGACGTCGTCCGGTACCACTTCAAGGTCCAGATCATTGGCAGGGGCGCCATCGACCGGCGAATACTGGAAGCAGCCGACGCGGTCGAGCTGGGCTTCGGTCAGCCAGTTCAGCAGGTACTGGAAGTCTTCTTCGGTTTCGCCCGGGAAGCCGACGATGAAGGTCGAACGGATGATCAGATCCGGGCAGATCTCGCGCCAGTTCTTGATCCGCGCCAGGGTCTTGTCTTCGAACGCCGGGCGTTTCATCGCCTTCAGCACTTTCGGGCTGGCGTGCTGGAACGGGATGTCCAGGTACGGCAGGATCTTGCCGGCGGCCATCAGCGGGATCAGCTCGTCGACGTGCGGGTACGGGTAAACGTAGTGCAGACGGACCCACACGCCCAAGGTACTCAGCGCTTCGCAGAGTTCGGTCATGCGGGTTTTCACCGGCGCGCCGTTCCAGAAGCCGGTGCGGTACTTTACGTCGACGCCGTAGGCGCTGGTGTCTTGCGAAATCACCAGCAGCTCTTTGACGCCGGACTTGACCAGACGCTGAGCTTCGTCGAGCACATCACCCACCGGACGGCTGACCAGTTTGCCGCGCATCGACGGGATGATGCAGAAGCTGCAGCTGTGGTTGCAGCCTTCGGAAATTTTCAGGTACGCGTAGTGACGCGGGGTCAGCTTGATGCCTTGCGGCGGTACCAGGTCGATCAGCGGGTTGTGATCCTGACGCGGCGGCACCACTTCGTGCACGGCGTTGACCACTTGCTCGTACTGCTGCGGACCGGTCACGGCCAGCACGCTCGGGTGTACGTCGCGGATGTTGCCTTCTTCCACGCCCATGCAACCGGTGACGATCACCTTGCCGTTTTCCTTGATCGCTTCACCGATCACTTCCAGCGACTCAGCCTTGGCCGAGTCGATGAAGCCGCAGGTGTTGACCACCACCACGTCGGCGTCCTGATAGGTGGACACCACGTCATAGCCTTCCATACGCAGCTGGGTCAGGATGCGCTCGGAGTCGACCAGTGCTTTCGGGCAACCCAGAGATACGAAGCCAACCTTTGGATTGGCCGGCGCAGGAGTGGTGGACATGTCTAACCTCGGTGTTTTGTGACGTCGCTTGCCGTGTGGGAAAGCCGACGGATGGGCGCTTAGGGTGCGCCTCTGATCAAAAAGTGCGCAATTCTAGCGATGAGCAACGCACTTGACCAGCTTTATGCAGGGAAATACGACGAGTGCTGCGCTATGCTTCGCGCCGTTGAGCTTTACCAATTTTTTACAGTCAACAAAACGTCTGTAACAACAGGTAAAACAGCGCATGCTGCACCACAAAGCATAGTGCTTCATTCAAAGAAGCCGGTTCGAGAATCAGGAGTGTTGGATGGGTCAGGCAAGTAGTCAGGCGGCGGGCGCCGAGCATTCGGCTGCAAAACCGCTGAGCATGCTGGTCGCGGCAGTCGGGGTAGTTTACGGCGACATCGGCACGAGCCCGTTGTACACCCTCAAAGAAGTGTTTTCCGGCGCGTATGGCGTGCCCGTCAATCACGATGGGGTACTGGGTATTCTGTCGTTGATCTTCTGGTCGCTGATCTGGGTCGTTTCGATCAAATACATGATGTTCGTCCTGCGCGCCGACAACCAGGGCGAGGGTGGCATCATGGCGCTCACCGCACTGGCACGCCGTGCGGCGGGCAAGCGCAAGAGGTTGCGTTCGTTGCTGGTGGTTTGCGGACTGATCGGCGCGGCGTTGTTTTACGGCGACAGCATGATCACCCCAGCGATTTCCGTGCTGTCGGCGATCGAAGGCCTGGGCCTGGCGTTCGACGGCATCGACCACTGGGTGGTGCCGCTGTCGCTGGTGGTGCTGGTCGGCTTGTTTCTGATCCAGAGCCACGGTACGGCGCGGATCGGCATTCTGTTCGGGCCGATCATGGTCACCTGGTTTCTGGTGCTCGGCGCCCTCGGGGTGTATGGCATCAGCCATTACCCGGAAGTGCTGCATGCGTTGAATCCGGTCTGGGCGGTGCGTTTCTTCATGGTGCACGCCGGCATGGGCGTGGCGATCCTCGGCGCGGTGGTACTGGCGCTGACCGGTGCCGAAGCGCTGTACGCCGACATGGGCCATTTCGGGCGCAAGCCGATTGCCCGTGCGTGGTTCCTGCTGGTGCTGCCTGCACTGGTGCTGAACTACTTCGGTCAGGGTGCTTTGCTGCTGGAAAATCCGGAAGCGGCGCGTAACCCGTTCTACCTGCTGGCGCCGAGCTGGGCGCTGATTCCGCTGGTGGGGCTGTCGACGCTGGCCACGGTGATCGCCTCGCAAGCGGTGATTTCCGGCGCGTTCTCCCTGACTCGTCAGGCGATCCAGCTCGGTTACATCCCGCGCATGTACATTCAGCACACCTCCAGCGATGAACAAGGTCAGATCTACATCGGCGCGGTGAACTGGTCGCTGATGGTCGGCGTAGTGCTGCTCGTACTCGGCTTTGAATCCTCTGGCGCCCTGGCTTCGGCCTACGGCGTGGCAGTGACCGGCACCATGCTGATGACCACCATTCTGGTGTCGGCCGTCATGCTGCTGCTGTGGAAATGGCCGCCGGTCCTCGCGGTGCCGGTGCTGATCGGTTTCCTGCTGGTTGACGGTCTGTATTTCGCCGCCAACGTGCCGAAGATCGTGCAGGGCGGTGCATTTCCGGTGATCGCCGGTATTGCGCTGTTCGTGCTGATGACCACCTGGAAGCGCGGCAAGCAATTGCTGGTCGAACGCCTCGACGAAGGCGCGTTGCCGCTGCCGATCTTCATCAGCAGCATCCGCGTGCAACCACCGCACCGCGTGCAGGGCACGGCGGTGTTCCTCACCGCACGCTCCGACGCGGTGCCGCATGCGCTGTTGCACAACCTGCTGCACAACCAGGTACTGCATGAGCAAGTGGTGCTCCTGACCGTGGTCTACGAAGACATCCCGCGCGTGCCGCCATCGCGCCGCTTCGAAGTCGAGGCCCACGGCGAAGGCTTCTTCCGGGTGATCCTGCACTTCGGCTTCACCGACGAGCCGGACGTGCCGCAGGCGCTGAAACTGTGCCACCTCGAAGACCTCGACTTCAGCCCGATGCGCACCACCTACTTCCTCAGCCGCGAAACGGTCATCGCCTCGAAACTCGAAGGCATGGCCCGCTGGCGCGAGGCGCTGTTTGCGTTCATGTTGAAAAATGCCAACGGCAACCTGCGGTTCTTCAATCTGCCGCTGAACCGGGTGATTGAACTGGGGACGCAGGTCGAGATGTAACCCCGCCTCAACTGAAAAGCCCCCGTCAGCTTCAAGGCTGGCGGGGGCTTTTTTGTGCCCGCTGTCGCGTCCTGAATAAGGTTTACACCTTCTGACCAATCTTCAGGAGGATTCAAT
>NZ_JARVST010000030.1:0-104896 GCF_030209055.1 Pseudomonas sp. lyk4-TYG-107
CATGAGCGGCCCGACGATCAACATCAACTCCGGCGGCAGCCCCGGCAGCGGCACCGGCGCCGCCCCGTTGATGCCCGGCGTGCTGAAACAGGCCGACGCCGACAAGGCCGGACAGGTCCTGACCCCGGCCCAGATCAACACCCTCAAACGCAACGCGCCGTTCTGCGAAGAATGCGAAAAATGCAAGGCAGGTGCCTGTGCCATCTGATCGACTGACACCCAAGGACTGGCTGGCACAACAGCCGCTGCAGAGTGGCGAGCGCCTGTACCTGATCGTCAGCGCAGCAAGCGATGCCGACGCGCTGAAAACCCTGTACCTGATCGAACCCACCGCCCAGCTCCTGCCAATCTGGGGCGGCACGCCCTACTCCACTTGGCAACCAGTGATGCCCTACGTCACCGAACTCAAACCGAACTCGGCATTCCTGCCGTGGATCGCCGAAACCGACGCCCTCGACTGGGGCTGGCTGGCCGTCTCACGCGCCGAACCGAACGAGGTGTTCGAGCACCTGCGCAGCCTGACGCAGGTAAAGATGCCGGACGGGACCGAGGTGTTTTTCCGCTTCTGGGATGGGCGGCATATCTACCCGATTCTGAAGGGGCTTGGGGAGAAGGCTGGGGAAGTAATGCCGGTGTTTGAGCGGTATTTGATTAATGGGCAGACGCTGGAGGTTGGGACACGGGTGTTGCCGAAGGTGAAGGATTGGCCGTGGTGGGAGGTGCCGAAGGATTTGCTGGATGGCTTAGCCAAGGACAACCCGACGACACTGATCAGCAACCTTATGCAGTGGCTGGAAGAAGACCGCCCGGACATTTACAACGCTTGGCCTGAGAACAACCTGAAGCTGAAAGTCAGCCGTTTCGTGCGCCGCCCGGATGCGCCGAAAAACCTTAAAGAAGCACTGTTAAACCACCTGATTCTGGAGCAAGGCTGATGGATCGCGTTGCCTTTGTTGATAAACAACTCTCTACCTTCCCGGACAGTTTGAAGGACTACCGAGAACTGACTGAAAGCAAATATGCGGAATGGCTGGACAAGGGGCCTCAATTTCTCGATAGACCAGCATTTTTTGGGTTGAGCAGATCCATCAAGCTCGGGAGCGCGAACGCTACTGTCAGTGTGAAAGACGATGAGTTCGAATCCACGGTTGCACAGTGCCCCAAGGATGGCAGACTGCTGATCGAAAGTAAGTTTGTCTCCGTCAACGACATTCCCGTTGGCAATATAACGGTCGAGGTCACTCCCAAAGAAGGCGGCACAGCAACTTCTATCACTCTCGATGCTGATGGAAAAGGTGTTTACAAGGGCGTACCAGGAAAAAAATACTTCGTTCGGGTACAAAGCTCAGTAACAAAAAATCAGCTAAATCAGCTATTTAGCTCCTACGACGGGTTCACCGCACAGTTAAAAGACTGGCTCGACTTAGAATGGAGAAAATACAGACCACTTTGGCCGAAGGAAACACTTGCCTCCCCCTACCTCGCCCAGATGAAGGGAACGCTCATTGGAAGTTGGGAGGCGATCAAGGCAGCATTTGACGGCATTAAGCGAATCTTTGAGATCCTGAAGGATCCGAAACAATTCGCAAAGGAATTGGGAGAAAGCGCGAGCGATTTGTTGAGACTAGCGAAAGAAACACCAGCGATGATGGAAAAGCTGATGTTGCTAGCCAGCGACCAAGCGGCACTTTTTCTTATTCTGAAGGCGTCAGGAATCTGGCTACTACAACTCCCTCCCAGCGTAATATCCGGAAAAACCGCAGAACAAATATCCAGCGCCATCGTAACTATTTTAATAGATATTCTTCTGGCGATCGTTCTCACGTTCGCTGCAGAGGGCTCAGGTATTGCCTACCTCGGCGTGCGCTTGGTTAACTACGGTGCAAGAGTTATCGAAGCCGTCTCTGGGTTTGTAAAATCCATATTCAGTATTGTTAAAAAGTTCATGGAAGCGATCGAGCACTACAAAAAACTCGCTACAAGGGCGATCGCTGGGACTTTTGAAAAGGGCAAGGTCAAACTTGGCTGGGACCGACAAGACCATGCAAAAGTTGGCAGTTCAGAGCATGTTGATGACAAATCAAAACAGTCAACCAACCACGACGATAAAAACGTCGCCTGCACCAGGGAAACTTGTGTTAACGGCTGCCCAGTATCGATGGTTACAGGGGAGGAACTGCTAACGCTTACTGACGGCCAGTTAAATGGACTGTTTCCATTCGAATGGACCCGCCTATATCGTACTAGCGCAGCAGAAGTAGACTGTGGACTAGGCTACGGGTGGAGTCACGCTCTTGCGCAGCGAGTCCAAGTGAATGACGACGGGATTGTCTGGACAGATCATGAAAATCGCATCACCAACTTTCCGCTTCCTAGCGAACAACGGTCAGCAATAACCAATAGCCTAGCAAAAGCGGCTATCTTTATTGGTGATGATCCATCTGAACTCATTCTGACCCAGGCAGGCGAGCGCCCGCTGTTCTATCACTTCAGGTACAACAGCGAAGGCGCAACACTTATTGCAATTACTGACCGGTATCGTAATCGGCTTCATATTACTCGCGATATTCATGGACGAATCAAACGTGTAGATAACGGTGCGGGACGAGCATTATTAATTCGCTATAATCGCAAGCATATTGTATCTGTCGATTATCAGCAGTTCATCCCTGCAGACAACCTGGAAGATGCTTGGGCCACCATTCAAACACTTGTCACTTATCGATACGACGAGCACAGTCGCCTCGTGGAAGCGAAAAACGCCGCGGGTGAAAGTGAGCTTTATTCCTATAACCACCAAAACGTAATTCTCGAAAGGCAACTAGCTGGTGGTGCGAGCTTCTTCTGGGAATGGGAGAACGAAGGAAAATCCTCTCGATGCATCCATCATTGGGCAAACTTTACACAGATGGATGCCCGCTATACTTGGGACGATAATGGAAGCGTCACTGTTACTAACGCTGATGGCAGTGAGGAAATCTACACTCATGACGATCACGCCAGACTCATCAGCAAAGTCGAACCGGGTGGAGCGGAACACAGCAACATCTACGACGAAAAGGGCCGTCTTGTTGCCGAAAAGAATCCATTAGGCGCAATCACGGAATACCAGTACAACGACGCGGGTCGATTGGAAGCAGTAATTCCGCCAGAGGACACACCTACACTTTACGACTACAAATTCGGCTTTGTGTCCGAAGTTCGTCGTGGCGATGCGATCTGGAAATATATACGAAACAAACAAGGTGATATCACTCAACAAATTGATCCCGACGGTAATTCAACGTATTACTCTTACGATGATCAAGGTCGTCTTTTAGAGATTCTAAACCAGGATGGCAGCCGCCATAGGTTAGGTTGGAACAACCTCGGCGAATTGCTTGAAGAGCAGTTACCGGATGGTGGGAAACGTAAATACCGTTACGATGCACTTGGGCGGCAAATCACTCGCCAAGATGAAACGGGCGCCATTACTCAATACCAATGGGATGCCGTTGACCGTCTGATTCAGGTGATCCTACCCGGTGGCGCCAGCCGTGCCTTCACCTATAACCCGTATGGTCGCGTCACCGCCGAGCGAGACGAACTTGGGCGCATTACCCAGTACGAATATGCTGACAACCTGCATCTTGTCAGTCGTCGCATCAATCCGGACGGCAGCCAACTGCGCTACCGCTACGACAATGCGGGACTGCTGCTTACCGAAATAGAGAACGAGCGCGGCGAGCAATATCACCTCGACTACTACGCCAACGGCCTGATCCAACAGGAAACCGGCTTCGACGGTCGTCGCACTGCCTACGAGTACGACCTCAACAGCCAGTTGGTCAAGAAAACCGAATTCGGCGATGACGGCAGCGAACTCGTTACCGAATACCAGCGCGATGCTTCTGGCCGCCTGTTGGTAAAAATCCTCGCCGATGGCGAAGAGATTCACTACAGCTACGACGGACTGGGTCGTCTGGTAAATGTCGACGACGGCAATTGGCCACTCGCCTACGAATACGATGTGCAAGATCGCCTGATCACTGAACACCAAGGCTGGGGCACCACACGTTACGAATATGACAGCGTCGGCCAACTGAACCACTGCCGCCTGCCCGATGGCAGCAAACTTGACTACCGTCACCTGCCCGGCGGACGTCTGAGCAGCATCGACCTCAATGGCTCTCGCCTGACCGCTCACCAGTTCAGCGCCGGACGCGAACAGCAACGCCAACAAGGTCTGCTGCTCAGCCAATACCAGTACGATGAGCAGGGTCGCTTGCAAGCCCACACAGTCGGCCAGCGAGACAAGAACCTGTTTCAGCGTCGATACAACTACGACGCCAACGGCAATCTCGCCGGTATCGATGACAGCCGCAAAGGCAAGCGCAGCTACCACTACGACCCGCTCGACCGACTCATCAGCGTGCGCGGCGCCACACCGGAAAGCTTCGCCCATGATCCGGCCGGTAACCTGCTGGGTCAAAACAACGAAGGCACAGCGAACCTGGCCAACGTCAAAGGCAACCGCCTGCTGATGCAGGGCGACCGCCATTACGACTACGATGCCTACGGCAACCTGATCCGCGAACGCCGTGGTGCCGGCCAGAAACTCGTCACCGAATACCGCTACGACTGCCAGCACCGCCTCATCGGCGTCAGCCTGCCGGGCGGCAGTACCGCATCCTACAAATACGACGCCTTTGGTCGCCGTATCGAAAAAACCGTCGACGGCCACACTACCGAGTTTCTGTGGCAAGGCGAACGATTGATCGCTGAAAGCGCGGAAAACCGCTACCGCAGCTACATTTACGAACCTGGCAGCTTCCGCCCTCTGGCAATGCTCGACGGCGAAGGTCCACGCAAAGCTACGCCGTTCTACTATCAGCTTGATCACCTCGGCACGCCGCAAGAACTCACAGATTACAGCGGCGAGATCATGTGGTCGGCGAAGTACCGCGCCTACGGTAATCTCGCCGCACTGGACGTCAGCGAGATTGATAATCCGCTGCGCTTCCAAGGTCAGTACTTCGATGCCGAGACGGGGTTACATTACAACCGGCACCGCTACTACAATCCGGGTACTGGGCGTTTTTTGACGCCGGATCCGATCAAGCTCGCGGGTGGGTTGAACAACTATCAGTACGTGCCTAATCCTACGGGTTGGGTAGATCCGCTTGGTCTGAACACTTGTCCTGGCGGAGATAAATGCATCCCTGGCCAAGGCGCTGAGGCGCCTGAGGACAAAGCCAGAGTAAATCAAGGAGATGCGCAGGTTCCAACGGCGGCCGCATCTGTCAATTGGAAGGGATTTTCTTCTGGGAAGTTGCAACCTCATTATCAAAAGCATGTAATTGATCAAAAAGAATTCGGAAACATAAGCCAAACTGAATACTTAAAACAGGCGAAAGAATTCTCGAAAGAATCAGGAAGCTTTAACGAAACGAATGTCGGAAATTTTGTAATCAAACATGACCCAGCAACTGGAAGAATATTTGTTGGACACTTGAAATCCAGAGAAATTAGAACATTTTATAGAGATGATGGTAGAAGCGCCGACGCCTTCCAATCCGCCATTGAATTGGCTAAGGGTTTATAAAATGACCAAAATTGATCGACACGATGCTATAAAAAAAATCTCAAAGGCAATTTTGATTTTGCTTGACCATGACGAGCGAGAATCTCATCTCCTCGATTGGTGGAGTATTGATGAGAGCAATCCTGAATTCTTCACACTATCAGAGCAACTGCAGAGCCTTATTGCTAGCGGGGACGATCTACCTAGCGACATCGATGATAAAAAATATGACGAACTTATCTTGCTTGCCCTAACATCAAGCTATAAAGGCGTAACAAACGTATTCTTATCAAAAAAATTAAAACAATTGAATATTGGAGAGTACGAGGTATCTGGAGAAATTGAAACTCTGATGCCTTGCCCGTGCTGTAAATACCGCACGCTTTCAGTGCTTGGTAATTATGAAATTTGCGACCTATGCAAATGGGAAGACAATGGAACTAGCAACCTTGACACTTATAGCGGCCCAAACCACATGACTCTTCGGGAAGCAAAAGAATTGTTTGCAAAAAAAACTGAGAAACTTCCTTTGGATAAATGGGTGAAAGAATAACGTTGAGATGAGTCATTCGCGTGTGTGGATAGTCGAAATTGCGACTATGGCGAAGTAATCAGGTCACCGACCTTACAGACGAGACTAAGGGGGACTAAGGGGACAGGTTTATTTTCCGGCTTGCCCCCCTTTTTTGATTCAAAAGGGAGTGAAAATCCCCCTGTTCTAGCCGCTTTTTCAGAAACAGATCCGTCCCCTTTTTCCGGAAGAGCGTCTGCCGGACGGAGGTCAACGGAAGTATCGCTACGACGCACTGGGTCGTCAGATCACTCGTAAGGAAGAATCCGCGCCATCACCCAATACCAACGGAATGCGGCCAACCGCCTAGCACAGCGCAACACGTGCCTTCACCTACAACGCCTATGGCAACGTCACCGCCGAACGTGACGAACTCGGCCGCATCACTCGCTACGAATACGCCGACAACCTGCACCTGGTCAGCCGCCGCATCAATCCGGACGGCAGCCAACTGCGCTACCGCTACGACAACTCGCGTCTGTTGCTCACTGACATCGAAAACGAGCGCGGCGAACATTACCAGCTCGATTACTACTCGAACGGCCTGATCCAGCAGGAAACCGGCTTCGACGGTCGCCGCACGGCCTACGAATACGACCTCAACGGCCAGTTGCTGAAGAAAACCGAATTCGGTGATGACGGCAGCGAACTTGTTACCGAATACCAGCGCGATACCGCTGGCCGTCTGCTGGTAAAAACCCTCGCCGATGGCGAAGAGATTCATTACAGCTACGACGCTTTGGGTCGTCTGGTGAATGTCGACGACGGCCACTGGCCGCTCGCCTATGAATACGACGTGCAGGATCGCCTGATCACCGAACACCAGGGCTGGGGCACCACGCGTTACGAATACGACAGCGTTGGCCAACTGAGTCACTGCCGTCTCCCTGACGGCAGCACACTCGACTACCGTCACCTGTCCGGCGGACGCCTGAGCAGCATCGACCTCAACGGCTCACGCCTGACCAGCCACCAGTTCAGCGCCGGTCGCGAACAACAGCGCCAGCAAGGCCTGTTGCTCAGCCAATACCAATACGACGAACAAGGCCGCCTGCAAGCACACACCGTCGGCCAGCGTGATAAAAACCTGTTCCAGCGGCGCTACAACTACGACGCCAACGGCAATCTCGCCGGCATTGACGACAGCCGCAAAGGCAATCGCAGCTACCATTACGACCCGCTCGATCGCTTGGTCAGCGTACGCGGCACGACACCGGAAAGCTTCGCCCACGACCCGGCGGGCAACCTGCTCGGTCAGAACAACGAAGGCACGGCCAACCTCGCCAACGTCAAAGGCAACCGCTTGCTGATGCAGGGCGACCGTCATTACGACTATGACGCCTATGGCAACCTGATCCGCGAACGTCGCGGCACGGGCCAGAAACTCGTTACCGAATACCGCTACGACTGCCAGCATCGCCTAATCGGCGTCAGCCTGCCGGGTGGCAGCACCGCGTTCTACAAATACGATGCCTTCGGTCGTCGTATCGAAAAAACTGTCGATGGTCAGACCACCGAGTTCTTGTGGCAAGGCGAACGGCTGATCGCCGAAAGCGCAGACAATCGCTATCGCAGCTACATTTACGAGCCGGGCAGCTTCCGTCCACTGGCGATGCTTGATGGCGAAGGCCCGCGCAAAGCCACGCCGTTTTACTACCAACTCGACCACCTCGGCACACCGCAGGAACTCACCGACTACAGTGGCGAGATCATGTGGTCCGCGAAGTACCGCGCCTACGGTAACCTCGCTGCGCTGGACGTCAGCGAGATCGATAACCCGCTGCGCTTCCAGGGTCAGTATTTCGATGCCGAGACAGGGTTACATTACAACCGCCACCGCTACTACAATCCGGGCACTGGACGGTTTTTGACGCCGGATCCGATCAAGCTTGCGGGTGGGTTGAACAACTACCAGTACGTGCCTAATCCTACTGGGTGGGTAGACCCTCTAGGCTTGGCCAGTGGTCCAACAAATTGCCCACAACCTGTTCCAGGTGGGACATGGAAATTCAATTCAGAGGTTGACCTCGACTGGAGACATACGCCAGGAACGTCGTATCAGCAGATGCATAAAGGATTAGACGAGGCATTTACTCGAACTGGCGTACCAAAAAATGAATTTACAGTTACCAAGTGGGGTAAAGACCAATACGGAAAATCTTATCCTACGGAATGGCGCGTACTAGAGGGCAAAAATAAGGGTGCAGAGGTGAACATCGATGATCCTCGTCTCGTTCCATCCACCGACGGTCCTGCAGACCCTCATGTCGGGTATCAAACGCCTGGCAAACGGGGTACAGGTGGGGCTGTTAGAGGACATATTTTGTTAGAATCCGTGCCTGTATCACGCGCGAGAATTGGAGACCCTCAATGAACTACCTAGAAAAAGAAATAGACTCAACATTGGCAGAGCAGTCCTTAGCGCATGAGAAACTATGCGACGATGAACTATCTAAATTAATCACCAGGCTAACAACGTTATTTTTTTCCCCTGAAACAAAGGGTCTCGACCCTTACCACTTGAAGAACACTCAAAAAAAACACGATCCAGAATTCTGGAAAAAAGTCGACAGGCTCCCAAATTTTGAAAAACCGTTCCTGATAGTTCAAGACAGTAAGATTCATGCTTGGAAGCTAGAAACCTCTGAAGATCTTAAAATGCTATTTTCCGAAACGACTGGGTTTCCATTTTGGATAGCCGACAACAATTTAAAAGTCCTAATCTATATGGATGATCATGACTGCGTTCATACCAGTGATTGCAACCAGTAAATACACCCAACGTCAGGTTACTGGCCAACCGGAAGGGAACAGATTTATCTTCCGGCTTGCCCCCTTTTTCGTCCTGGAAATATGAGCCCAACTGTCAGGGTGATATCACCAAACTAGATCTGATAAATATGTAATGAACATCGACAACACTGCAATACGAGCACTACCAGAAATAAAATAAATGGTTATTACGATAGCAAGCACAGTTAAAAGCACACACGATAAAATATTTGTCGAATATTCAACACCCTATGGAAAAGGCTTGTCAGCATTTAAAGGCTCACCCCCTACCGCAAATCAAACACTTGATGTCGAAATCAATATAGATGATGAGTTCATTTGGGGAGAAAACTTGACCCCCTCCTCAAAAAACACACCTTCCATATCCTTCGACCTAGGATTCACATACATCACAGGAGAGTTAATCGTTATTGAGGACGACGGTTGCGGTGTATTAAAAATTGGGGATGCGATAATACTAATTTCTCTTGAGCAAAAAAAACATACCCTACCCATATACGTAGATATTATTGCAAAAGAAATCTCCATCCACCCAACCAACATATGAGCAAGCGGAAAAACACCAAAAGCTTTCATCTAATATTACCCACCCTTTGAATCCCTACTCTAGGTTAACGTGATTAAAGCGAACCAATTAAAGAGGAAATATTTATTTTGCAGCCCGCCCCTTTTTAATCAATAGAGATTGAAAACATTCCTTTTGCAAAGCCTCTTTTCATAAAATAAATCCGTCCCCTTTCCCACCAAGCAGGCGCGAGCTAGTGGTAATCGAATGTATAGCGCATCTCACGACAGTATAATATCTAGGATCTACCTAAATGAAACACTAACAACCGCCACAAATTTTCACCCAACGATGAAATAGATGATGACCATAGAACAGCTTTCAGAAAAGCAACGCGACATAGTCAACAATTGTCTACTAGACTTACTGGAGTCATCATACTTACAAAACTCTAGTTTTTTGCAAAAAGCTTTAGAAAGCCTAATTAAATCGCATGGCTTTGGCATAGAAATGTCTGGGATATATATAAGCACGGACGAAGATCCAGAAAATATCCCTGAATACCTAGAAGATGGAATTGCTTTTGAATTTATGGATAGCCACGTCACATTGCCATTTAAAGACGCTGCCGCTTTTATCATTTCTTGGTGCGCTACACAAAACAGGTGGAAGAGCTTAATCTAGACATAACGCTAGAAAAACTTAAGAAAAAATTTAGTTAAACACTTAAAACCAACGATATCGGAGAAGCAAATCGCGGCAAAAATGGACAGTTTTATTATTAATAGACAATCCAAAAGGCATTGCCCCCCCTTTGCTCAAGGTAGAATTATGTTAGATAGCAATAAAGAAATAACACTTAAGGGAGAAGAGGCGCTTGAAGCCCTAGCAGAAATCGAATACACCTTGATTTCACTGCATAAAATTGGGAGCTACTACTTCGACAAATCACTTAAAGATTACAGAAAAGCCACAACTGACTTCATTGATAACGAAAAAATCACTCAACGGCTTGCCAAAGTTAGAAAGCTCATCAGCAAAAATTTTGATCCGACTCTTGGAAAGGACGATATGGATGACATCGAACGTCATCTGGAAGGGATTAAATTCTGGGCACCGAACAAAATATGACAAATTTATTTTCCCGCCAAATTTCAAAGGTAAGTAAAAATAAATTCGCCCTCCCTTTACTGGGCATTTGGAAAGAATTAGACTTTGAAAACCTTGAAGTCACTCTTCTTACGTTTATGAGATAGCCTTTAAAAAATTCTATTCTAGGATCCGCCTACAAATTTGCAAATAGAACCAGGAATATAGCCAATGAATACTGATAAAATAACAAGTCTTGGCGGAAAAATAATTTTTGATGAAATCTCCAACTTGAGCAATTTGGAAATTTCATTAATCACTGATGACTTGAAGGAAGATCTATTCCAGGCTTCTTTTCCCTCGGGGCAGATCCTGGATATCGGATGGTATCCAGAGCTTTCTAAAAACGGCTTCTTTAAGGTATTGCTTATATCTAATAGAGACTGGAGTTCGCCTACCTATAGTGAAACCGCAAAAACCTGGAAGAGTCTTGAAAAGGCTTTGAAAAATGCTCTTAAAAGAATGCAAACACCATAAACGAAAACCCGAAGCACACTCCTCCCTAAAAATCCTGCAACCTCACCAGACCTTTTTACAAGCAATACCCGTCGCATACGGAGTGTCCCGCCATCTACTAAATAATTTCTTCATCATCTGCGGTATAGCAATCATCTCTCCACCATTTCCTCCACCACCTCATACTTAACCACCACCCGATTCCGATACAATCTCACCCTCTCCACCAATTCCCCCACCTGCCCCTTCTCCCGCACTTCCCGCCAGATCTCATTCTCCCGATACACCCGCTCCCCCTCCCGCACAAACCGATGCCCTTCCTGAAACACGTGATACCGATACGCCCGCACCCGATCGCACAACAACTCCCCCTCCAACTGCGTGTCCCCCACGTTCAACTTCAACTGAAAACTCCGATCCGTCGGGTTGTGCAGTACCAGGTCAACGTAGTTGTAGAAAATCGCCGCGCCGGAACCGAATGGCAGTACTCGCCCTTCGTCCGGGAATGGGTCGAAGCTGTGGTTGGAGCGCTCGATCACGACCAGCGGTGAGTGAATCGCCATCCAGTGGATCAGGTTGCTCAGTTGGCAGATTCCGCCGCCGATACCGCTGCGTGCTTCGCCGAAGGACAGTTCCATGCCTTCGACGTAGCCGCGTTTGCGGGTTGGGCGGCCGACGAGGCGGCAGAAGGAGAAGTGTTCGCCGGGGGCAATGACGAGGCCGTTGATGGCGGCGACGGCGAGTTTGAGGTTGATGACTTTGTTGTGTTGTAGGGCGAGGTCGGAGTCGCCGAGTTTGCGGATGAGTTTCGAGGTGTGTTTGAGGTAGCGGAATGGCAGACGGTCAGCGTCGGCAACCAGGCGTGCGTAGCGTTTGCTGGAACAGTGCCAAGCGATCTGGCGGAACAGTCTTTTTTGCCACACTCGCAGCCAGTACAGGGCCGGGTGGTAGAGGGAAAGTGGTTTCATCCGTGAGGCAACGGCAGGCGCCGTTTTGTCCTTGAAGCGTGTTAGGGGCGCGCAGTTTAGCCTGTGGGCCGGCTTGCGTCGTGCGCGAGATGTCGTGGCTCGACACACTTCGAATGGCTTGCTGAACGGCAAATTAAGCTTCAACTAAGCTTGCGTCGCTAGCATCCCGGCCCGAGAGATACCTGTCGCCGATCAACCGCGGATGAGCTTACCGAATGAGCCAGTTTGATTTACCAGCCGTTACGCAGCCGAATTTTAGTCTTGTATTGGTAAATTACAAAACCCCGGACATCACCCGGATGTGCCTGGAGTTATTGCGTCAGCACGTTCAGGCGCAGCGCGTTCCGGTTTGGGTGGTGGACAATGATTCGGCGGATGCCAGCCTGGATTACTTGCGTTCGCTGGACTGGATCAATCTGATCGAACGTCCCTCCCCCGGCAAAGAAGCGGGACATATTGCGCATGGCAAGGCGCTGGATCTGGCGCTGGAAAAAGTTGAAACCGACTATCTGTTTCTGCTGCACACCGACACCTTTGTCTACGACAAGGAAGTCTTTGAGATGATGCTGCGTGAGTGTACAAAGTCTGCGGACATCGCCGCAGTCGGGTGTGTCGAGCAAATCAATCGAGGGATTCTGAGAGAGACCTGGCGACTAACTTCGCGGTTTTGCAAACACTATATTCGCCGGGCGAAAACTGCGTTGGGTTTGCGCAGTAAAGAGCCGAAAACTTATCGGGAAACTCACCTCAAGAGTTTCTGCACTTTGTGGAACGCCAAGTTGATGAAGTCCCATGGACTGCACTTTTGCATGGATGACCGAGTGCCCGGTTATACCCTGCAGGATCGAATGGTCGGTCTGGGCTATGGCATCAAGCTGCTGTCACCACGCAAGATTTTCCGCTATCTGGATCACATCCAGGCAGGAACCGTCGCCGCCGTCGGCACGTACGGCAAAAACCACCGCCGCACCAAGATGTATGAAGCCACCCTCAAACGATTTGAGGGGCAGGCATCGGCATAATCGCGAACACAAAAAAGGGCGACTGCAAAGTCGCCCTTTTTTTATCTGAAATTGTATACATCCGCTCCGAAGAGGTGTTCGCCCAGTGTAATGGCCTGGCAATCCATGCACCGGTAAAGAGCCCTGACACTGGGCGAACGGGAAGGATTTTAATAGAAGTTGGCAGATATGTCGTCATACACAAAGGTAAATTTTATGTACGAAAAAGTTAATAGATATTTATCGACGAAATCCTTTCGTGAAACTTTCAAAGCACGGCTCAGCTCATTTCAGATGATTGTTCTCATACAATAATTTGTACAAGAACAATCATCTTGTAGAGTTAATACTCAGCTTTCATGCTGACTGGTCACTTTTAATACATCGGTATAAGTGACAACTACGCTCTGCCCGACTTTCAAATCTTTCAGCTTGGCCTGAATTTCAGGCTTTTTGACGTCGAGGATTTTCGACTTACCTTGAGGGTTTTCCAGGGTCACCTGATTATTCTTCAAATCAATTTTGGTGATTTTCAGTTGCACCTGAATCTGGCGATAAGCCTCGCCGCCCGGGTTTTCGCTGCCCGGTGCCTTGCGCAGCTCGCCGCTACGCTCGACGGTGCCAGGCAGACCTTTATCCACATCGGTATCGAGGTAAGCCGCCACCGAGCGTTGTACTTCGACTTTTACCAGATCGCCGACCTGAAGATTGGCGAGGTTTTTCGCCTTGTCGCTGAGCTGAACGTGAACCTGACGACCTTCGGCGCCTTCGAGCACGACCTGATGGTTGGCCGCATCGACGGCCAGCACTTTGGTGGTGACCTGATCGGCCAGGACAGTGGCGGACAGCGGAATATCCGCCGCCATTGCGCCGAAGCTGGTGGCGGACAGAACGGTTGCGAGAGTGATGGCCTTGGCCAGAGCGTGGAGCTTCATAAGCGGTACTTTCCCTGTAATGAATGGCAGCAACCGGCGCCCACGCGTGGCAGGCGCCGACTGTGCCACTGAGCATAGACGCTGTTCAGGGCTTGGCTTTCGTTTCTGCCGCGGCGGTCTCCTGCGCGGTGGACTCGCCACTGGCGGTGCCCTTGCCGCTGTCCTCGCGCTGTTTGGGATCGGTCGGGCGCAGGGCGTCGTTGTCGCGCTCGGTTTCTCCCGGTGGCCGGGGTTCGTCGGGGTGTTCGCTGGGGGATACGGGTTTCATGGGAGTGTTCCTCAGGCTTCAGGGTCATCCAGTTCATTGGTGACGTTCGCGGCAGGCGAATCCTTGTGCAGATCGTCGGCCTTGGCACGCAGGATCTGCCACTGCTCCAGATCGATCGCGCCCTGGCCGAGCAGATCGTCGGCGATGCGCTGCAGGTCGAAGTAGTGAGCGTCGGGCGATTGCTGCCAGTAGGTCTGATCGTCGAACAGGCGCTGCCAGGTGGTGAGGTCTGGGGGTTGCAGGTCGTCGCTCATGGGCGGGCTCCTCGCCGGGGTCTCGGAAATGGGCCGGGATTGATCGGTAGAGGGTGGTAGACGGGGCGGAGTTCCGGGCAATTGCTCTGTGGGTGACTGTACCGGCGCTTTCGCGAGCAAGCCCGCTCCCACGGGTTTTGCGTGTGAGCGTCAGTACCCGGTCATTTCCAGATAGCCGCGCCCGCCATGGCTGCCGCTGATCCGCACCGGCCCTTCCCAGTAAGGGATGCGCAGGTTCATCCAGGCGGCGGGATTGAGCGCGTCGAGGCTGATGTCGAGGTGTTTGTCGGGAATGCTGATCGACCAGCGCACCGGCATCTTGCGTCCTGCGACTTTGGCGGTGTCCTGAGGGGTGAGTTTGATCTGCTCGCCGTGCAGGGTTTCGGTCCGGCCGTCGGCGTTAATCCAGGTGCCGGTCAGATACGGCGCGCCGTCGGTTTGCCGGGTGCGGAACAGCATCAGCGACTCACCACTGTCCAGGTGCAGGGAAAACCAGTCCCACCCGGTCTGATTGGCTGCCAGCGGCTGGCTGCTCCATTCACGATCCAGCCACGCCGGGCCGCTGACGGTGTAGGTCTGGCCGTCGATTTGCAGGGTGCCGCTGGCCTGAAAAAACGGCTGACTGTAGTAGTACGAAGCCTGACCCTGTTCGGATTTTCGGCTGAAACCGTTGTCACCTTGCAACACCAGTGGACGACTGGAGGTGAGGTGCAATTGATAGCTGAAGGCTTTGTCGCTGGCGCTGAGTTGCAGATCGGTCAGCGGATCCTGCGCCTGACTGGCGAAGCGCCAATCATCGATCCACGCCTCGAACGGCGCCACGTTCACCCCGGCCTGCCCCACTCCGCCCCGGGCATAGCGCTCGGCGGCATGGTGCGCGGTGGCTGAAGTCACCGCGGCATGCCCGAGCCAGATCGTCTGGTTGCCCCAGCCCGGCTGCTCTGCCGCAGGCTTTAACGCACTGCGAAACAGAGTCCATTGCACACCGAAATCGTGACCCTGCCGGTCCTTGAGATTGGCGGTGACGTACCACCACTCGATACGAAAACCGTCATGCGCGCCGTGATCCGCCGGAAAGCTGAACACCCGCCCCGGCACCACCGGTGTGAACTGCGCGGCCTGATCGCCGAGCCCGGCAAAACCCTTCTGCTCAGGCACAGGCTGATCGCAACCGGCCAACAGCAGCAACGCGAACAGCAGCGCGACCCGGCTAATCCTCATGGGCAAACGTCCTCAGCAGATCCGCCGGTTGCGTGCGGTACAACGAATACAGCGGCCACGCCGAGGCCAACAGCGTCGCCAGCAACGCCAGCCCGAGCAACTGCAGCAGTTGCAGCGGAAAAATCCGCAACGGCAGACGCCAGCCGAATGCCTGCACATTGATCACCGCGTCCAGACACCACGCCAACGCGATCCCCAACGGCAACGCCAGCACCAGCGTCAACACCGCCAGCAGCCACGTCTGGCCGAGGTTAAGCAGCATCAACTGACGGCGCGTCACACCCAGCGCCCACAGCGGCGCCAGTTGCCCGAGGCGGCTCTGGCTCTGAGTCAGCAGGCTGATGAACAGCGCCACACCGGCCACCGCCAGGGTCAGACTGTTCAACGCGGCGGTGGCGGCGAAAGTGCGTTCGAAAACCTGCACCGACCAACCCTTGAGCCGCGCCTGATCGACGATGCGGCTGTCATCAAGCTGAAAGCGCGTTTGCAGTGCGTGCAAAAACGGCGGGATATCGGGCGGCGCGATGCGCAGGTTGAAACGGTTCGGCGTCAGTGACGGCCACAGCCGCAGCAGATGATTGCTGTTGACCAGCACGTGCCCCTTGGGATTGCCGTAGTCGGCGTAGATCCCGACGATCCGCGGTGACCACGCCCCGCCCGGCATCGGCACGCTCAAATGATCCCCCGCCCGCACCTTCAGCCGTCGTGCCAGTTGTTCGCTGAGCATCACTGAATCGTCGTTCGCCAGATGCGCCCACGGATCTCCGGCAATCGCCTCGAGCAACGGCCAGTGCTGCCGGTAATAAGGATGATCGATCACCCCGAAGACATCCGCCGGCCAGCCTTGCAGGGTGACCGCGACTTGCCAGTTGGGCAGCACCGCGCTGACGTTCGGCTGTTGCTTGAGCCAGGCGTACATCTCGCGCGATTGCGCCGGATTGACCGGGTTGAGGTACAGCTCGGCACTGAGGCGTTGTTCGAGCCAGTCGTCGAAGGTCTGGCGAAAACCGGCGGTCATGCTGCCGGCGCCGATATTGGCCGACAGCGCCAGCAGCAACGCCATCAGCGCCAGGCTGAGTGCCGGCAGTTGCTGGCGGCAATCGGCGAGAAACCACTGACCGAGCACCGAACGACTGCGCCCGAGCAACGAATTGAGCACTGCGCTGAGCACCACCGGCAACGCCAGCGCAGCGCCGAGCAGCAACCCGGCCATCAACACAAAACCACTGCTCAGACTGTCGCCCCAGACCAGCGCCAGCAGCGCGATCAGTCCCAGCACCGCCGCCAGCCAACCCTGACGGCGCAACCAGCGCGCATGTTGCTGATGCCAGGCCTGCGGATCCGCCACCGCCAACAGCGGCAAGCGTGCCGCACGCAGCAGACTGTTGGCACCGGCCAGCAACGCGCCGAACAGGCTCAAACCAATACCGCTGAACCACCACCACGGGCTCAAGCGCAACTGCCCCGCCACTTCCGCGCCGTACAGACCGCGCAGGCTGGCGGCGACATCCGGCAGCAACACGCTCGCCAGCCAGTAACCGCTGATGACTCCGAACACCCCGCCAGCCAACGCCAGCACACCGAGCTCGACGACCAGACAGCCGATCAACATCCGCGCACTGACCCCGCAGGCGCGCAACGTGCGCAGCAGACCACGACGCTGTTCCAGCGCCAGACCGATGGCCGCGTGCACGATAAACAGCCCGACCAGAAAAGAGAGAAATCCCAAGGCATCGAGGTTGAGGTGAAAGCTCTCGGTCAGACGCGAAAGATTGTTTTCCTCGGCGCTGCTTTTGAGCTGCAGTCGACCGTTGAACGCGGCCGGCAGCTCGGCGTGAAAATCCTTGGGCAGTAACAAGCGCGACAGTTGCCCGGGCTGTTCGAGCACGGTTTGCGCGACGCCGATGTCCACCAGCAACACGCCAGGCGCCATGTCCTTTTGCGCGTGCAGCGGCGGCAGCGTCTGGCCGCTGGCGGTTTGCGGCGTGGCGCCTTCGGTCAGGCCCAAGGAGTGCAGGGTTTCCGGGGAAATCCAGGTGCTGCCCGGCGGTGAGAAGAACGCGACGATGCGCTCGATCGGCATCGCCTGCCCGGCCACCGCAGCGTCCATCGGCAGCGACACCGGTTCGATGCCCATCAGTTGCAGGCGCTGGTCTTGGTGATCCTTGAGCAGCAGCCGTCCCTGCAGCAGCGGCGACACCGGCCAGCCTGCGCGGCGCAGATCGATGAACCACTGCTGGGTGAAGGTCGCACCGCTCGGTGTGGCCAGACTGGCCTGGGGTTCGCCACCAATCATCTGACTGGCCCGGGCGTAACTGTCGCGGGCCTGACTGTTCAGTGCCTCGACCCCGGTCAGCAAACTGGTGGCCAGCCACAGCCCGGTCAGCACACTGAAGAACTGCACCGGATGCCGCCGCCAGTGGCTGAGCAGCGCACGCAGGGTTTGCCAGAACACGTTCACGTCAGACGGCCATTGGACAACACCACCCGTTGCGCCAGCCGCGCTGCAACCCGCGGGCTGTGCGTGACCATCAACAGCGTGGTCGGCGTGTCATCCAGCAACTCGAGCAACAGGCGCAGCACTTCGTCGCTGGTGGCTTCGTCGAGGCTGCCGGTGGGTTCGTCGGCGAGCAGCAGTTTCGGCCGCGACGCCAAGGCCCGGGCCAGCGCCACCCGCTGCTGCTGACCGCCGGAAAGTTGTTCGGGATAACGCTTGAGCAAATCGCCCAGCCCCAGACGCTGCACCAGATGCGCTTGCCAGCGCGGTTCATGGCGCCCGGCCAGGCGCGCCTGGAACGCCAGATTGTCCTCGACCCGCAGGCTGCCGATCAGGTTGAACTGCTGGAACACCAGACCGATTTCCGTACGGCGCCAGTCGGCCAGTTGCGCTTCGTTCATCTGCTCCAGCCGATGCTCGCCGCTGTGGATGCTGCCGCGATCAACCTTGTCGAGGCCGGCGATCAGGTGCAGCAAGGTGCTTTTGCCGCTGCCGGATTCGCCCATCAGCGCCAGACTGCTGCCGGCTTCGAGCGTCAGGTCGACGCCTTGCAGCACCGGGAGCGGACCTTGGGGGGTGAGGTAACTTTTGAACACGCCTTGAACCTGAAGCATGCCGCCATCCGTTGGGTCAATGTGGGGCAAGGATAGCGGATAGCGGCCTGATTGGATCAGTGGTGTTCGTACTGGTCTCATCGCTGGCAAGCCAGCTCCCACAGAGATTGAGGTTGCTCACAAATACTGGACTCACCATCAAACACCGTAGGAAATATCTTCAGATCAGCGGTGTTTGAACTGGCCCCATCGCTGGCAAGCCAGCTCCCACAGGGATTGAGGTTGTCCACAAATACTGAGTACACCCCAAAACACTGTGGGAGCTGGCTTGCCAGCGATGAGGCCAGTGAAACCGGCACAAATCTCACTCCCCGGTCGCCACACTGGTCGCCGCCGCACCCGGTGTGACGATGGTCTTCAGATCAATGTGCCTCCACTCAGGCTTGGCCCCCAGCCGCGCATTGAAGCGGTAGTTGAAGGTGAAGTCGTCCGCCGTCGGCAGCGTCAACGGTTTGCCGTACAGCGCCTCGACTCCCGCCAGGTCATAACCCATCAACTGCAGCAGCGTCGGAAAAATGTTGTAGTGACTGGAGCGATCCTTGTTCGCCGGCAACGCTTGCGCCCAGTCCGGGCCGTGCAGCTGATCGCCCTGAATCACCACCAGTGGCACCAGCCCTTCTTCCTCCACCGGATCACCACCGCAGTGGGTATTAAGCCCGGGGTTGCCGCGTTCATGCAGGTCCTGGCCGTGATCGGAGGTGTAGATCAGCAGCGCATTGTGCAAATTGGCCTGGGCAAATACCCGGGCGAAGAACTCGCCGACATTCCACAGCACGGTGTTCTTGTAGGCGTTGCGGTACAGCACCCAGTCATCCGGCTGGCCGTTGAAACCGTCGCGCTTGCCGGTGTCGGCGACTTCGGTGAATTGCCCGCGCGGCAAGGTCGGACGGTAGGCCATGAAGGCGTCGGGGTATTTGTCGTGCACCGGGAAATGCGCGCCGACCTTGTTGATCACCACCAACTCCGGCTGATCATCGTTGAGCAATTCGATCAGCTTGGCGGCGGCAGCCATGTCGCGGTCACGCACGCTGGTCTGGTCAAACTGGACGAATTCATCGATGTCTTTTTTCTCGGTGTCGGTCATCAGGTTCTGCAGATTGCCGGCAGTGCGCTGAGCGTCGATGTACACCGTGCGCAACCCGGCCTTTTTCGCGTACTGCCAGATCGACGGCAGCGTGCTGTTGATGCGCATGTAATCGTCGCGGGTGCCGCCGTAGCGCAACGTGACGTTGGTGTCGGCGCTGCAATTGGCGATGGATGCGGCGTAGCCGTAGTTGAAAATGTCGACGCCCGGATGCGCCTGATTAAGGTTGCTGTGCACGCCGAACGGCGCATTGATGTCCAGATAATTGCCGGAGATGCTTTCGTCGATGATCAGCACGATGTCGTGATTGACCGCCACTGCGTTGCGCGCCAGCGTCACCGGCTCGCGCGGGCCGACCGTGTTGTGCAGCGCTTCATAAGCGAACAGGTTCAGATAGGCCAGCGGCGTGTACATGATCGGCAAACCGCGCGCGCCCTCGCCCGCCCGCAGGAACAACACCGCGCTCAACAGCAGCACACCACACACCGGCGCCGCCACACGCAACGCGTTGGGCACCACCAGTGCATGGCGCGGTTTCAGACCGATGCCGAACAGCAACAGCAGACCACTGAGCGCGCCATGAATGATCGCGTCGCGATACTGGTAGGCGGCCTCCTGAATGAAGCCGCCGGAGTACACCAGCGAGACAAAACTGCTGTAGGTCAGGTAATCCGCGGTGACCCGGGTATAGACATCGAAAAACACCGCCGAGACAAACAGTGTTATTGCGAATAAGTGGCGAATGAGAGCCTGACGAATATAAGCCGTTAGATATAACGCTAAAGTAAGCGCCAAAAACATCGCGCCAAAAAGAAGTACAGCAAAAGCGACGCCGATAGCATTTAACCGATCAACGTAATATTCGGAATAAAGCAGCAAATAAACAATTAAAAGTACTTCTTTGGCATATCTGAACATGGCGATACCGCTCGTGCAAAACGGCAGGGAGTCAAAGGTTTGTCGGTCAGAACCTGACACTAGCACCCAGCCATCAAAGCGCAAGAATTGACTGTTTTCTTTAGAAAGCGTCAAAAAACCGGTGACTCAAATCTGACACACACCAAACGCTAGAAGCCTTTAAATTAAAGACTTACAACCGTTTATCGCTTATTTCGAATCTGAACAAATCTGCAAAAAAACAACAAATCCAATCGCAGCAATGACTTGATGGCCAATCGCCAAAAAGCGCTCAAGTGTTATACAGGTGCAACATGTCATTTTGCTGACACGCTTTCCAAACCCTGCGCTATACCCCTTTTACAGTCTTCTTCCGAACTTCTTCTTTTCGCTCTATCGAGGGTGCGCAGATGGACGTGAGCGTATTTGGCACCGGCTATGTCGGATTAATTCAAGCCGCCGCACTTGCAGATGTAGGGCATCGGGTTTTATGTGTCGATATTGACCCCAACAAGATCAAGCAACTGCAACAAGCTGTGCCACCTATTAGTGAGCCTGGTCTTTCCAGCACCCTCGAAGACAACATCAAGGCCGGCCGCTTGCTCTTTAGCACTCAGGCCAGCGACGCGGTGGAGCATGCCGAGCTGATTTTCATCGCCGTGGGCACGCCGGCCGATGAAGATGGTTCCGCCGACCTGACCCATGTGCTGAACGTGGCCCGGGAGATCGCCTCGCACATGGAGGCCGATCGCACCCTGATCATCAAGTCCACGGTGCCGGTCGGCACGGCCGACCAGGTCGCCGCCAAGGCCCACGAAGAATTGCAGCGCCGTGGCCGCAGCAGCCTCAAGGTGCGGGTGGTGTCCAACCCCGAATTCCTCAAGGAAGGCAGCGCCCTCGCCGATTGCATGCGCCCGGACCGGATCATCGTCGGCACCCGCGATGACGAAGCCCGCGAACAGATGAGCGAGCTGTACGCGCCGTTCTGCCGTAACCACGAAAAACTGATGTTCATGGACAACCGCAGCGCCGAACTGACCAAGTACGCGGCCAACGCGATGCTCGCCACGCGCATCAGCTTCATGAACGAACTGGCCAACCTCACCGAACTGCTCGGCGCCGACATCGAAGCGGTGCGCAAAGGCATCGGCTCCGACCCGCGCATCGGTTACCACTTCATTTACCCCGGTTGCGGCTTCGGCGGTTCATGCTTCCCCAAGGATCTGCGCGCCCTGCTGCACACCGCCGAACACAACGGCATGCCGCTGAAATTGCTGCGCAGCGTCACCGACGTCAACGACAGCCAGCGGCACATCCTCTTCGGCAAACTCAAGGCGCAGTTTCCGCAGGGTCTGGCCGGCAAGTCGATTGCGATTTGGGGCCTGGCGTTCAAACCCAATACCGATGACATGCGCGAAGCCCCCAGCCGCTACCTGATGGACGCGCTGTGGGCCGAAGGCGCCAGCGTGCAGGCCTACGATCCGGAAGCCATGTCCGAATGCCGGCGCCTGTACGGCTATCGCAACGACCTGCACCTGTGCGCCACCCGCGACGACACCCTGGAAGATGCCGATGCGCTGGTGATCTGCACCGAGTGGAAGAATTTTCGCGTAGTGGATTTCGAGCTGCTGGCGAGCAAGCTGCGCTCGAAAGTGATTGTCGACGGTCGCAACCTCTACAACCCGGAACACGTGGCCGCCGCCGGTCTGCATTACAGCGGCATCGGCCTGCGCCACATCGCTCCGGAAGGACTGCGCCCATGAAAATCCTGGTCACCGGCGCAGCCGGCTTCATTGGCGCCCATTGCGTGTTGCGGCTGATGCGCGACGGGCATGCGGTGGTCGGCCTGGATAACTTCAACGGCTATTACGACCCGCAGCTGAAACACGATCGGGTGCAATGGGTGCGCGATCAGGTCGGGCATTTCCCGCTGGCGCGGATCGATCTGGCCGATGCCGCCGCGATTGAAGCGCTGTTTGTCCGCGAGCAACCGCAAGTGGTGATCCACCTCGCGGCGCAGGCCGGGGTGCGCTATTCGCTGGAAAATCCGAAGGCCTACCTCGACAGTAACCTCTGCGGTTTCCTGAACATTCTCGAAGGCTGCCGGCATCATCCGGTGGAGCACTTGATCTACGCCTCGTCGAGCTCGGTGTATGGCGCCAACCAGCACACGCCGTATTCGGTGCATGACGGGGTGAATCACCCGCTGTCGCTGTACGCCGCGACCAAAAAAGCCAACGAGCTGATGGCCCACAGTTACAGCCATCTGTTCGGCATTCCCAGCACCGGTCTGCGCTTTTTCACCGTGTACGGGCCATGGGGTCGGCCCGACATGTCGCCGATCCAGTTCGCTCGGGCGATCACCGAAGGCACGCCGCTGAAGCTGTTCAACTACGGCGAGCACCAGCGCGATTTCACTTATATAGACGACATCGTCGAAAGCATCGCGCGCCTCACCGACCATCCGCCGCACAGCCACCCGGAGTGGGATCGTGAACATCCCGACGCGGGCAGCAGCATGGCGCCGTGGTGCCTGTTCAACATCGGCGGCCACCACCCGGTGGAGCTGAAAACCTATCTGGCGCTGATGGAAAAACACCTCGGCCAGAAAGCCATTGTCGAGCTTTTGCCCCTGCAACCGGGCGATGTGCTCAACACCTGTGCCGAGACCGATGATCTGGCCCAGGCCACCGGGTTCCAGCCCCGGATCGAGCTGGATGAAGGACTGGGGCGTTTCATCGCCTGGTTTCGCGACTACTACCCCACTGCCTATCGCCCACGCGCCGCTCGCGGCTGAACATCAGCGGAGGACCCCATGACTGGACATGAACAAGGTGTACCGATCAATCAGATGCGCCGCGACAAGCGCATGGATCCCGAGCACCGAATGCGCCTCGATAGCGCCATCCACCGGCAGGGCCGTGGCTGGCTGACCGGCCGCGACGGCGGCCGGCCATGGACGCTGTCACGCACCAACCGGGTGCTGGCCTGCTTCGGTGCGCTGCTGATTCTGGTGGTGTTTTCGCCGCTGCTGCTGGGCCTGGCGCTGGCCATCAAATTCACCAGCCCGGGCCCGGTGATGTTCGTGCAGAAACGCACCGGTTATCGCGGCCGCACTTTCGGCATGTACAAGTTCCGCACCATGGTCTGCAACGCCGAAGAACTGAAGGAATCGCTGCGCCACCTCAACAAGCACGGGGTCGACGCCATCGATTTCAAGATCGACAAGGATCCACGCATCACCGGCATCGGCGGTTTTCTGCGGCGTACCAGCCTCGACGAACTGCCCAACCTGTTCAACGTGGTCAGCGGTGACATGCGCCTGGTCGGCCCGCGGCCGACCTCGTTCAACGCCTACCGCTACAAGGACAACCACCTTGCGCGCCTGAGCATCTACCCCGGCATGACCGGCCTGTGGCAGATCTCCGGGCGCAGCAACATCGACTTCGACCAGCGCGTTGAGTTGGACCTCAGCTATATCGCCGAGCAAAGCCTTTTGCTTGATCTGAAGATCTTGTTGAAAACCCCCTTCAAAGTATTCAGCGGCCACGGAGCAAGCTAATGGACGGTTCAACCAACAAAAGCCTGAGCATTGCCAACCCCAGCGAATCGAACCTGATTTCGACCGTGCTGGATCTGGATCTGCGGATCCTGTTCCTGACCGCCGCCAACCCCGGCGCAGGCACCACCACCAGTGCCCTGGCACTGGCCAGCCAACTGGCGCAGATGAGCAGCGGCCAGGTGTTGCTGGTCGATGCCAGCCAGTCGGCAGGCAACCTCACGCAGCAATTGAACCTGGGCAAGGAGCGCGGCCTGCGCGACCTGCTGTTCAACCCGGACAACCCGCCGCTGTTGCAGGACTGCGTGGTGCAGGTGTCGAGCCTGCCTTTTCATGTGCTGCCCAATGGCCGGCCGATCCGCACCCTCGAACACCTGACCGCCGAGCGCCTGAGCCCGCTGCTCGACCGCTTGGGCACCCAGTACCGTTTCGTGGTGATCGACGGCGACGCGGTGTACTCCGCCGCCGACACGCTGGTGCTCGCCACTCAGGTCGATGGCGTGGTGTTTGTGGTGCGCGCCGAAGACACCCGCTGGGAAGTCGCCCAGGCCGCCGTGCAACGCCTGACCCAGGCCGGGGCAAAAGTGGTCGGCAGCGTGTTCAACCGGCGCAAGTACTACATGCCCAAGTGGCTCTACAAAAACCTGTAAGCAAACGCGAAGGATGACGCCATGAACGCCAAGATACTGGTTCTGCTGATGCTGCCGCTTGCAGGCTGCTCGAGCAATTCCGAAACCCAGAACATGCCGGTGAACATTCTCACCGCCACCCCGGCCAACGCCCAGGCCACCGACATGCCGAAGATCGAGCAGACCTTGCGCCCGCAAGACGTGCTGGATGTGATCTTCCACATCAGCACCAGCGGCTCGGACGCCTACCGCGTGCAGTCGGGTGACCAGATCGGCCTGAACTTCACCGCCGCCAGCCAGCTCAATGGCAACCAGTTGGTGCTGCCCGACGGCACCATCAACCTGCCCGGCGCCAACACCTCGGTGAAAATCGCCGGCCTGACCGCCGATGAGGCGCGCGATGAAATCCAGCGTGCCTACCAGCGCAAACAGCTGTTCCAGCCCAACCGCAATCAGTTGACGGTGCAGGTCATCAGCCCGCTGACCAATGAGCAGAACCTGAAAAGCGCACTGAATCACCCGGCCACCGGCATGAGCCGCGAGATCACCGTGGGCAATGACGGTTATGCGAGTTTTCCGGAAATCGGCGCGGTGCCGCTGCAAGGCATGACCATCAACCAACTGGAAACTTTCCTCAACCAGAAGTACGCGCAATTGCCGGGGCGGATGAGCGTCGATGTGATGCTCAAGTCCACCGCCGGCAACGAGATCTACGTGCTCGGCGAAGTCGGCCAACCGGGTTCCTACCCGATCCGCCGTCCAGTGTCGGTGCTTGAAGCGCTGACCCTGGCGCGCGGCACCAATGTCAAGGCGCGCCTCGACTCGGTGGTGATCATGCGGCGCAACGGCAACCAGGTGCAGGCCGTGCACTACGACGTGGAAAAAGCCCTGTCGGGCGATGCGTCGCAGATCGCCTACCTGCAACCGGACGACATGCTGTTTGTGCCGAAAACCAAACTGGCGAGTGCCGGTGAGCTGGCTCGGCAACTGGCGGACGTGGTGCTGTTCCAGGGCGTGGGCTTCAGCTTCGGCTACCGCGTCGACAACAAAGACAGTAACAACAACTGACTCTCAGGTGACCGATCATGAATCCAAAGGAAAACTACCTGCATGAGTTCTTCAGGATCTTCTTCGCCAACAAGCAATTGGTGAAACGGGTCTTCCTGATCTTTGCAGTCATCGCGTTGCTGCTGCCGCTGGTGCTCAAACAGAGCTTCGATATCACCGCTCAGGTGATCGTGCAGTCGAAAAAACTCTCCCAGGGTGACGCCACCACGTCACTGACGGTCGATAACGCCACCTTCATTCCGCCGTCGCTGGCGGACATGGAAACCGAAAGCAACATCCTGCGGTCCCCGGCGCTGATCCGCCAGACCATCAGCGAACTGCGCGACAAGGGCGAGTACAACCCGCCGGTGGGCGTGTTCGCCAAATTGGTGAGCGAACCGTTCCGCCGCTATGTCTCTTCGCCGCTGCGTGAGTACGTGATCAATCCGCTGCGCAACATGCTCGGGCTGCAAACCGATCCGGTGCGTGACACCGTGCTCGACGGCCTGACGCAAGATGCGATCAACAGCCTGAAGATCGAGACCCTGCCTGGCTCCAACGTGATCTCGATCGTCTACAGCTTCCCCGATCCGCATCAGGGCACGACGTTCGTCGCCACTCTGCTGCAGAACTATCTGGGCAGCCGTCAGGCGCTGCAATCGATCGACCTGCCGCAATCCTTCTATGAAACCAAGAAGCACCTGTATCAGGTGCGTCTCGACGGGCTGGAAGGTAATCGGCAAGCGCTGCTGGAAAGTGTTGCATCGTCCGATCCGAAGGAAGAAATCACTTTCCGCCTGAACGCGATCAACACTGAAGAGCAAGCCCTGAACCTGTACCAGGATCGTCTGCTGCAGAGCCAGCGCTGGCTCGAATACCTGAAAACCGCGCTGACGGCCGCCAGCAGCAACAAGCTCAACGACTACACCTTCCCCTTCACCTTCACCACCACTGTCGATAACGTGGCGTTCGAGGATCGGGAAATCAAACAGTTGGGCGAGCAACTGACCACTCAGGTCAGCCGCTACATGAATGACCTCGCGGTGTTCCAGCCCGGCAGCGAGCCGATGCTGCTGACCCGCGAACAGATCGCCCGCACCCGCCAGCAATTCCTCAAAGTGGTGAGCAACCGCATTCAGGAGCGCACCAACGATCTGGCCGTGGTGCAACAGGTGATCGATCAGAAAACCGCGCGCATCGCCGAGTTCAAGAACCGCATCCACACCTTGCAGCAGACCCAGAGCAAGCTGCGGCAGATGGACACGGAAATCGACGCGCTGCACACGGCGTTCTCGACCTACGCGCAACGCTTTGCCGAAAGCAGCACCGCCGGTTCGCTCAACGACGACCTGTCGAACGCCAAGGTGCTCAGCCCGCCGTTCGAGCCGACCGAGCCGGCGTTCCCCAAACCGCTGCTGATCATTCCGTTCGGGCTGTTCACCGGTCTGCTGCTGGCGATTGCCCTGGTCTATGTGCGTGAGTTCTTCGATCACCGTTTCAAACACCCTGCGCAAATCACCCACGAACTGGGCCTGCCAGTGTTGCTGGTGATCAACGACGAAAACGTGCTGCCAAGCAATCCGCACAAGAACTGGACCGTGCCAAGCTTCATGCACTGGGTGCGCAATTGAACACGCTGTCCACCCCGAACGCCGCGCTGCCGATCATTCATTTGCTCAGCAGCGGCGGCTTCTATGGGGCCGAGCGCATGCTGCTCGATCACTGCCTGGCGACACCGGGGCAGCACCAGGTGCTGTTCCTCGATGCGCCGCCGGCGTTGATCGCGCGCTTTCGCGAGGCCGGGGTGGACTGCCGTGGTTGCGCCGGTCTGGGTGAGCTGTTGCGCCACCTGCGGGTCCGGCGCAGCGAACGGCCGCTGATCAATACGCACAACTTCAAAGGGCTGTTGTTCGGCTGGGTCGGCGCGACGCTGTTGCGTTTGCCGCTGGTCATCACCCAACACGGCTTCACCCCGCGCAGCCGCAAGCAGAAGTTCTACACCTGGCTGAGTCTGCAGTTGTGCCGCACGGCGTCGGTGGATCGGGTGGTGTGCGTGGCCGAGAGCATTGCCGTGCTGCATCGTCAGGCCAGCGTGCAGGCGGAAAAACTCCAGGTGATCCCCAACGGATTGCCCGCCGCCGACGCGCTGGTCAGCACCGTTGACCGCCAGCGCTGGCTCGCCGGTTACGTCGGGCGCCTGAGCAGCGAGAAAGGTCCGGACCTGTTTCTCGATGCGCTGATTCCGCTGTGTCACCAGCATCCGCAACTGGACGCGGTGATGCTCGGCGACGGCCCGGAACGCGAGGCGCTGCAGGCGCGGATCGACGCCGCAGGTTTGCAGCAACGGATTCGTCTGCCCGGCTACCAGACCGCCATGCAACCGTGGTGGCAGCGCCTGGATGCGCTGGTGATCAGCTCGCGCACCGAAGGCACGCCGATGATTCTGCTCGAAGCGATGCAGAGCGGCGTGCCGGTGGTGGCGTTCGCCGTCGGCGGCATTCCCGATGTGCTCGAGCACCGGCATAACGGTCTGCTGGCGACACCCGCCGACAGCGCCGACCTCGCCCGTCAGCTCGACAACCTGCTAAGCGAGCCGAAACTGGCCCGGCATTTGTGCGACAACGCAAAGCGTACGCAACAGGATCGCTACGACCTCAAGGCCCTGGCCGAACGCTGGTCGCAGCTGTACATCCGCACGGCACGGGAGGCACGCGCATGATTTTCCCGCTCTCGATCGTCACGCTGCTCGGTCTGGTGTGCATCGGTCTGCTCGCCAGCCCTTATCCATTTCTCGCACCGGGTGCGGTCATTGGTCTTGTGGGGTTCACGGTGTTGTACCGCAAGCCAACCTGGGGCCTGCTGGGCATTGCCGCGCTGGTACCGTTTGAAGGTTTCTTCAAGGACAGTGCACTGTCCGGAAGCAAACTGATCGGCGCCTCGCTGGCGGTGATCGTGATGCTGCAACTGGCCCTGCACCAGATTCCCGGCGATCGCCTGCGCAGCAATATCTGGCGGTTTCTGCTGTGGTTTCTAGTCCTGTATTTCCTCAGCCTGCTCAACACCGATGACGTGGGCATGTCGCTGGGACACCTGCGCGAACTGAGCGTCGGGCTGATCCTGTTTGTCATTACGCTGTTGATTGGCCGTGAACTGAATCTCGACCTGTTCGCCCGACTGGTGACCCTGAGCGTCAGCACGACCTGCGCCATGGCGATGTTTTCGGTCAAATTCCAGGATCAGGGGCGCGCTGCCGGTCTTCTGGAAGACCCTAACGCGTTTGCCTTGCTGATCGCCTTCGCCATTCCGTTGGCGCTGCTGCTGGTGATTCGTGGGCCAAACCTGCTGCACCGGTTGTTCTGGGGCGCTTGCTGCCTGCTGCTGCTCGGTGGCATGACCAAGACCGAATCGCGCTCCGGGCTGGTGGTAGTGGCCTTGAGTCTGTTGATCGGCTGCTGGCACTACCGCGCGCAACTGACCCGCATTCGCCCTCGGCACCTGGGCTTCGCTATGCTCGGTGCAGCCATCGTGATTCCGCTGGCGATCTACGCAATGCCCGCCGGTTACCTCGCGCGCATCCAGTCCCTGAGCGTATTGAGCGCCGGGGCCAAGGGGCACGACGACGAATCCCTCGGCCGCCGCGCCTCGTACATCGTGGTCGGCGGGCAGATGATCCGCGAGAACCCGCTGCTCGGCTCCGGTCCCGGCACCTTCCCGCTGCACTACGCGACCACCGGCTACGCCAAAGCATTTTCCGCCAACCGCAAGATCGGCGATCTGTACCGCCGTGCCCACAACACCTACCTGGAAATCTTCAGTGAACTGGGGATTCCTGCCGGCCTGCTGTTCGTCGGCATGCTCGGCCTGGGCCTGTACAACCTGATTCGCGCCCGCGCCGCGTGGATGCTGCGGCGCGATTGGCAGCAGGCGGACCTGATGACTCACCTCGGGGTGAGCTTTCTGTCGCTGACCCTGTTCCTGATGTTCCTCAGCGCACCGAACCAGAAGTACGTGTGGATCATGCTCGCGCTGACCAGCGTCCTGCGCCTCAAGGCCGAACAGGCGCCACTGACCGAGGCCAGAACATGAGCCGGATCAGCATCATCATCCCGATGTACAACGAGGCCCGGCACATCGGCCGTACGCTGCTGGCGGCGCAAAAAGCCGCGCATGCGGCCGATGTCGACTGCGAGTTGATCGTGGTCGACAACGGTTCGAGCGACGACGGCCCGCACATCGCCCGCCGGTTCGGTGCACAGGTGCTGGTGCTGCCGGGCCTGCTGATCGGTGCGCTGCGCAATCGCGGTGCGCTGCTGGCAAGCGGCGAGTGGATCGCGTTTATCGATGCCGACGTCGAGATGCCCGAAGACTGGCTCAAGCCCTTGTTCGAGCTGCAAGCCGAGGGTCAGGCCGACGTGTTCGGCCTCGACCTGCACACCCCCGCTGCCGCGCCGTGGTACGCCGCCGCCTGGCAACGGCGCACGCTGCGCCCGTCCAGCCAGAGCTCGCACCCGGTGGACTGGCTGCCCAGTTCCAACCTGCTGATGCGCCGGTGCTGGTTCGACAAGGTTGGCGGCTTCAACGAACACCTGCGCACCGGCGAGGACAAGGAGTTCACCCTGCGCCTGCACGAACAAGGCGCGCGGCTGCTGTCGGTGAACAGCAGCGTGGCCCTGCATTGGGGCTATGAGATGAACTGGCGCGAGTGGATGGGCAAGGAAATGTGGCGTCAGGGCAGTCATCTGCAACTGCTGCGTACTCACGGTTTCAGCCTGCGTCTGTTGCGCTTTCCGCTGCTGTCGATTGCGGTGTGGATCCTCGACTTTCTGGCGATTTCAGCGTTGCTCGACGGCTTCCCGCATCACGCCGCGTTCATGGTCGCGTTGACCCTCCTGCCGGGGCTGGTGCTAAGCGTGCGGCAGAGTATCAAACACCACGACATCGGCCTGACCGTGCAACTGTGGGGCCTGCACTGGGTGCGTCTGCACCTGGCGGGCGCCGCGTTCATTCTCAGTCTGTGTCATTGGAACGCCAGGAGGCCTGCCCGTGGCTGAATTCATTTTCTGGATGTGCCTGTTGCTGCCGGTGTATGCCTACCTTGGCTACCCGCTTCTGCTGACTGTGCTGGCGCCGCTGTTCCCGGCCTGGCGCCACAGCCCGGCGCCGCCGCTGAACATCAGCATCGTGATTGCCGCGCACAATGAGGCGCGGCACATCGAGCACAAGTTGCGCACGCTGCTGGCGCAGGACTATCAGCCGGCCACGCTGCAGATCATTCTCGCCAGCGATGGCTCGACCGACGACACCGTGGCCCGCGCGCACAAAGTGGTTGATTCGCGCATCACTGTCCTCGATCTGCCGCGCCAGGGCAAAGCCGCGACGCTGAATGCCGGCGTAGCCCTGGCGACTGGCGATATTCTGGTTTTCACCGACGCCGACAACCAATGGTCGCGGGAAACCCTCGGCTACCTGCTCGCCCCACTCAGCGACCCCAACGTCGGGGCCTGCGCCGGGCACATGGTGATTCCGGTGACCGGCGGCGGCCTCAGCGTCGGCGACAGCCTGTACCGGCATTACGAAGGCTGGCTGCGTCGGGTGGAGAATCGCACCGGCTGCATGGTCTCGGCCGACGGCGCCCTGCTCGCCCTGCGCCGCGAGCTGTTCCAGAGCGTGCCGGCGGAGGTCAACGACGACTTCTTTCTCAGCACCTGTGCACCGGTGGCCTTCAAGCGCATTGTGTACGTGCCCGAGGCGCAAGTGATCGACCACGGTGTCGACGAAGCGGACAAACAGTTCCGCCGCCGTCAACGCGTCACCGTCGGTGGCCTGCAAAGCCTCGCCCAGCGCCGTGAGCTGCTCAACCCGCTCAAACATGGCCTGTATTCGCTGGCGCTGATCAGCCACAAACTGATTCGGCGCCTGGCACCGATCCTCCTGCTGCCGCTGCTGCTGAGCAACTTCTGGCTGTGGGATGACCACGGTTTCTATCGACTGGCCCTGATCGCCCAACTGTTCGGCTACGCCATTGCGCTGGCCGGACTGCTGGACTCGCAACATCGCTTGCCCAAACCGTTTCGTCTGGCCGCGTTCCTGCTGGTCACCCTCGCCGGGATGAGTCTCGGCTTGTGGCAGTTCCTGCGCGGCCACCGATATGCCCAGTGGAACCCTGAACAAAACCGTTGAGAGGACCGAAGCCATGGCGATCAAACAATTAATAAAACGCACCAGTGGCTGGCTTTACCTCAACTCGCCCGTGGGACGAAACCAGTTGCACGGCGCCGGGGTGATTCTGATGCTGCATCGGGTGTTGGCCAACGACCGCGCCGCCGACTTGCCGCACCGCAATGAGCTGTGTGTCGGGCCCAAGGCGTTCGAGCACCTGCTGGTGTGGCTGCGCCGGCACTTCGATTGCGTGCCGCTGATGGACATCCTCACGCCCACCGCACTGCGCAGCGAACGCCCAAGGGTGGCGCTGACCTTCGACGATGGCTGGCGCGACAACGCGGTCAATGCGTTCCCATTGCTGCAAAAACATCAGGTGCCAGCGAGCATTTTTCTCTCCACCGATTTCATCGGCAGCCGTCAGCGCTTCTGGTGGGAAAGCCTCGGCGAAACCCTGTGGGGCAGCCACGGCGAAAAGGCCCGCATGCACTTGATCGAATGCCTGCACGTAATCCACCACCCGGTGCCGGTGCTGGTGGATGACATCGACGTTGATCGCCGCAGCCTGTCGCTGCTGCATTACCTGCAAAGCCTGAAAAACCTTGAACCGGCGATGCTCGAACGCCTGACCGACGAATGCCCGCCCGAAGCGCAGCCGCAAGCGCTGGACTGGCATCAGGTACGCGCGCTGGAAGCCTCGGGGCTGGTGCGCTTCGGCCCGCACGGCGCCAGCCACGCGATCCTCACTGAACTGGACGATGTGCGCCTGAGCGAAGAAATCAGCCGCAGCCGCGACGCCTTGAGCAACGGCTGTAACCGGCCGTTACCGGTGTATTGCTACCCCAACGGCAACAACGACGAGCGAGTAAGAAAACAGATTGCCGCGCACGATTATCCGTTCGCGCTGGGCACCGGCACCGGCATCTATCGCGGTGAAGGCGATCCGCTGAACCTGCCGCGTTTCGGTGTCAGCCAGCGTACTGCGCGCAATCCTGAGCTGCTTTCGTGGCGCATCTTTCGTGGCAACCGGCCATGAGCCGCAGCCATTACCTCAAGCATCTGGCGCTGAGCATGGGCACCAAACTGGCGATGATCGCCTTGCGCCTGCTGCGTAACGTGTTGCTGGCGCGGATCCTAGGGCCGAGTGAGCGCGGGTTGTTCGCGCTGCTCAGCACTTTGCCCGACCTGATCAGCGCCGCCACCAGTGGCGGGCTGAATTCAGCCGTCGGTTATCAAGCCGCCAAACAACGACCGATGGGCCTGCTGCTGAGTCAGGTGCTGGTGTTCGGTTGCTTGCTCGCGGGTCTGCTGACCCTGCTGGTGGTGGCGCTGGTCCGTGAGTTCGGCAGTGAACTGGATGTCACCGTGCAGCTTGGTCTGCTGGCCTGGCTGTTGCTGCTGGCGGTGCCGCTGACCGTGCTGAAAAGTGGCCTGCTGACCCTGCACAACGCCTCCGGCGGCGTGGTCGCGTTCAACGCCTTGCGCCTGACCGAATCACTGGCGCCACTGCTGCTGTTTCTCGCGCTGTTCTGGATGTGGAAAAGCGCGGCACTGGAAGCGGCGCTGATCAGTTGGCTGGCCGGGATCAGCCTGGTGGTGCTGGCCGGTTGGGTCTGGCTGAAACGGGCGCAACCGCTGCAGTTGCAGTGGGATCGCGCCAGCCAGAACGAACTGCTGCGCTACAGCGCCCGCAGCCATCCGGACCTGCTGTTCCAGCAAGTGATTCTGCGCTCGGATTACCTGTTCATCGGCGCCCTGCTCGGCAGCACCGCGCTGGGTCATTACGCGATGGCCAGCGCCGCCGCCGAACTGCTGCTGATCGTGCCGGAAGCGGTGACCACGCCGCTGATGAAACGCCTGTTGCAACAGGACGAAGGCATGGACAAGGTCACTCCGCTGGCCCTGCGCCTGACCGCCACGGTGATGCTCGGCGCGTGCCTGAGCATGGCAGTGATCGGCAACTGGCTGATCGTCACCCTGTTCGGCATCGCCTACCAACCGGCGTATCCGGCGCTGCTCGCCTTGCTGCCGGGGCTGCTCGGCCTGTGCTACGCGAGCATCTTGCGGCTGGACCTGCTGGGGAAAAACCGCCCCGGCACGGTGTCGCTGCTGATGGGCCTCGGCGCCCTGCTCAATCTGGCGCTGAACCTGGTGTTGATTCCGGCCTACGGCATCGTTGGCGCAGCGGCGGCTTCATCGATTGCCTATCTGGCGGTGACGGTGGCGATGCTGGTGTTGTACTGCCGTTTGAGCGGCGTGGCGTTCTGGCAAACTTTGATCATCCTGCCCAGTGACATCGCGCCGATGTGGCAGATGTTGCAACGGAAGGCCGCATGAAAGGCCTGGTCCTGCTGCTCGGTCTCGGCCTGTCGCTGGACGCCTTTGCCGCGTCGATGCGCTGGGGCGAGATCCGCGACGGCAGCCTGTATCTGCAAACCGACCGCCCGGACAGCGTGACCGTGCGCTGGACCCCGGCGTGGCAGGCCGATGCCAACGAAGAGCATCTGTACCTGCTCGACGGTCAGGGCAAATTGCAGGGCGAGCGCTTGATCAAAGCCAGCGAAACCCGTGGCACCCAGAGCTGGGCGTTGCTGCCGGGTGCCGCCAGTTATCGCCTGGAAATTCCCGGCTACAGCTTCCGCAATTACCGGGTCGAACACGACGACCGAACCGTAGCGCTGTTCGAGCCGGCCAAGGTGCATTTCAGCGCCCAGACGCAGAATGGCGACGAGTTGTATTTCAAGGTCGCGCCGGGGGAACACGCGGTGCTCGCCGGCAAGTTCCATGGCGGGGTCAATGCGTTGCAGGCGCAGCGGGTGGGCGATGATCAGTCACTGACGCTGACACTGACACTGAAACCCTATCGCGCCTATTGGCAGTTCGATCAACTGGCGTTGCCGGTCAGCGAGCGCGAACAGGTCTGGCGCCTGCGCCTGCAAGGCAGCGGCAAAGCAGCATTCTGGCTCGACGGCACGGCCAATCGGTTTGCACAGACTCCGCAGCAACTCAAACCCGTGCGCGAAGAGACCGGCCAGATCCACCTGACCCTGCACGACAAAATCCTTGGGCGCACCCCGGATCTGGGCATCGCCCTGCCCTACGTGATGCCGCCCGCCAGTAGTCACGCGGTGCTGGATGCGCTGAAAGCGACCGCCGCCAGCTACTACAGTTTTGTCGATGTCACGGCGAAGAATCCGCACTTCGAAGACGCGTTTCGTCTGGCTTATCAGGAGCGCTTCGGCATTCATCAGGACATCACCCTGCTCGCCGGCAGCCAGCGTCAGGCCGATCTGCGCGCCGACGTGCAAAGCAATGGCGGCCTCGATGCATGGCTGGCCGGCACCCGCGCCTTGGGCGGCAAAGGCACGCACTACATCGGTTTTGCCGATGAGCCGAACCTCAACTATTCGAGCTTCGAGCAATACCGGGCAATTTTCGCCAGCATGGCCAGGCAAGTGCGCAGCGATCCGGCGAATGCCAAGGCCGGCGTGCGCATCGCCATGCCGGCCAGCTCACGACTGGTCAACGGGCCATTCGCCGATAACGCGGCAGACAAGCGCGGCATCGACTGGGCGCGGCGCCTGCTCGGTGAATCCGCCGAACAGATCGACGCACTGGCGTGGCACGAATGGATGATCCGCGACCTGCTCGCCACCCGGGTCTACCGCGACAGCGTGCGCCGCGCCGCCGAACTGGTCGGCCTCGACGCCCACGGTCAGCCGCGCAAGGCCTTGCTGCTGGATCAGACCAATATGTCCAGTGGTTCCAGCCTCAGCCCCTACGATCAGGAGACGCACTACGCCTCGCTGTGGTGGGCGTCGGTGGTGATCAACGCTTCGCAGGACGGTTTGCTGACGATGCTCAACTGGTTTCAGGCCGCCGATGAACCGCAGTATCCCAAGGGCATGATCCGGGTTTTGGGCGATGAGCGTTTTGAGCTGAAACCGGTGGGTCTGGCCCAGCAGTTCATCGCGCAGCATTGGCTGCACCAGGTGCTGTGGCTGGAGAACGATGGCTTTGAAGTCGATGTGCTGGCGATGGCCGGCGACGAGCAGCGGGGCCTGCTCGGTGTGAACAAGGGCACGCGCTTGCAGCGTGTTGACCTGAGTGGCGCCAAGTGCCCGCTGAACAACGGTGCGTTGCGTTACTTCGGCACGGACAACCGCAGCCGCGACGCACCATTCGCCTGCCGAGACGGACGCGTCAGCTTCGACTTGCCAGGGGAAACCCTGTTCGCCCTGAGCTGGAGCGCGTCATGAACCCAATTCCGAATATCAGAAAAGGTAAAGCGAACAAAGATTTGTGGGTAGGGAGTTTTTGTGGCGAGGGGATTTATCCCCGATCGGCTGCGCAGCAGTCGTCGCTTTTAGCCTGTAAATGCGGGGCCGCTTCGCAGCCCATCGGGGATAAATCCCCTCGCCACAGAGCCCCTCGCCACAGTTGTTCGCCCTGCCGGAACGCCGGAGTACAGAACATGGGTACCGTCAGCAAACTCAGCCAGCACATCAAACAAAAAGGCCTGCGCGCCACCCTCGCCAAGGCGTGGAAGCACTACGTGTTTTTTCATCAGGAATTGCTGTGGATGGAGCGCGATCTGGTCAGTCCGGTGCCACCGCACAGCCTCAAACCGTATCCGCCGCTGCGGGTGGTGAAGATCACCGCCGACAACGCCAGCGCCTTTGCCCGCTACTTCGGCGACCGCGTCGGGACCATGGCCGAGCTGGCCAACGAAGGCCACACCGGGCACATGCACCTGGACGATCAGGGCGATGCCGTGGCGTTTATCTGGGGCAGCGCACGGGACTACTTCGACCGGCATTACTACGGCTGCCTGTTCCCGGTGAAACCCGGCGAGTTCTTCGAATTCGGCGGCGAGCTGACCCGTGCCTACTGGGGCACCGAACTCTCGGTGGACCTGCAACTGGAACTGTGGAAAGCCATGGCCGCCCAGGGCTGCGACAAGGTGGTGGACGTCTGCGAGTTCCACAACGTCCCGGCGCTGAAACTGCACCTGCGCATGGGTTACACCGAGCAAGGCCGGATCATGAATGTCTACACCCTGTTCGGTCGCTGGCGCTTCTACCGCGAAACCCGCTACAGCGGTTCGCGACTGGATGCGCTGCGCAAACCGTCCCGCCCACCTGTCACAGCCACGGCGGCCTGAGCCTATGACGGCGCGATTCGAATGGCGCACTTCACTGTGCGCCGCCGACTTCCCGGCAGCCGCCTATGAAGCGCTGCGCCTGCAGGTGACGGATCACACGCCGTTCAACCACCTGGGCTGGTTGTGCGCGGCGGAGCAGGCACTGGGCGCGGGTGAGCGCCTGCACATCCTGCTCAGTTGGGATGCGGACGAATTGCGCCTGTGCCTGCCGCTGGTGGCGGGCCGCGAGCGTTTTGCCGGCGTGCCGTTTCGTGTACTGCACCACTTGGGCTATCCGCTGGCAGACCGGCTGGCGCTGCTGTCATTGCTCAAGGGCGAAGACATGCGCGAAGCCTTGCACCTGATCCGCCGACAGCTGCCGCACGCCCTGCTGCAACTCAACGAATTGTCCGAGCCGGCGGGTGAGGAAAGCGCCCTGACCGAATGGATGGCCCACAGTTCTGCGGGCGAACGCCGCCTCAGTTGCCGGGTGCCGGTGCATCTGATCAGCGACGCGGATCACCAGGAGGTCTCCGGCGACCCGCGCTACAAGCTGCGGCGGGCGCGCAAACGGATTGCCGCGTGTGGCGCCCAGGTGCGGCGCATCAGCCCCGACGCGCTGAGCATGGGTCCGCTGTTGCGGGCGATCAGCGAAGTCGAAGCGGTGAGCTGGAAAGGTGACGAAGGCGTGGGGATCTTTGCCAGCGAGCGCAGTCGGCAATGGATCGAACGCGCCTTCACCGCCCTCGCCGGCCAGGGCCTGGTGCGGGTGGTGACGCTGGAACTCAACGGGCGTTGCATCAGCTATCGCCTCGGCTTGCTGGAACAGGGTCGACTCTACGATTACAACCTCGCGTTCCTGCCGCAATACGCCGATCTGGGCAGCGGCCGGGTGTTGCTGGAGGAATGGATTCGCTGGGGGCTGGATGAGCACTGGTGCTGGATCGATGCCTCGCGGGTCAGTCTGGAAAACTCCAGCCACCAACTGCACGAACGCATGACCGGACAACTGGAACACTGGCGCTGGAGTTTCTATTCCTGGCGCCCCAGCGGGATGTTGCTGGGGCTGGGGTTGCGCCTCTGGCAGCGCTTGAAACCGACGGTGCAGCAATGGCGCGCGCGACGTGCGGCCAGACCGGCATCGGCGCCCACACCTGTCGTCATCACCACGGAGGGCGATCATGCCTCGCCAAGTCATAGTCAACGCTGACGATTTCGGTTTGAGCCCGAACGAAAACGCGACGATCTTCGCCGCGTTTCAGGCCGGGGTTATCAGTAGCGCCACAGCCATGGCCAACATGCCGGCCTTCGAAGCGGCCTGCGCGATGGCCCGGCATCCGTCGCTTCAAGGTCGGGTCGGGTTGCACTTCAACCTGACTTACGGGCGGCCGTTAAGCGCTTCGATCCTGCGCAGTCGCACCTTCTGCGACGGCCACGGCGTGTTCGATCTGAGCCTGCCACGGCACAGCCTGTGGCTGAGTCGCGAAGATCGCGAAGCGGTGCGTGAAGAGTTGCAGACGCAGTGGCAGCGCTGCGTCGAACATGGCGTGCGACCTAGCCATATCGACTCGCATCAGCACGTGCACAACATCTGGCCGATCGGCGAAATCGTCGCGCGCTTTGCTGCCCATCAAGGCGTGCCGATTCGCTTGGCGCGCAACCTGGGGCAGAACCTCAGTCTGCCGAAACGCATATTCAAAAGTTTGCTCAACTGGCGCTTGCAGAGTCTGGCCGGAGCCACGGCGGACTATGTGTGCACGCCGGTGGATCTGCGTAACGACCCCGCGCCGAGCGACGGCGTGCTGGAAGTCGTTGCCCACCCGAATCAGCTGGGCAGCGATTTCGGTGATGCCTACCTCAATCCCGGAGAATCCCTGAGCCGCGTGCTGGAGCAACGGCTGTCGGGTGTGCCACGGGTCTCCTATGCCGATCTGCACAAGGATTTTTTACGCGGTGCCACGGCACTCGATTGATTCATCCCCACAACAGCAACATCCACCACACCGGGCTTCGGCCACGGAGGGCAACATGAGTGTTATCGAAAAACTGCGCGAACGCATTCGTCAAAAAGGCCTCGGCCGTCTCTTCGCCACCCTGTGGAAGCGCTACGTGTTCTTCCACTGGGAGCTGCTGTGGATGGAGCGCGATCTGGTCTCCCCGGTGCCACCGCACAAGCTGCGCCCGTACGAAGGGTTGCGCAAAGTCGATATCACCCAGCTCAACACCGGGGCCTTCGCCAAACACTTCGGCGACCGCGTCGAGACCATGGCCGAACTCGCCGCCGAGGGCCACACCGGGCACATGTACCTGGATGCCGACGGCCACGCGGTGGCGTTCATCTGGGGCAGCATGCGCGACTACTACGACCGCCACTATTACGGCTGCTGGTTCCCGGTCAAACCCGGCGAGTTCTTCGAATTCGGTGGCGAAATGGCCCGCCCGTATTTCGGCACCAGCCTGTCGGTGGACGTGCAAGTCGCCCTCTGGGAAGCCATGGCTGCCCAGGGTTGCGACAAAGTCGTCGATGTCTGCGAAACCCACAACATCCCGGCGCTGAAACTGCACATCCGCATGGGCTACCACGAACAGGGCCGCGTCACCCACGTCTACGGCCTGTTCGGCCGCTGGCGCTTCTACCGCGAAAGCCGCTATGACGGCTCACGCCTGGACCCCCTGCGCAAACCTGGGCGGCCGGTGGTGAGTGCGGCGGCGCAGGCGTGATCAATCGTTAGAGGCATGGCGGCCATTTGGCCGCCATCGCGAGCAGGCTCGCTCCCACAGTGGATTTGTGTACGACACCGATCACGTGTAGGAGTGAGCCTGCTCACGATGAGGCCAGATGGAGCAACAAATTCTCAGGTTTTGCGAGCGACCAAGGTGAAGCACAACGGCATCTGCGCCTCGCGATTCAGATACTGGTCATACACCTCTTCGCGGTTCGAATGCGCATACTCCTTGAAGTGCGCGATGTTCAGGCCGGCCGCGATGGCGCCGCTGAAGATCGCGCCGAGGGTGTGTACGAACCAGTAGGACTTGGCAGCCTGCTGTTCGACCTTGCCGACGTAGACGATCGGTTCTTCCTGCACGAATGGCTCGGCGCGGAAGTAGGAGCTGGCGAGGCGGTACGGGTCTTCGGCGTCGGGGTCGACCATTTCCAGAAACGGATGGGTTTCGTAGATCACCAGTTTGCCGCCCGGTTTGAGAGTCAGCGCGACATGGCGAAAGAACTCGCCGATGTCGGGCATCCAGTTCAGCACGCCGATGGTGATCAGCGCCACGTCGAAGCGGCTGTGCAGCGCAGTCGGCAGGTGATGGATATCGCTTTCGATGAATTCGGCGTTGTGCGGCGAGCGCTGGTTCAACTCACGGGCCTGTTCGAGAAACGCCTCCGATTGATCGACGCCGACCACACTGCGCGCACCGATGGCGAACAGCGACAGGCTTTCGCGACCATTGTTGCAACCGAGTTGAATCAGCGCTTTGCCATCGACGCCGACCTGTTCCAGCTGACCGCGCAAGGTGTCGTCGAGGCAAGAGAAATCAGCCTTTGACACGTCGTTCAACAGCGCTTGCCATTCCGCCGACTCACGGTGATGACGAGCAGAATCGTTCCACGCCTGTCGATTGCTGTCGATGGCGGTTTTATTGTTGGGCACTTCCATGGCGCACTCCGGGCGATGCTCGTGATTGAGCGGACCCGAGTCTAGAACAGCCCGATCAGTACGGTTGTTGCGACTTTGTAAGCCGCACCGCCGTTCCACTGTGGGAGCGGGCTTGCTCGCGAAGGCGGTGAGTCAGGCAACGGAGATGTTGGCTGACAGGACGCTTTCGCGAGCAAGCCCGCTCCCACAGGGGGTAATGCGGCGGCTTCGTAGAGCTTTTTGCGACCGGGCCTCATCGCTGCAAAAAGCTCCCACAAGATTTGCACACGTCGCACAACCTGTGGGAGCGGGCTTGCTCGCGAAGACGTCGGTCCGGCCAACATCTTCATCGACTGACACGACCTCTTCGCGAGCAAGCCCGCTCCCACACTTTTGGCGTGGTCACATCTGGTTGAGGCGTTCGCGCAGGAATTCGACCAGTGCCTGCACCGGGCGCGAAGCCTGGCGGTGTTGCGGGTACACCGCCGACAGGGTCAGCGGTTCGGGGCGGTAGTCGTCGAGCACTGGCATCAGCCGCCCGTCCTTCAGCGCCGCGCCGACGATGAACGTCGGCAGATAAGTAATCCCCATCCCCTGCACCGCCGCATCGCGCAACAGCTCGCCATTGTTCACCCGCATGCGTCCGGTGACATTGACCAGCAGCGGCTTGCCCTGCCCCGCATTGAAGCGCCATTGCACCGAACGACCATGGCCGTACGGCAGACAGTCGTGGCTGTGCAGGTCTTCGGGATTGAGCGGCGTGCCGCGTTCGGCCAGATATGCCGGGCTGGCGCAGTACACCCGTTCGATGGCGGCGATGCGCCGCGCAATCAACGTCGAGTCTTCCAGCACACCAATGCGCAGCGCCAGGTCATAACCTTCGCCAAGCAGGTCCACCGGGCGGTCGCTCAAATCCACCTCCACGGTGACATCGCGATAGCGCTGCAGGAACAGCGGCAGCAGACAGCCCAGATGCGCCACGGCAAACGACAGCGGTGCACTGACGCGAATGGTCCCGCGCGGCTCGGCAGTCTGCCCGGCGATGCCCTGCTCGACCTGTTCCACTTCGCCCAGCAGACGCAGCGCCGATTCGTAGTAGCTCTGGCCCAGTGGCGTGACGTCTAGGCGTCGGGTGGAACGGTTCAACAGCCGCACACCGAGGCGCTCTTCGAGCTGCATCAAACGGCGGCTGACGAACTGCTTGGACAGGCCCAACTGATCGGCCGCAGCAGTGAAACTGCCGGAGTCCATGACCTGGCAAAAAATACGCATGTCTTCGAACGGGTTCATTGTCACTCTCTGGTAGACAGTCAAACGCTTTATAGCCGCTTTTTCACTTTTCGACAGCTCATTAATCTGTGCTCACGGTTTGAAAACAGCCCGACACAACACCAATAACTTTCGAAAATGGAATTGAGCATGAACATCAAAAAAACCCTGACCGCATCCCTCCTCGCCCTGTCCATCGGCAACGCGTTCGCCGCCGGCAGCCCGGGTGTCGAACACAACACCCAGGCGTTTCTCGAAGCCCTCGCCGCCGGCGGCGGCAAACCGCTGGAGCAACTCAGCCCGAAGGATGCCCGTGCAGTGCTGACCGGCGCTCAGGCCTCGGTAAAGGTTGACCTGTCCGGAGTTGAAGTCAGTGACAAGGCAATCAAGGTCGATGGCCAGACGATCAACCTCAAAGTGGTGCGTCCGGCCAAGGTCAAAGGTGAATTGCCGGTGTTCATGTTCTTCCACGGCGGCGGTTGGGTGTTGGGCGATTACCCGACGCACCAACGCTTGATTCGCGATCTGGTGGTCGGTTCTGGAGCGGTCGCGGTGTACGTCGATTACACGCCGTCGCCGGAAGCGCAGTACCCGACAGCGATCAACCAGGCCTACGCGGCGACCAAATGGGTGGCAGAGCATGGCAAGGACATTGGCGTCGACGGCAAGCGTCTGGCGGTGGCCGGCAACAGCGTCGGCGGCAACATGGCGGCGGTCGTGGCGCTGATGGCCAAAGAAAAGCAGAGCCCGGCCCTGCGCTTCCAGTTGCTGATGTGGCCGGTGACCAACGCGCAGTTCGACGACGGCTCGTACCAGCAATTCGCCGAGGGCCACTTCCTCACCAAGGGCATGATGCAATGGTTCTGGGACAACTACACCACCAACCCGGCCGAGCGCGCACAGATCCACGCCTCGCCACTGAACGCCAGCAGCGAACAGCTCAAGGGCCTGCCCGCCGCGCTGGTGCAGACCGCCGAGTTCGACGTGTTGCGTGATGAGGGCGAAGGCTATGCGCGGCATCTGGATGCGGCCGGTGTGCCGGTGACGTCGGTGCGTTACAACGGGATGATTCATGACTTTGGCTTGCTCAATCCGCTGAGTCAGATTCCCGAAGTGAAAGCGGCCGTGCGCCAGGCCGCGGCTGAGCTGAAGACGCATCTGAACTGAGCCCCCCTCACTCGCCACACCTGACGGTGTGGCGAGTTTTTTGTCTGCAGGAACCCTTGTGGTGAGGGGATTCATCCCCGATGGGTTGCGAAGCGGCCCCGCCGCTAACCAGAAAGGCAGGGGACTGCTGCGCAGTCCATCGGGGATGAATCCCCTCACCACAAAAGCCTCTTCAACACCAATGTTCATGCAGTTCCGGAGATCGCCATGTCCATCCTCCTCACCCACCCACTGTCCTGGAGCGCCGCCCTGCTGCTGCTCGACGCGCTGCTCTGGCACCTCGCCCCGTTCAAGCATCGCGCACCGAGAGTCGGCATTCGCCTGGCGCTGTTTCTGGCGTTCAGCGCATTGATCATCAACGCCGAGATCAGCCCGTTGCAGGCGCCGCTGTTCGCCGATGACCGGGTGATGCAACTGGGCGCAACGGCGTTGGGGATTGTCTGGTGGCTGTACGCCGCGCGGGTGCTCACCGAGGTGATCGGTCTGGCACTGATGCGGCGCATCGGCCACAGCGGTCGGCTGTTGCAGGACGTGATCGGCGCGCTGGTGTTTCTGGCGGCGATCGTCGCGGCCGCCGGCTATGTGCTGGAACTGCCGGTCAAGGGCTTGCTGGCGACTTCCGGGGTAGTGGCGATCGTCGTTGGTCTGGCATTGCAAAGCACCTTGAGCGACGTGTTCTCGGGAATCGTGCTCAACACCACCAAGCCGTATCAGGTCGACGATTTCGTGGTGATCGACGGTGTCGAGGGCAAGGTCATCGACATCGACTGGCGCGCCACGCATCTGTTGACCAGCAGCGGAACCCTGGCCGTGGTGCCGAACTCGGTGGCGGCCAAGGCGAAGATCGTCAATCTCAGTCGCCCGACCAACCTGCACGGGGTGTCGATCAGCATCAAGGTGCCGAATCACATTCGCCCACGGCGGGTGCTCGACGCCCTCGACCGCACGCTGCAAGGCAGCAGCAGTCTGCTGCTCAATCCGCCGCCCAAAGCCGTGTTGAAAGAGGCCGGCGAGGAGATGTCGGAGTATGTCGCCAGCGGTTTCATCAGTGAACTGAGCAAGAAAGGCGAAGTGCGCAATCAACTGTTCGACCTCGCCCATCGGCATCTCGAAGCCGCAGGTATTTCCCGGCACCCTGATGGCGTGATCGAACCCTCGACCCGCGCCCGGGCCTTGCTCGATGAAGTGAAAATCTTCCGCTCGCTGAGCCATGAGGAACGTGATCGCCTCGCCGAATCGATGGTCGCGCAGCAATACGCGGCCGGTCAGGTGGTGCTGGGGCTGGATGAAGTGCCCGACAGTCTGTTTGTCATCGCCACCGGCGTGGTCAGTGCGACCGTGCCCGATGGCAACGGCCAGACCGAGGCCGGGCGCATGGGGCCGAGCGAGGTCATGGGCGAACAGAGCATCCTCGCCGATACCCCGTCGCAAGCGACGTTCACCGCGCTGACGTCGAGCATCATCTATCGCCTCGACAAAGCGCTGACCCGCCAATGCATGGAACAGCGCAGCGAAGTCGGCCAGGCGCTGAACAAATTGCAGGCCGTGCGACAGCAGAACAGCCGGCTGGCGTTGATGGCCAAACCGGTGGCGGTGCGCAAGGGTGGTTTTCTGGGTTGGCTGCAAAAGCGCTGATGCGAGAGCAAGATCAAGAGCCCCCCTCACCCCAACCCTCTCCCCCAAGGGGGCGAGGGGGAAAGGGAGCCGATCTCCGTGTACTTCAATTTCGGAGATCGGCTCGGTATTGCAGGTCGGCGTATCGCGAACAAACCCCTCGGTCAGTCCCCTCTCCCTCTGGGAGAGGGCTAGGGTGAGGGGCTTCAGGCATCACTTGGCCGTGAACTTGGTGTAGCTGTTGATCAGGTTGCGATAGTTCGGCAGGCGTTCGGACAGCAGATGCGCCAGACCTTCCATGTCGTTGCGCCAGTCACCTTGCAGCTCGCACGCCACCGAGAACCAGTTCAGCAGGTGTGCACCGGCGGCCGACATGCGCGCCCACGCGGCTTGTTGCACGGTGGTGTTGAAGGTGCCGGAAGAATCGGTGACCACGAACACTTCGAAACCTTCAGCAATGGCCGACAGGGTCGGGAATGCTACGCAGACGTCCGTCACCACACCAGCGATGATCAGTTGCTTGCGGCCGGTGGCCTTGATCGCTTTGACGAAGTCTTCGTTGTCCCAGGCATTGATCTGGCCAGGGCGCTGAATGAACGGTGCATCGGGGAATTGCTCGCGCAGCTCAGGCACGATCGGGCCGTTCGGGCCGGCGTCGAAACTGGTGGTGAGGATGGTCGGCAGCTTGAAGAACTTGGCGATGTCGCCCAGCGCCAGCACGTTGTTCTTGAACTCGTTAGGGGTGAAATCCTGTACCAGCGAGATCAGACCGGTCTGGTGGTCGACCAGCAGCACGACCGCATCATCTTTGTTCAGACGCTTGTAGGGAACGCTCATGGGAAACTCCTCGGTGGATGGTTGTTGCGTGAGGCGCCGACCGGATGGCCGGCGCTTTTTTGTAGTGATCAGAAAGCGAAACAGGAACAGCCGAACGCGCCCCAGAAACCGGCGAAGTCGCTGACCGGTGCGTTCGACAGTCGGGCTTTTTCATGGCTGTGCGCGTGCACTGCGCAGGCACCGACGCACTGGTGCACTTGCGCCTGCAAAGGCGAGTTCGGGCGCCAGTGGCCCGGCACCTTGACCACCGGCGACCAGTCCGGCAGCACGGGGATCGAGCGTGGGCCGAGGTCTTCGAAATCGCCGGCGGCGTAAACGATCTTGCCGCCGACCACGGTCAGCACCGACTCGATCCACTTGATCGCTTCTTCTTCGACGTGGAAGAAGTCCGCGCTCAGCGCCGCCAGATCCGCCAGTTGCCCGACCTTGATCTGGCCCTTCTTGCCCTGCTCCGACGAGAACCAGGCGCTGCCGTGGGTGAACAGTTCCAGTGCGGTAGTGCGTGGCAGACCTTCTTCGTACAAGGCCAGACCGCCGACGGTGCGACCGCTGACCATCCAGTACAGCGAGGTCCACGGGTTGTAGCTGGAAACCCGCGTGGCATCGGTGCCGGCGCCGACCGGTATGCCTTCGGCGAGCATGCGTTTGATCGGCGGCGTGGCTTCGGCGGCTTTCGCGCCGTAACGGTCGACGAAGTATTCGCCCTGGAACGCCATGCGATCCTGAATCGCAATGCCGCCGCCCAGCGCCCGCACCCGCTCAATGTTCTGCGGGGTGATGGTTTCAGCGTGGTCGAAGAACCACGGCAGACCGTTGAACGGAATGTCACGATTGACCTTCTCGAACACGTCGAGCATGCGGCTGATCGATTCGTTGTACGTGGCGTGCAAACGGAACGGCCAGCGCTGCTCGACCAGATGGCGCACCACCGGTTCCAGCTCCTGTTCCATGGTCTGCGGCAGGTCCGGGCGCGGTTCGAGGAAGTCTTCGAAGTCGGCGGCGGAGAACACCAGCATCTCGCCAGCGCCGTTGTGCCGCAGGTAATCGTCGCCCTGGTGCAACTTGACGCTGCCGGTCCAGTTCTGGAAATCGGTCAGCTCTTCTTTGGGCTTCTGGGTGAACAGGTTGTAGGCGATGCGCACGGTCAACTGATCATCCTTGGCCAGTTGCTCGATCACCTGATAGTCGTCGGGATAGTTCTGGAAACCACCGCCGGCATCGATCGCGCTGGTCAGGCCGAGGCGATTGAGTTCGCGCATGAACTGCCGGGTCGAGTTGACCTGATATTCCAGCGGCAGCTTCGGCCCCTTGGCCAGCGTCGAGTACAGAATCATCGCGTTGGGTTTTGCCACCAGCATGCCGGTCGGATTGCCATTGGCATCACGGACGATCTCGCCACCCGGTGGGTTCGGCGTGTCGCGGGTGTAACCCGCAACCCGCAGTGCGGCGCGGTTGAGCAGCGCGCGGTCGTACAGGTGCAGGACGAACACCGGGGTGTCTGGCGCGGCCTGATTGAGCTCTTCAAGAGTCGGCATGCGTTTTTCGGCGAACTGGAATTCGTTCCAGCCACCGACCACACGCACCCATTGCGGAGTCGGCGTACGGTCAGCCTGCTCCTTGAGCATGCGCAGTGCATCGGCCAGCGACGGCACGCCTTCCCAACGCAGTTCGAGGTTGTAGTTGAGGCCGCCACGGATCAGGTGCAGGTGCGAGTCGTTGAGACCGGGGATCACGCAGCGCCCGTGCATGTCGATCACTTGCGTGGCCGAACCACGCAGGGCCATGGCCTGGGTGTCGTTGCCAACGACGACAAAGCGGCCATCCTTGATCGCCACGGCACTGGCCAGCGGCTTGCTGCGGTCTACGGTATGAAATTGGCCATTGAACAGAATCAGATCGGCGTTCATCGCAGTTCCTTTCGAGTAGATGAATGGGTGTCAGCGTGACGGCTGTTTCGCCGGCTCGACGTGAGCATGGGCCTGACCGGCTTCCAGCCACGGCGCGAACAACCGGGTCACGCGGGGCATGAACACGTACACCACCGACAGGACGATGGTCAGGGTGATCAGGAACGTGGCGACCACGTAGTTGGACAGCAGCGGGTGCAGCTTGAGCAGCGGCCCCCAGATCAGCGGCACCAACAGCGTGTGCGGCAGAATCACCAGCAGGGTGATCACCGCTTGCTTCCAGCGCGGCGGCGGCTTCGCGGCATCGGCCAGCGGCGCGAACCAGAATTCGTTGACCGGTGCGACTTCAGTCTGGTCGCCATCGGCGAGCATCGGCGCCGCCTCATCCACCAGCGCCTGACGCTGCGGCGACTCCAGCCACAGCTGCATGGCCTCGGTGGAGGAAAAGCGCAGGACGCAGGTGTAGGTGTCGAGACCGGCCAGTTTGCCGCGCACCACGTCGACCCCGAGGTGACCGTCGCGCTGCCCGGCGACCCGGACGATGTTGCGCAACCACGCCTCGTAAGGCTGTTCGAATCCGGCCTTGACCCGGTGCTTGACGATCAGGGTCACGGTTTCACCGACCCCCGGTGCTTTTGGACTCAGGGCTTCAGGCATAACGCAGCACTCCGGGCAGACGAACATTGAGCGCCAGGCGTCCCGGCCCGGCGATAAACACAGTGGCGAACAGGATCAACAGCAACCAGCCGAATTGCCCCTCGGCCACACTCCATTGCGGATGCACGACCAGCAGCGCCACCAGCAGAACAAAAAGAATAGGCAAGCAGGCCAATCGCGCCAGCACCCCGGCGACGATCAGTAGCGGACAGAGGACTTCAGCGAAAATCGCCAGGCAGAGTGTGAGGTGCGCGCCGAGGTGGAACGGATCTTCGATCTGCTGCAATTGCGCGTTGAAATCCAGCAGCTTGGGTAAACCGTGGACCCACAGCAGGAACAGTCCACCGCTGACCCGCAGAAACAGCAGACCGATATCCTGTGCCTGTTCATCGTGTTGTGATGCGCTCATGACCCTACCCTTAAATCCTTATCGGGTTGAATCATGCTCGGTGCGGGCGAGGGAAAATTGAATGGATGTGCTCTCTTTCAGGCGAGTCGGATTCCTGTGCGAGCGAGCCTGGTGCGGGCGGCGATCCGACAGTGGCGTCCGGTCAGCCAGCATCATTGTTGAATGACATACCGTTTTCGTGAGCAAGCCCGCTCCCACAGGGAAACTTGGCGCGTCAGGCGGGCGGAATATCCAGCGGCGCCGCCATGAACTGGCTGATCCGCGAACGCAGCCAGCGCTCGGCCGGGTCGTTGTCGTGCACCCCGCTCCAGGCCATCGACAGCTGTGCGGCGTCGATCGGGAACGGTGGATCTTCAGCGCGCAAGGCGCAGCCTTCGACTAGCGCACACGCGGCATAGTCCGGCACGGTAGCAATCATTTCAGTGCCGGCGAGCAACGCACGCAAACCGCTGAACTGCGGCACGCCGAGCACCACGCGCCGACGCCGGCCAACCTTGGCCAGGTCCAGATCGATGTTGCCGCTCAGGTCACCGGAGAACGACACCATCGCGTGCGGGCGCTCGCAGTATTCGTCCAGCGTCAGCGGCCCCGGACGATCATCGCCGCGTAGCACTTTGCAGGGAATGTCGCGCAGTTTCTTGCGCTTGGCGTTGGCCGGCAGATCGGTGGTGTAACTGACGCCGACCGAGATTTCCCCGGACGCCAGCAGCGCCGGCATCAACAGATAATTGGCACGTCGCACCACCACGACAATTCCCGGGGCTTCCTGCTGAAGCTGTCGCAGCAGCGGCGGAAACAGACCGAACTCGGCGTCGTCCGACAGGCCGATGCGGAACACGTCGCAACTGCTGGCCGGGTCGAACTCCTTGGCCCGGCTGACCGCGCCGGAGATCACATCCATCGCCGGTTGCAGCTCCTGCAGAATCGCCAGCGCGCGGGCGGTCGGCTCCATGCTGCGACCGTTGCGCAGCAGCAAAGGATCATCGAACAGGTCGCGCAAACGACCCAGCGCCGCACTGACCGCCGGTTGGCCCATGAACAGTTTTTCAGCGACGCGGGTCAGGTTCTTTTCGAACATCAGCGCTTCGAAAATCACCAGCAGGTTCATGTCGACGCGACGCAGATCGTTACGGTTCATGGGCTCGAGTTCCTTGCTTGAGAAGTCGTGTTCAGTCGGGTGCGATAGCGCCGTACTTTACTTGATCAACGGTACGCTGGCCGCAGGTTTGTATGGGCCGTATTTCACCGGCACCCATTGGAAGTGTTTGTCGATGGCGACGACTTGCAGCGATGTGCTGAGTTCAACGTTTTGCGGCGCAATTAACAACGTTTAACTCGTCAGTCTTCCGGCCCCGTCCAACAATGAAACCCTCTGCGAAACATTGTTTTTTTGACCAGAGGGAAACGTGCCGAGCGTGCGTTGCCCCCCGACACGGACATTGGCCATGGCTCACTTACAACAAACAGTCGCCCTCGCCCCCTCCAGCGAATCTTGCACACCGCGCATCGGCGGCCTCAGTCCGCAACGCGAACGGCGGGCCAAACAATTGATCCTCGACCGCCTGGGTGAAAGCCTGGAAGTCACCGAACTGGCAGAGGCCTGTTCGTTGTCACGCAGTCATTTTTCCCGGGCGTTCAAATGCAGTACCGGACTCTCGCCACAGGACTGGATCCGCACCCAGCGCATCGCTCGCGCCAAGCAGTTGATCCGGCTCACCCACTTGAGCCTGACGCAGATCAGCCTGGAATGTGGCTTCTGCGATCAGGCACATTTCTGCCATATCTTCACCCGCAGCGAAGGGATCAGTCCGTTCGCCTGGCGGTGTCGTGAGGTGCCGGGCATGAAGCCCGAAAGACCGCAGTCAGCGGCCGCGCCTGTCGGCATACGCCTGGCGGTCTAGACGCTGTCGCGCGCCAAGCTCATTTCCCTGCGCTTCATTGCTGCCTCAAGCGCTGCGCCACTTGCGCCACCCGCTCGCCCAGGTGTGCCGCCGTGCGCCGGTCTTCGAGCGGCGGAGCCTGCTCGGGGGGCTGTTCGACATTGGATTGCGACATGGCCCCGAGCGCGCTGCCCAGACGATTCAACTGACCATCGAAGCAGCCCGCCACCGAGCGCGCCGGGAGCAGGTCGAGCCCCACCCAGATCATCGAATGTTGCGCGGCGAACACCGCCATTTGCAGCAATGTATTGAGCTTGTCGCCGCACAGGCTTCCGGAATTGGTGAACCCGGCGGCAACCTTGTTGCGCCATGGTTTTGCCAGATAGAACGCCGCGCTGGCCTCCATGAAATGCTTGAAGCCCGCCGAGGCGCTGCCCATGTAAGTCGGCGCACCGAAAATGATCGCGTCGGCGCGGTGCAACTCATCCCAATAGAACTCGACCTCTTCTACCGCCACCAACCGGCAGGTACTGCCCAAGTGCCGTTCGACGCCCTGCGCCACGGCTTCTGCCATGACGCGAGTGTGGCCATAGCCGCTGTGATAGACCACCACCACGTTGCTCATTGCGTCGCCCTCCGCACGCGTGCACTCCATTGCAGCCGTCAGGTCCAGGCCTGCTTCATCGGATTTTTGGGGTTGAAGCGAACACAGACGAGTTAATCGTTGTTAATTGTCCGCGAGACAAAGCGCTGGTCTGAACATTGCAGCGGGCAAAAATGCCGATCGCTGCATCACTTTCGAGCATTGCCGGCAATCTGCACGTTGCACTGACGCCAGAACCTGCGGAATATGTCCGCAAAACTGCGGATTAGAAGGCTTGCGTGCCGCTGACGCTGATCCGCGCTGCCCTTCACGGAGGCTTCACACGCCGTGGGCAGGATTATAAAAATTTCGCAGGAGTGAGCTGTTGAGTCTTCCCACGAATCAGGCCCTCGGTTTCGGCCCCTATCGGATTCAGCCCGGCAAACGGCTGCTGCTTGAAGGCGAGCAGCCGTTACGCCTGGGCCGACGTGCCATGGATATTCTGCTGATCCTGCTGGCGCATGCCGGCGATGTCGTGAGCAAGCAGCAACTGATTGCCGGCGTGTGGCCGGACAGCGTCGTCGAAGACATCAATCTGCGGGTGCACATGGCGGCTTTGCGCAAAGCGCTGGGCGACGGTCAGGGCGGGCAGCGATACATCGTCACGGTGGCGCAGCGCGGCTACAGTTTTGTCGCACCGATCAGGCTGCAATCGATCGAACAGCACACCTGCGCAGAGACCGGCACCCGGCATAACCTGCCACTGCGCCGCACGCGAATGATCGGCCGCCAGCCGCTGGTCGACAGCCTGATCAGGCAGTTGCCGCGCCAGCGCTGCATCACGCTGGTCGGCCCCGGCGGCATCGGCAAAACCACCGTGGCCCTGCGCGTTGCCGAGCAGATGATCGGCCACTATCGGGACGGTATCCGGCTGCTGGATCTGTCGCCGATCAACGACGCACGAATGATCTGCTCGCACCTGGCGGCCCTGCTGGACGTGGTGCCGCATGACAACGATCCGCTGACCCACCTCGTCAATGCGCTGCGCGAGCGCCAGATGCTGCTGGTGATCGACAACTGCGAACACCTGATCGACGCCATGGCACTGCTCAGCGAGAGCATTTTGCGCGGTGCGCCGCAGGTTCACATTCTGGCCACCAGCCGCGAGAGCCTGCGTGCCGAAGGCGAGTATGTGCAACGTCTCGAATCCCTCGATTACCCGCCGCCGATTGCCGTGCTTGATCGTGCGCAGGCGTTGAGTTTTTCGGCACTGCAACTGTTTGCCGAACGCGCCCTGGCCGCGCACGAGGGCTTCGAATTGAGCGACGCCGAGTTGCCCGATGCGCTTGAAATCTGTCGGCGTCTGGACGGCATTCCGCTGGCGCTGGAGCTGGCGGCGGCGCAGGTTGGAGAACTCGGCCTGCAGGGTTTGCTCAGCCAGTTGCAAGGGCGTCTGCCGGTATTGGCGACCGGCAATCAGAGCAGCGTGGAACGCCACCAGACGCTGCGTGCCACGCTGGACTGGAGCTTCAACCTGCTGACCGATTGCGAACAGACCTGCCTGCGCCGGCTCGGCGTGTTTCGGGGTGGCTTCACGCTGGAGTCCGCCGCTGCGGTGATCGGTGGACAGCACATCCAGCCCGGCGAGGTGTTCGGCTCAATCACCCAACTGGTCGCCAAATCGTTGCTCAACGTCGAAGTCGGTGACGAAGAAGTGTTTTATCGGTTGCTCGACACCACGCGCCGCTATGCCCTGGAAAAACTCGAGCAAGGCGCCGAACTCGCCGAAACCCGCGAACGCCACGCTGAACGTTGTCTGGCGCTGATGTATCAGGGGCAGACCGATTGGGAAACCACCTCAACCGCACTGTGGATCGAACGCTACGCACGCGGTCTGGAAGACCTGCGCGCGGCGCTCGACTGGAGCCTGAACGGTGCAGGCCCCAACGATGTGGGGATTTATCTGGCCGCGACCTCGGCGCCCCTGTGGCAAGAGTTGTCGCTGCTCAAGGAATACGGCGGTTACGTGCGTCAGGCGCTGGCCCTGCTGGAAAACGCTGCCGAACCTTGCCCTCGGGTGAAGATCGCGCTGAAACTGGCGCTCGGCAGCGCCTGCTACCACACCTGGGGTGGTACCCCGGAAACCATCGCCGCATTCGTCGATGCCCATGCGCTGGCGCAAGAGTACGACGACGTGGCCGGCCAGCTGCGTGCGGTGTCCGGGCACATGGCGGTCAACCTCAGCTGTGGCCACTATCGGTCGGCGCTGGAACAGAGCGAACAGTTCGATCGACTCGGCCTGCACGGCGACCCGCAGTTGTCGCTGAGTACACATCGCCTGCGGGTGTTGGCGCTGCATTACGCCGGCGACCAGCAGCAGGCACGCCTGCATGCCGAGCAAGTGATTCAGCACATGGCGCAAAACGGCAATCCCAACCGTTTCACCCATGGCTTCGGCGTGCAGTACGACCAGAGCGTCGCCTCGCTGACGGTGCTGGCCCGGGTGTTGTGGCTGCAAGGTTTCCCTGAACAGGCCTGGCGTACGGCCAGGCAGGCACTGGACATCGCCGTGCAAATCAACCACGGCACCTCGATCTGCTACACCCTGGCGCTGGCCAGTTGCCTGATTGCTCATTACAACGGTGACGCGCAAAACGCCCGTGCTTTGCTGCAGCTGTTGCTGGAGCAGGCGCAGAAGCATTCCGTATTGCTGTTCTATCGCTGGGCACGGCAATACGCGCAGGTCCTCGACGCCGATGCCGCCGTGCCGATAGCGACCGATGACAGCGGTCTGATCAGAGAAATCATGGTGACCCTGGACAGCCGCTTTGTTGATGATGCGTTGCTTGAGCGGGCACACAGCGGAGCTGCAGGCTGGAGCACGGCGGAGATTCTGCGGGCTCGGGCCGATCGCATGTTGATTGAACAATCGGCTTGCCCCGACAGCAGCACACGGCAAGCCGAAAAGGTCTTGCTCCAGGCACTGTCGATCGCGCAAACCCAGGGCGCCCTGGCCTGGGAACTGCGCAGTGCTACTTCGCTGGCGCAGTTGTGGCAACGGCAGAACCGCTACCGCGAAGCACTGGAGTTATTGAACCCGATCTATCAACGCTTCACCGAGGGCTACGCCACCCCGGACCTGCGCAAGGTGCGCTGGTTACTCGACGAGTTGGGCCGCCAACTGCGAGCCTGACACCCAACGACTGCGGCTGACGAAGCGCGCATGCCGACGCTCGTACTCGTTGGATTCACCGCTGCGTTCCAGTTGTTCGCGGGCGTAACGACGGGTGGTGTTGAGCATGCGATAGCGCAACCCGGCACTGCCCCGCTCCACCGCCAGCAAAGACTTCTGCGCCAACCGATCAATCATCAGGGCCAACGTCGACGGGGGTAATTGCGCGCAGCTGATGACGCCCATCGCCGCATCAATGGCAAACGCCGTTTTGAAGACCGACAGGCGTTGCAGCACCCGCTGTTCCTGCTCACTCAGGTGCTGATAGCTCCAGTCCAGCGCGGCTTTCAGGGTTTGATGGCGTGGCACGGCAGTACGCCGACCATGGCTGAGCAGCTGTAAACAATTGTCGAGTTGAGACTGCAAGCCGACCAACGCCAGCGCATCAATGTGCGCCGCCGCCAGTTCAATCGCCAGTGGCAGCCCATCGAGCCGCCGACAGATGTCGCGCACAGCATTGAGATCCTGTTCACGCAGGGTAAAACCCTGCTGCCGGGCTCGGGCACGACTGACAAACAATTGCACGGCCGAATAGCTCATGGTCTCTTCGACACTGCCCAACGCTGAGGACTTGGGAATAGCCAGTGGCGGCAGGGTTTGCACGGTCTCCAGACTGACCTGCAATGCTTCGCGACTGGTCGCAAGAATCGACAACCGTGGCGCGGCCTCCAGTAAACGTTCAACCAGAGCCTTGCAGGCTTCACGCAGATGCTCGCAGTTATCCAGCACCAGCAAGCTGTGACGCGCTGCCAGCGTGACGAGATCGGTTTCGAGGGTGTGCAACAGATAATCGAGCAGTGGCGTGGCGTCGTTGACTACCGCCAGGTCCACCAGCCAGACCCCGTCGCGAAAATGCTGTAACAGCAACTCTGCAGCACGCAACGCCACCGTGGTTTTGCCGACACCCGCAGGCCCCGTCACGGTCATCAATCGGCACAGTGGCAATTGCCGCACCATCGAGCCCACCACTGAATCGCGACCGGTCACCGGCGTCAGCCGCACAGGCAAGTTGTGTTGTGGCGCTTGCAGGTGTTCCAGGGCCACGTGCTCAAAATTGTCGCCGTGCACCGGAGCAACGAAGCTGTAGCCACATTGCGGCACATTGACGATGTAGCGTTGGCCGTTCTCACCGTCACCGAGCGCCCGGCGCAGGGCGGCAATGTGGACGCGAAGATTGATCTCTTCGACCACCGAAGTGGGCCAGACCCGTGCAATCAACTCTTCCTTTCTGACCACTCGGCCTGCACGCTCGACCAGCACCTGCAGAATGTCCAGCGCCCGCCCGCCCATGCGCAGTTGCCGATCCCCGTCGAGGATCAGCCGTTGGCGCAAATGAAAGGCGTAAGGGCCGAAATACAGGACTGACGCCGAGTGCAAATCGTTGAGGCTGTTCATGCCAACTATCTTGGCAGCCTGCGATGACGGCACAACCTTCACACAGGGCGCAGCACGGACATCCGGGTGCGCACAACGGACAGAACCGCTCTAGCTGAACTGTTCGCGGTATTGCACAGGGGTAAGGCCGAGTTTTTCCGCGAACAACAGACGCATGTGCCGAACACTGCCAAAACCACTCTTGTAGGCCACGGTTTTCAAAGGCAGGTCAGTGGCTTCCAAAAGATTTCGTGCGCAGTCGATACGCGCACTTTGCAGGAACTCCATCGGCGTCATATTGATGTCGCGGACAAACGTCCGCGCGAAGTGCCGTGCACTCATGTTGGCCAATCCTGCCATGCGCTCGACAGTGAACACTTCGTCGAGATGGTCCAGGACGTAATTCTGTACTCGGGTGATCGGTGTTTCCTGAGGCGCCACCGCCGCCATCAAGGGGCTGAACTGCGCCTGTCCGCCTTGACGTTTCATCACCACCAGCAGCACTTTGGCGACGTCCTGGGCCAACTTCTTGCCGTGATCCTGCGCCACCAGCGCCAGCGCCAGGTCGATGCCGGCCGTGACCCCGCCAGAGGTGATCAGATTGCGATCCTCAATGAAAATCTGGTCGGTGGCGACGCTCGCCTTTGGAAATGCCTTGATCAGGCGTTCGGTGTAGTTCCAATGAGTGGTCACCCGATAGCCGTCGAGCAACCCGGCATGGCCGAGCACGAAGGCGCCGGTGCAGATCGAACCATATCGCTCGGCACAGGGCACGGCCGCTTTCAGCCAGGCCAGCAACGCCGGGTGTTTTTCGTTGTAAGCCCCCGGCCCTCCTGGCACCAGCAGCAAATCGTAGCGCTCAAGGGCTTGTTCGATATGCCGGTCGGTGTGTACCAGCACACCGTTGGACGCACGCAACGGCCCGCGCTCGGTGCCAAGGGTCGTCAGCTGATAGTGCGACTCCGGTTTCAAATAGCGATTGGCCACCGAAAACACTTCCAGCGGCCCGGCCATGTCGAGCAGCAGAAAGTCGGGGAACAACACCATGGCCACGGTTTTCATGGGGTACACATCACTGATAATCAAAAGTAAGCGGACAGGACAGGCTGAGCATTATGGCCAACTGCGGCACAGTCGTCGGAAAAAAATACGTGATCGAGCGCACACAACTGTCAACCAGAAACGGACAGTATTTCAATTTCCATCTACTTATTACCCCGCAGAGTAAACAGTAATCTTCTCCTCACTCGGACGAATTCACGTCCCCCAAGGAGATTTCATCATGCTGACTCTTCGCAAAGCCTCCGATCGTGGCCTCGCCAATCATGGCTGGTTGAAGTCGTTCCACACCTTTTCCTTCGCCAGCTACCGCGACCCGCGTGAACAGGGTTTTTCCGACCTGCTGGTGATCAACGATGACCGCGTTGCCGCCGGTAAAGGTTTCGGCCAGCACCCGCATCGTGACATGGAGATCTTTTCCTACGTGCTCGAAGGCGCACTGGAACATAAAGACACGTTGGGCACCGGCTCGGTGATCCGCCCTGGCGACGTACAACTGATGAGCGCCGGCAGCGGCGTGGCGCACAGCGAGTTCAACCATTCGGCCACCAAACCCGTGCACTTTTTGCAGATCTGGATTGTGCCGGAGATCAGCGGCGCCAAACCGCGCTATCAGCAGGAGCACTTCAGTGCGCAGAAAAAACGCGGTCGCCTGCAACTGATCATCTCGCCGGACGGCAGCGATGGTTCGCTGACAGTGCGCCAGGATGCGCGGGTTTACGCCGGGTTGTTCGACGGCAAGGAAAGCGCCACCCTGAAACTGTCCGCCAACCGTTACGCCTACGTGCATGTGGCTCGCGGCAGTGTTGAACTCAACGGCCAGTTGCTGCAGGAAGGTGACGGCGTGCGGGTTCGCGAGGAACAGGCGTTGACCCTGAGCAATGGCGCGGATGCAGAAGTGCTGGTGTTTGACCTGCGTCCGCAAGAGCTGCCGCAAATGCCATGAGGCAGGGTTTCCAAAGCCAACAAAAACGGCCTTCGATTGAAGGCCGTTTTTTTATTTTGGCAACACCGGTGATGGCTGCTCGGCAGGCTTGGCTGCGCCGACTTCTTTGCCCGCCTGAACCGCCGCCAAGGTTGTTTGTATCGCTGCATACAGGTTGGCCTGACTGGCGAAATAGCCGCCCACGACAATACTGACCACACCAAACAGATGCACAGCCGTTGCCATCCAGACGTTGGCATTCACGGAACCCGCCTTTTTGAGCGCCTCTTTGGACTCGATGGCAATGCCTTGAATCATCGAGTCGTAGCGTTTATCTCGCTCACACTGGATGCGCTCATTCGCCTTGTCTCGCTCTGCCTGGGAGCAAAGGAACTCTCGGATATCTGCGTGCACTCGCTCTACCCGAGCATCCATCCTTGCCTCGATGGTCTCGATCCTGGCGTTGAATTCTTCACGGCTGATAGCGTTCATGATTTGTGTATTACGACCTTTGCTCAATGTGTCGAAGCTTTGATATTGCTCGAATTCCCTGGCTTTCAATCCGATCCCCTTCCCTGGGTTAGCGATACCTTCTCTGGCGCACCGATTTCCTGGCGCTGCGAGTTGCATCAACCTTAGGACTGGCGCTCCAAGCCCACAAGCCGGCAGATTCTGCTGTGGATGTAGGGCGTTTCGTCAGACGCTGTAGCTTGTCCAAAACGCTTTGAGCCGTCACTCATTCTCCAGTGCAAACGCCTCGACAATCTGCTCAATCACCGCCCTGACCCGTGCGGTGTGGCGCAAGTCCGCGTGGGTCACCAGCCAGACCTCATACGGTTGCGGGCGATTGCGCTCCGGCCAAAGCCTGATCAGGCCATCGCGCTCGCCCATGTATACCGGAATTTCTCCTACGCCCAGGCCGGCCGCAATCGAGCGGCGTACCAACAGACTTGAACTCAGGCTGGCGACAATCCGTCCGCGATGCAGCGGCTCGCAAACCAGCGTCATGTCCTTGTGCGTCTGCAAATACGGCTGGTAGACCACCAGGTCATGGCCTTCGAACGCCGTACCCGGCGGCGGGATGCCATGGGCGTCGATATACGCCTGTGAAGCGAACAATCCCACGGGCCAGCGTGCAATCCGCCGCGCGATCAGATCGGGATTGTCAGGCCGGGTATTGCGCACAGCGATGTCCGCCTCGCGCTTGGCCAGGCTAAGAATCTGCGTGGAGGCGTCCAGTTGCACACGCACGTCCGGGTGCAGCGCGTGCAGGCGACTAATGGCCGGAATCAGAAAGTCGATGGCCAGTGAGTCGGTGGTGCTGACGCGTACGGTGCCGGTCAGACGATCATCCAGGCCCTGAATCTGCCGCTCAAGTTCCAGCGCCGAATGCTCCATTTTTTCCACGCTTTTGAGCGCGGCCTCGCCGACTGCGGTCAATGCGTAGCCGTCGGAGGTGCGCAGGAACAAGGTCGCGCTCAGGGACTTTTCCAGCGCCGTGATCCGTCGCCCGACAGTCGCCTGATCCACCCCCAAAACCCGCGCTGCGCCGCGTAATGTCGATTCCCTGCATACCGCGAGAAATACCCGCGCATCATCCCAGTTCATACTGCCCGCCCCATGCAAATTTGCATCACTATAAAGCCGAATCGCTGCATTACCGCAGCAAAGATAGCCGATATTCTGAGCGCCATAGACCTTCCTCAGGATCGCTGTCATGCGTACATCAACCTCAGCCTTACCGATTTTCTCGGGACTCTGCGCCAGCCTGGTCGGCATTGGGCTGGCGCGTTTTGCCTACACACCGCTTATTCCCTCGCTGATTCAGGCGCAGTGGTTTTCTGCCAATGACGTGGTCTACCTCGGCGCAGCCAATCTGGTCGGCTATCTGATCGGCGCCCTGCTCGGCCGGCCGATCGCGCGGCAACTGGGCAATAAAAACGCTCTGCGACTGATGATGCTGCTGGTCACCGCAGCGTTTTTTGCCTGCGCATTTCCGTTGTCGGTGAGCTGGTTCTTTGGCTGGCGATTGCTGTCGGGGATTACCGGCGGCGCGATTATGGTGCTTGTGGCGGCGACTGTTCTGCCCCACGTGCCGGCATCCCGCAAGGGACTGGCCAGCGGTGCGATTTTTCTCGGTATCGGCTTGGGCATCGCCGCCTCCGGAACCATCGTCCCGCCCTTGTTGAATATGGGCCTGCACGCCACCTGGCTGGGGCTGGGCGGATTGTCCTTGTTGCTGACCGCTATGAGCTGGTTTGGCTGGCCTGTTGATCTACCGTACCCGACCGCCACTCCCACAGGCGCTGCGGTTGAGCCAACCCCCTCCGCCGTCTATTTGCTGTTCGGCCAATACGCCTTCATGGCCGCAAGTCTGGTGCCGGCCATGGTGTTCCTGGTGGATTACGTGGCTCGCGGGCTCGGTGCCGGGGCGCAGATTGGTGCACTGGTTTGGGTGATGTATGGCCTGGGCGCAATTGTCGGCCCGGTAAGTTACGGCTTTCTCGCGGACCGGCTTGGCGCGCGGATGGGCATCCGGCTGGTATTGGTGGTGCAGGCGATTGCGCTGGGACTGCTGGCGGTTTCCCACTCTTTCATGGCGTTGGCCGTGCTGGCAGTGATCATCGGTTCATTCCCGCCCGGCATCGTCCCGCTGGCCTTGGCCCGCGTGCATGAACTGGTGCCGGATCACCATCGCCAGCAAATCGCCTGGAGCCGCGCCACCGTATCGTTTGCCACGTTTCAGGCGCTGGCCGGATTTGCCTATTCGGCGCTGTTCAATGCCACGGGCGGTCAGCACGCAATGCTCTTCGTGATCGCCGCAGGGGCGATTGTCGTGGCGATTTTGTTGGAGCACGCCCTGAAATGGCTGCCCTCAGCGACTGAACCACGCGTCTGTGAAAATTGAAGGGAATCATTGCCTGCGGGCTGCGCTCCCATCTTCAGAACCTCAAGCAACAGGAATCGACATGACTTTGCCCAACGAAATGACCCGGATCGAAATCACTCAACCCGGTGGCCCGGAAGTCTTGCAAGCCAAACGCGTGCCGTTACCGGTCGCCGCAGCCGGTGAAGTGCTGATCCGCGTGCATGCCGCCGGGATCAACCGCCCCGACGCCCTGCAACGGGCCGGCAAGTATCCAATGAAGCCGGGGATGAATCCGATCCCCGGTCTGGAAGTGGCCGGCGAAGTAGTGGCGCTGGGTGCCGGTGTCAGTCAGTTTGCCGTCGGAGACAAGGTCTGCGCGCTGACCAACGGTGGCGGTTACGCCGAATACTGCAACGTCCCGGCCGGGCAAACCCTGCCGATCCCCGATGGACTGGATTGGGTGCAGGCCGCCGCTATCCCGGAAACCTTCTTTACCGTGTGGGCCAACCTGTTCGGCCTCGGCGACGCCCAGCGTGGTCAGCGCGTGCTGATCCACGGCGGCACCAGCGGCATCGGCACCACCGCACTGATGCTGTGCCGCGAACTCGGCATCGAAGCCTTTGCCACCGCCGGCAGCGTCGATAAATGCGCAGCGATCAGCAAACTGGGTGGGCAGCCGATCAATTATCGCGAGCAGGATTTCGCCACGGTCATCGCCGAAAAAACTGCTGGCCAAGGCGTTAACGCGATTCTCGACATCATGGGCGCTTCGTACCTCAACGGTAATGTCAGCGCGCTGGCGATGGATGGCCGGCTGGTGATGCTGGGCTTTCTCGGTGGCGGCAAGGCCAACGACATCGACCTGCTGGCGATCATGGCCAAGCGTGCGGTGATCACTGGCTCATTGCTGCGTGCGCGAACCGCTGAGGAAAAGGCCGAAATTGCCGAGCAACTGCGCGAACACGTGTGGCCGGCGCTGGCCGCCGGACGCTGCCTGCCGATCATCGACAAGGTTTATTCGCTGAACGATGCGGCCCAGGCGCATGCGCGCATGGAAGGTGGCGACCACATCGGCAAAATCGTTCTGCGCGTGGGCTGAGCCGCAGCATTTTGTAATCGTTGCGAGTAGACGGTGGTCGAAAAACTCACGCGCAGACCGAGCCTTCTGGTAAAAAGCCTTCTTTGTCTGCGCTGTGGTGAACCGTTTAATGTTCCTGTCCTTCATGACCCGTTTGCGTCGTCGCCGTCTGGCGTTCGCCTGCATGGCTGCGCTGATCATTGGCGTGCCGACGAGTTGTGCGGTGCTCGAACACACCGAGCGCAAACTGCTGTTTCGCATCGAACCGGGCACGGCCGGCTGGTATCACGGTTTGCCGGGCAGCGTGCAGGAACTCGACTTGCAGCCCAAGAGCTTCAAGGCCGGGCAGAATATTCATGCCTGGTGGTGGCCCGCAGAACGACCGAACGCTCCGGCGATTCTCTATCTGCATGGCGTGCGCTGGAACCTCACCGGACAGCTGTTCCGCATCGAGCAATTGCGCGCGGCCGGCTACTCGGTACTGGCCATCGACTACCGTGGTTTCGGCCAGAGCAAGGGCGATCTGCCTTCGGAAAGCAGCGTGTATGAAGACGCCCGTGTGGCGTGGGAGCGCTTCAAACTCCTGCAGCCCGACCCGAGCAAGCGCCTGATCTACGGCCACTCACTGGGTGGCGCCGTGGCTATTGATCTGGCCGCCGAACTCGGCCAGGACGCCGCACGGGACAAGACACCGCTGCCGGTCAAAGGTCTGGTGATCGAATCGACCTTCACCTCTCTCGCCGACGTGGCTGCCGCCGTGGCCAACACTTCGCTACCAGTGCGCTGGCTGCTGTCGCAGAAATTCGACTCCATCGACAAGATCGCCGAGATTCACATGCCATTGCTGGTGGTGCACGGCATGGCCGACGCATTCGTGCCGCCACGTTTCAGCGAGCAACTGTTCAACGCCGCCCGACAACCGAAACGACTGCTGTTGGTGCCGGGTGCCACCCACAACAACAGCATGGCGCTGGGCGGGCAGAATTATCGCAAGGCGATCGATGCGATGATGCAGTCCAAACCCGCGCCGCGCGTGGCCGGCCCAGCATTGGTGCGCAGCGCGCAGGATTCCTAGCGATAGCCGCGAGCCTGCAGATCGAACAGCTTGGCGTAGTGCCCGTTTGCAGCGATCAGGCTGTTGTGATCGCCCTTCTCCAGTATCCGTCCGCCCTCCAGCACCATGATCTGATCGGCATTGCGCACACTGGAAAAGCGATGGGAAATCAACAAGGTCATGCGCCCTTCGGTGTGCTGGCTGAAATGCTCGAACACTGCCGCTTCCGCTGCCGGATCCAGCGCCGAGGTCGGCTCGTCGAGAATCAGGATGTCGGCATCGCGGCGCATATAGGCCCGAGACAAGGCAATCTTCTGCCATTGCCCGCCCGATAACTCCTGACCGCCAGCAAACCAGCGGCCCAACTGCGTGGCATAGCCACGGTCGAGACCTTCAATGAACGGCGCGGCCATGCCTTCGGCCGCTGCGGCCTGCCAGCGCGATTCATCGTTGAACGCCGAGGTATCCCCCACGCCGATGTTTTCGCCCACGGTGAACTGGTAGCGAATGTAGTCCTGAAAAATCACGCCGATACGCCGCCGCAATGTGTTCTCTTCCCAATCCTGCAAATCGCTGCCATCAAGCAGAATCCGCCCCTGATCGGGCCGATACAGGCGCGTCAGCAATTTGATCAGCGTGGTTTTGCCTGAGCCGTTCTCCCCCACCAGCGCCACACTCTTGCCCGGCACCAGGTGCAGGTCGATGCCTTCCAGTGCTGCACGGCTGGCCCCCGGATAGCGGAAACCGACGTTCTCAAAACGCAGGCCATCACCCGGATGCGCGCCGACGGTGAGATGACCGCAATCAGCCAACACCGGTTCGGCCAGATACTCATACAGGCTCGACAGGTACAGACCGTCCTCATACAAACCGCTGATCGCACTCAGGCTGCTGCTGACCGCACTCTGCCCCTGCTTGAACAACACCAGGTACATGGTCATCTGACCGAGACTGATATTGCCGTGCACCGCATCGATCACCACCCAGGCATAAGCCAGATAGAACGCCCCTGTACCGAGCAAGCCGAGACCGAAACCCCAGCCATCACGACGCAATGTCAGGCGCCGATCCTCGGCGTAGAGCTTGGCAAAAGTGTCCCGATAACGCTGCAGCAGCAACGGCGCAAAGCCGAACAGCTTGACCTCTTTGATGTAGGCCTCATGGGACAGCAAGGTTTCGATGTAATTTTGCTGCCGACTCTCCGGGGCCCGGCGGGTGAACAGGCGGAAAGCGTCGCCGGAGAAATGCGCCTCGGCAAAGAACACCGGCAACGCGCCGATCACCAGCAACAGCAGTGCCCACGGCGAAAAATGCACCAGCAGCACACCGAAGCTGATCAACATGATCAGGTTCTGGATCAGCCCCAGCGACTTCATCACCAACGCCAGCGGCCGGGTCGAGGCTTCGCGGCGCACGCGCACCAGCTTGTCGTAGAACTCGGAGTTCTCGAACTGCACCAGCGACAGGGTCTGCGCCTTTTCCAGAATCAGCGTGTTGACCTTCTGCCCCAACTGCACCCTCAACAACGACTGCTGCACCGAGAGCGCCCGTTGCGTACCGGATAACAACGCCAGCACGCCCGCCTCCATCAGCACATAACGCAACACCGGCCACAGGGGTGCATCGCCCTGTTGCGCGTGCAACTGCATCGCCGTCACCACCGCATCGACAATGCGCTGACCCAGCCATGCGGCCAGCGCCGGCAGAACGCCGGCAATCAGGGTCGCCAGCACCAACCCCAGAAACAACCCGCGTGATGTCGCCCAGACCAGCAACAGGGCGCGCCGGGCCTGATCGAACAGGGCGTTGAAGCGGGAAATCAAAGGCATGGCAGAACAAGCTCAATAGGTCGTACAGGGTGTCATGGTACTCCGCAGGTTTTATCCGTGCTGAAGCGCGGCGTTTTCAGAAGAAAAACATCTGGAAAAACTCTGGCCGTTGCGGCGTCCAATGCTTTGCTATGGTTTAACCGCCTTTCGCGGAACCTGGCGAACATCGCCTCTCTCCGCGCCTACTGCCAGGAACGCCATCATGCGAATCAATCCCTACCTGATCTTCAACGGCAACTGCCGTGAAGCCTTCACCTTTTATGAGCAAGCGCTGCAAGGAAAACTCGAAGCAATCATGACCTTCGGCGAAACACCCGCCGCCGAACACGTACCGAAAGAGCACCACAACCTGGTCATCCATACCTGCCTGAAGGTTGGCGACCAGATGATCATGGCCTCGGACACCACGCCTGACCGGCCGACCGGGGGTATGAGTGGTTGCTCGATTTCACTCAACGTCGACAGCATTGCCGAAGCCGAGCGGGTGTTTAATGCACTGGCCAAGGACGGTCGCGTCGATATGCCGCTAGAGGCGACTTTCTGGGCCGCCCGGTTCGGTATGCTGGTCGATCGCTTCGGCGTGTCGTGGATGGTCAATTGCGAGACTGACAAGTAACGCCGACGTTTCGTCAGGCATGAAAAAGCCCAACCTCTTCAGGTTGGGCTTTTCGATTTATCGCTGGGCCAGCTCATGCCGCACGCATTGTTCGTAATAGGTCTGCTTGACCGCTGCAGGTTTGAGCTTCGACGTGCTGTTGTAGGTCTGCTCGGTAATCCCCATTGCCGTCATGCGCATCCACGGTTGCTGGAACTTGCGCACCTGCAACTGCTTGCGCGCGCCGTACAACGAGATCCCCGAGAGCTTCGACTGTTGTGCGCCGGCGGCGATGTCCGAGCCCCACGTACAGGCAAACCGGTGACTCTTGCTCAACTCTCTCGCTTCAATGGCCGAAGCGAAAGCAGCCAGGGAAAGCGTTGCAACGGTTATGACAATCGTCCGCATATAGCCAACCTAACCTTTTGAAAAAAGGCGATTTTGCCGGGGAAGCCCAAGCCTGGGGGCCAGCAAATTGCCGCATTCGCGAGATTGATCCGGGCTTGCGACGTGGTCAGCGACCGTTGCGGACCTCAACCCGCAGACGCTCGGGGCCCGCTTCCGAGCATTCAATAGTGACCGGCAAGAAGCGCTCGATCACCGCGATGTTGCTGTGCAGATGCTGGGTCATTCTTGGGGTAGTGAATGATCCGCCACCGGCCAGCGCCATCGGCAGCAGCAACTGGTCGGCGAGGTGTTCCGCCACCGCAGCGTCACTGCGTAACCAGTCTGTCGCCTGATTGATTGCGCTATCAGCTACCTTCTCCGCCCGTAACAACACCTGGCCAAAGGCACTGAAGACTTCGGTGACCTGCTCGAACACGTACTCCAGTAACAGCACGTTACCGGGGCCACGCGCCGGGTCGAGCGTGATCGGATGCAAAGTTTCCGCTGCCCAGCGCAAGCGTTTCGCCACCTGATTCAGTTCACGCTCGGCGACGCTCGGTGCGAGACCGGCCGTCAGCGCCAAGGCTTGCTGCGACAGCAGCGCCCCACGCTCACACAGGTCCAGCGGCTTCAGTTGCGACGGCTGCACCGTGACGTCGATCTCACCGCCACCGGCCGGGACAAAGCCGTGACGCAGCAGATCCAGCTCAATGCCGGCACCCATGCGCCGCATCAACGGCAACCAGCTGCGCGTAAGGAAATCGACAGGCGGCGCCAACGGATTATGCGTACCGCCGCTGATCCGTACGCGACTTGTGCCCGGCGCCTGCAACAGCGCCGGCAGCAATGTCTGCAACACCAACGTGCAACTGCCGGCCGTGCCGATCGCAAACCGGTAATCACCCGAACGAATCGCTCCCGGCTCGAAAAACAGCGCCTGCGAGCCCAGTTCCGCTCCCGCGATCCGTGCGCCGCAGACTTCGGCGGCCGCAATCACCGCCGTCAAATGCTGACGCAGCAGTCCCGGCCGACTGCGGCGGGCGCGAATCTGTTTAATGCGAAACGCCTGGCCCGTCACCATCGACAGGCTCAGCGCGCTGCGCAACACCTGACCGCCGCCAATCGCGCCGTCCAGTTCAATCACTTGCGGTTCCATTTCAATCCTTACGCATACAACCTGACGATGTCCCTGAGGTAGTCATCCAGTCGTCGCGAGTCTTCCTGAGTTCTGAGTAATGTGGGCACATCGCGTTCGAGTTCGGCATTGATGAACCTGTGCAGCGCCGGACGACGCGGGCCGTAGGCGCGCTCGTCGGCATTGCGTTTGAGTGCCAGCAGTTCGTCGACTTCAGCCAGCAGTGCCCGGTCGTCGATTGTGGTCAGCAGGTCGGCGAAGGTCATCGGTGGACGCCCACGCCCCTGATCGATCCAGCGCACCGCCAGCAACGGCCGCAGCACGTAGAAGTACTTCTTGAACCGTACGCTGTCGCCTTGCAGGTACTGGCGAAAGTTGTTTTTCGCCATCGACAGATAGTGGTTGCGGGCTGCCGGCGGGCTGTAGAACGCTTCGGCCAGCTCCCGCAGTTGCGCAACCTGCGCGCTTTCGCTGCGGTACACCAATGGCGAGTCGAGCCACTCCAGCAACGTCGGATTGGACTTGCGCAACAACCCGAGGGTCTTGCGCAGTTCCCAGCCGCTGACGTCCAGCTCATCGTCCAATGGCCGCTCGATCACCGCGCGCGGCGTGTCGACCTGAACGAACCACTGCGGTTTTTCCACGTACACGAACCGTACGTCGTAGTCGCTGTCGGTCGAGGCAAAGCCCCAGGCCCGACTGCCGGACTCACAGGCGTACAACACCGTGACATTGCGCTCACGCTCTATACGCGCCAAATCTTCCAGTACCCGCGCACGCATCGTGGCGCACAGCGGGTGGCGTTCTGCAAATTCCATGACTGCTGATCCTTTTATCCTTTGACGCACACCACTTGCCGCAGGGTGTGCAGCACTTCCACCAACTCGCGCTGGGCGTGCATGACTTTGTCGATGTCCTTGTAGGCCATCGGAATTTCGTCGATCACCGCTTCGTCCTTGCGGCACTCGACATGCGCCGTGGCGCGGATCTGGTCTTCGACGGTGAATGTATTCTTTGCCTTCGTTCGGCTCATGGTGCGGCCGGCGCCGTGGCTGCAGGAGCTGAACGACTCTTCGTTGCCCAGGCCGCGCACAATGAAACTCTTGGCGCCCATCGAACCCGGAATGATCCCGAGTTCACCTTTCTTCGCCGACACCGCGCCTTTGCGGGTGACCAGGATTTCTTCGCCGAAATGCCGCTCTTTCTGCACGTAGTTGTGGTGGCAGTTGACCGCTTCCAGCGCCACCTCGAACGGTTTGCGAATGATCTGGCGCGTGGCCTGAATCACCGCGCGCATCATCAATTCGCGGTTCTGTCTGGCGAAGTCCTGCGCCCAGCTCACCGCTTCCACGTAATCATCGAAGTGCTGGCTGCCTTCTTCGAAGTACGCCAGGTCACGATCCGGCAAGTTGGCGATGTGTTGCCGCATATCCGCCTGAGCCATCTGAATGAACAGGTTGCCAATGGCGTTGCCGACACCGCGAGAACCACTGTGCAACATGAACCAGACCCGGTTGGCTTCATCCAGGCACACTTCGATGAAGTGGTTGCCGCTGCCGAGCGTGCCCAGATGCCCACGGTTGTTGGTGTTGGTGAGTTTCGGGTACTTGTCGGTGATCAGTTTGAAACGTGGCTGAAGCCCCGCCCAGGCCTGATCGGCTTGCTGCGGAATCTCGTCCCACGCGCCCTTGTCGCGCCGAGAACGGTTCGAACTGCGGCCATGGGGCACCGCTTGCTCGATGGCGCTGCGCAGACCCTGCAGGTTGTCCGGCAAGTCGGCTGCGGTCAGCGACGTGCGTGCGGCGATCATGCCGCAACCGATGTCCACGCCGACGGCCGCAGGGATGATCGCGCCCACCGTCGGAATCACGCTGCCAATAGTCGAGCCCTTGCCCAGATGCACATCCGGCATCACCGCCAGATGCTTGAAGATGAATGGCATCTTTGCCGTGTTCATCAGTTGCTCGCGGGCCTCGTTTTCCACCGGGACGCCTTCAGTCCAGAGTTTGATCGGCTTGCCGTTGGCGACTTCGAGCAGTTGGTAAGTGTGTGCTTTCATTTCTCTATTCTTTATTCGTTGGCCGATGATTCGGCGTTGTTCCGTCATGTGCAGCGACAAAAAAACAGACACTGTGGCTCTGCCAGTCGAGCCCCCGTTGCCGGGGCGGGATTCGAACCCGCGTTCCGATGGAGTACCTGTTGCATTCGCTGCCTTCTTTTTCAATAAGGTGGCACGACAAAAGTTGATGACTGTTGCGCGTCGCCGCGCACCGGGGTTAACCGGCCTCAGATGTACAGCCATCAGGCATTCGTGCCGTCACACACGCTGACAAGGGTTTGATGAGACGTCTTGGATGTAGTCCCACCGGCATTCAGCGCCTGTGACAAATCAATTCATTGCATCTTCTCGATCGCTTCGACCCAGTGCTGGGCACCGTAACGACCGCTGGTGAACTGCTCGACCACATCGAACACCGCATCGCTGAAACCGCCGACATTCAGAATGTCATCGCGATCCGCCGCCTGCGTTGCATAACCCGGCTGGATATCGATGCACACCAGCCGTGCCTGCGGGTTGATCCGCTTGATGCGCTCCCACTGCAGCATGGTCTCACTGGCACCACGGCGCTGCGTGTCGATCCAGGACTCGTTGTCCGATACCAGAATCAACGTATCGACCCTGGCCTTGCTGTCCGCCAGTTTCTTCAATGGCGCCGAGCAGTTGGTGCCGCCGCCAAAGGCCTTGGCCAGTTTCTCCGCATTGCTGATCACGCTGTCCCGTGGGTTGAGCTTGATATCCACCACCTTCACTTCGAACGGCATCACCCGCGCCGCCGGCTGTTTGCGCAACACCGCTGCCGCGACCAGTGCCGCCACATCAATGCAACGCACTGCGGTGGTTGCACCCTGACGATAACCGGTCGCCGGGCTGCCCATTGAACCCGATACGTCCGGGCAAACCACCACCGCGCCTTCAAGCTTCGGCACGTTGGCCAGCGACAGCTCAAGTGCATCCTGCAACGCCTCGCGGATCTGCGGCGGTACGTTATCGCCAACCATCCGATAGGCCGCCAGCAACTGGTATGGATAAACCCGCGCCTTTGCCACTTCTTGCGGATCTGCAAGTCGCGCTGCCACGTAATCGACGCAACCCGGAACCTCGAACGCGCCATGCCGCGCCAGGGTGTTGAGGTTGATGCGCAACCCCTGCCAGCCCATGTTGCAGGCCTGCGCCGCCCATTGCTCTTTGCTCAGAATTTCGTTGCCGAGCAGTTGAAACGGTACCGCGGGGACTTCGCAACTCGCACCGCTGCGAAATGCCAGCAAATCACGGGTCAACTCGGGCAATGCCTGCACATCCACCGGTTTGCCGATCAGCCAGGCGAAGAACGCTTCGCGCCAGGCCTCAGCCGGCTTTGGGTGAACCATCTTCACCACGTCCGCCAGCGATGGCTGGTTGCCAATCGACGCTTGTAGCAGTTGACGTTCGGTCGCGCCGTTCAGCCAGTTCTGCACCAGACGCTTGGGTTGCGAACCGAGGGATTTGCGCCCGGTGGCGCCACTGCGCAGGATCTGCACGTAGTTGCGCAACATCTTGCCGCTGTCGATCACTTGTTCAAACACCTCAGGTACCAACGTCGAACGGTTCGCCGTCAACGCCGCGAGCAACAACGCCGGCATGTCTTTCATGTGGCCCTTATGGCGAGCGTAGACAGCAGCCTTCGCCACGAAACGGCTGTCGAGTTCAGCCACCAGCTTCAACACTTGATCCAGCTGGCTTTCAGCGCTGGCGTAAAACGTCTGGTTCAGGCAACCGGTGACCGCCAGTTGAGCCAGTTGATGCTTCGGCGTGTAGGCATATGCCGAGGCGCCGGAGGCATTCAAAGTGTCGCAGGCTGGCAGCTGTTTCGATTGCGTGTTGAAGAGTTTGAAGTTGGCCATCGTGGCGTCTCGCTGTGTTGTCCTGTTCGTTGCGATAGATATTGCAGCGGCTGTGCCAGTTTTTGAGAGGCGCAAAATTTATTTTTTATCTTATTGATTTATATAGTTTTTTTATTTTTTATCGGTTTCTTTGAACTGAACCGAAGACAAACCCAGCGTGAGAAATCTATCATTTGATATCGTCATTTATCTTTTGAGATAGCCATGCCCAACAAACGCACCGTCGCCATCGGTTTTATCGGCGCCACCCTGGACCGCGTTGGCAAAGGCGCCAATCGCTGGAGCCACTGGCGACCGAGCGTTGGCCTGTGCCAGCAACCGGACGTGTTGATCCATCGTCTGGAACTGATTCACGGTATCGACGCGCGCGACATCAGCCTCGCTGAACGGGTTCGCACCGATATCCAGCAGGTCTCGCCGGAAACCGAGGTACACCTGCACCCCATGTCACTGCGCAATCCGTGGGATTTCGAAGAGGTCTACGGCGCGCTGCATGACTTCACGACGGCCTACAGCTTCGATACCGAGCACGAGGACTATCTGGTTCACATCACCACCGGCACCCACGTCGCGCAGATTTGCTGGTTCCTGCTGACCGAAGCACGCTATCTGCCGGCGCGCCTGATCCAGACCTCCCCCGCCCGGCGCAAAAGCGAAGATGAACAAGCCACCGGCACTCACGCGCTGATCGATCTCGACCTGTCGCGTTATGACCGCATTGCCTCGCGTTTCGCCAACAAACGCCTCGAGGGCCTGGAGTTCTTGAAGTCCGGCATCGCCACCCGTAACGCGGCGTTCAACCGCTCCATCGAACAGATTGAACGCGTGGCCGTGCGCTCCAAGGCGCCCATGCTGCTGATCGGCCCGACCGGCGCCGGCAAATCGTTTCTCGCCCGACGCATCTATGAACTCAAACGCAGCCGCCATCAAATGCAGGGCCGGTTTGTTGAGGTGAACTGCGCCACCCTGCGGGGCGACGGTGCGATGTCGGCTCTGTTCGGTCACGTCAAAGGCGCATTCACCGGAGCGCAGAACGCCCGCGACGGCCTGCTACGGGCAGCGGACGGCGGCATGTTGTTTCTCGATGAAATCGGTGAGCTGGGCGCGGACGAACAGGCGATGCTGCTCAAGGCTATCGAAGAAAAGCGCTTCTTTCCGCTTGGCTCCGACAAGGAGGTCGACAGCGACTTCCTGATCATCGCCGGCACTCACCGCGATCTGCGCAGCCGCGTCGCCGAAGGCCTGTTCCGCGAGGATCTGTACGCACGCATCAACCTCTGGACATTTGATTTGCCCGGCCTGGCCGGCCGCCGCGAAGACATCGAGCCCAACATCGATTTCGAGCTCGAACGTCACGCTCGCGATCACGGCCAACTGGTGCGCTTCAACCTCGAAGCGCGCCGACGCTACCTCGCCTTCGCCAGCTCTCGGGAAGCGGCATGGCTGGGCAACTTTCGCGAACTGTCAGCGTCGATTACCCGGATGGCCACGCTGGCGGACAGCGGACGAATTGATGAGGCGCAAGTGCAGGAAGAAATTGATCGACTGCGTTATGCGTGGGGACTGGCGCAAGCGGACGGCGTGTCGGATGACCTCCCGGGAGACGCCGATAGCCTCGACCTGTTTGATCGACTGCAATTGAAAGCGGTGCTTGAAGTATGTCGGCAAGCGGACAGCCTGTCGGATGCCGGACGCAGACTGTTCGGCGTATCGCGCCAAGCCAAGGTGCAGCCGAATGATGCAGATCGCTTAAGAAAATACCTGAGCCGCTTCGGGATTGAATGGGCCGACTTGCAAGGCCGTAAAACATAGCGCCCTCGACTGGGGCACACAGCTTGCACGAAAGCAGATGCATTCATAAGCTCGACATTCATTGCCGTCCACCCGAAAAATAACGCCCCATGAGAGCACTACAACTTGAGCGAGCTTTTTGATTTCCTGGCGGCACTCGTCGCTTACGATGACTTCAGATCAAGGCGCCGCAGTAATCGTGTGTTTTCGCGGCGGTTTGTCGCGGTCATGTTTGTGGTCGGCTTGATAGAAATCCTTCTACTTTCACATTGGGCCGGGTATCTGTGACTTTACCGCTCGTCCAACGGCCAGCACCTTAGGCCTGTTCATGCCTCCAAAGAGTTACCCACATCGCGCGGAAGACTCAGATCATGAACAAGTCGATTGCAACCCTGACGCTTGCAAGCCTGCTGTTGACTGGCGCGTTCTTCACGCAGACCAGTTCGGCAGCAACACCGACGGCCTCCTCCGGCACAAATCAAGCGCAAAGCTCAGAGTCCAACGAGGAAAAAGCCAATAAAAAAGGCGAAGAAGCGTCAGGCTCAAACTCCGGCGCCGAACCGCAAGAAACGCAGAAGGACGCCGCAACCTCCAGTGACTCGGAGGATATTCAGCAAGATTCGAAACCTTAACACCTGGGCGACTGCCGTCGCCCCACTTGACTCACCTGACACGAATCACAATTGTTGACGCAAGCATGTCGCCCAGGCGTTTGCGCGAGCCAAAGAAGATGAAAATCCAGTCGAGGATGTTCAGAAACGGCGTTGTGATATTGCGTATGAACGATTGATACAGATTGCAGTTCAAGTAGCTACGCTCATCAATCACCGACATCCCCAGCAGCTTTTTACCCAGGCTTTGCCCGTTGGGCATTGCGTCGGAAAACAGGTAATACGCCACACCCGTACCAAGAGCCAGGACAGCCACCACATTTGGCGGCAAACCAATAAACTCCGACAGCCGTCCTACGAAGAGGATCAAAAAGTAGGTGATCAACGTATCGATGATCTGCCCACCCCAGCGACGGCCCAGCCCGGCAAGATTTTTCGGCTTTTGATATTCACTGCTGGTATTGCTGATGTCCATGCGCCTTCGCTCGATCGGAATTTAGATGACTGAGTATCGGCAACCGTCAGCCAATATTTAATGGAGCTTCAGGGCTGGCTGCATCGACCGGGCGACCGACCAAATCCCATCGAGACTGCGCAAGAATCAGCGTGTACCAAGAGCAATAATCACAAACGGCACTGAATAACAGTGAATCTTCCGGGGCGCTTTGTGCAGTTTTTTGCGCGGACACAAAAAAGCCGATCTAGATGATCGGCTTAAGTGTCTGATTTTACTCAGGAATAATGGTCGGGACGGAGTGATTCGAACACTCGACCCCTAGCACCCCATGCTAGTGCGCTACCGGACTGCGCTACGCCCCGACTGGTTTGAAACCCGCCCCTCGTCTCGAAGAGCGCTCAAGAATATATCGCAAGCTTTTGAAAACTGGAAGTATTCAAACGCAGCTTTTTATTTCTTGAGCACCACCAGTACATCTTCAAGCTCAGCGATCATCTGGCGGATCATTTGCTTGTATTGGGTGGTGTCGTCTTTGGCTTCATCACCGGACAAGCGCAGACGCGCGCCGCCGATGGTGAATCCCTGATCGTAAAGGAGCGCGCGGATTTGCCGGATCATCAGCACATCCTGGCGCTGATAATACCGGCGGTTTCCGCGGCGTTTGACGGGGTTGAGTTGAGGAAACTCCTGCTCCCAGTAGCGCAGCACGTGTGGTTTTACCGCACACAGCTCGCTGACTTCACCAATGGTGAAGTAGCGTTTGCCCGGGATGACGGGTAGTTCGTCGTTATGACTTGGTTCCAGCATAAGCCTCAACTCGGGCCTTCAACTTCTGCCCTGGACGAAAGGTGACCACACGGCGAGCCGTGATCGGGATTTCTTCCCCCGTTTTCGGGTTGCGGCCAGGCCGCTGGCGTTTGTCCCGAAGGTCGAAATTGCCGAAACCGGACAATTTGACCTGCTCGTTGTCTTCAAGAGCGTGCCTGATTTCCTCGAAAAACAGTTCAACCAATTCCTTGGCTTCCCGCTTGTTCAGGCCCAGCTCTTCATACAGACGTTCCGCCATCTCAGCTTTCGTCAAAGCCCCCATACGTCACTTCCTTAACGTGGCGTTCAACCTTTGTTCGAGCGAGGTGAGGATATTTTGCGTCGTCGAATTCACCTCATCGTCATTAAGAGTGCGCGATGGATGCTGCCAGGTCAAGCCAACTGCAAGGCTTTTTCTATCAGGATCAATACCTTTACCCTGATACACGTCAAACAGCCTGAGATCCGTGAGCCATTCGCCTGCATTTTCACGGATTACGTCCAATACAGCCGAGGCCGCGACGTCTTTGTGTGCGATCAGTGCAAGGTCACGACGCACTTCAGGAAAACGCGACAACTCGTGGAATTGCGGCATTTTTCCGGAAGCGACTTCAGCCAGAACCAGCTCGAAGACGAAGACCGGACGATCCAGGCCCAGGGCTTTGGACAGCTCGGGGTGAATCGCACCGATAAAGCCGACTTCACGCCCGTCCCGTTCGATGCGCGCGGTTTGACCCGGGTGCAGCGCCGGGTGTTTACCCGGAGTGAAAGTGAAGGTATCCAGTGCACCGGCAAAGCCCAACACCGCTTCAACATCAGCCTTCACGTCGAAGAAATCGACGGTGTCGCGACCCTGCGCCCAACCTTCCGGCAGACGGCTGCCGCAAACAACACCCGACAGCATCGGTTCTTGCTTCAGACCTTCCAGCTGACCGACGAAGCGCAGACCGCTTTCGAACAGACGCACGCGATCCTGCTGGCGGTTCAGGTTGTGCTGCAACGCCTTGACCAGGCCCGGCCACAGCGAGGAACGCATGGCAGCCATATCATTGGAAATCGGGTTGGCCAGCAACAGCGGCTCAACGCCCGGGTTGAACAGTTCGAACTGTTTCGGATCGATGAAGCTGTAAGTGATCGCTTCCTGATAACCACGGGCTACCAGCAGACGACGCAGCTCAGGCAATTCGCTGCGTGCTTCAGCCTTCGCTTGCGGCGCCAGACGCGCTTGCGGGTAACGAACCGGCAGACGGTTATAGCCGTACAGACGCGCCAGCTCTTCGATCAGATCGACTTCCAGACTGATGTCGAAGCGGTGACTTGGCACTTCTACGCGCCACTGCCCTGCGCCGTCAGCGGAAATCTTCAGACCCAAGGCGCTGAGCAGACGCTCGACCTGCGCCGAATCCATTTCCATCCCCAGCATCTGGGTGATGCGCTGCGCACGCAGGGTGATCGGCGCGATCGACGGCAGGTGCTGTTCGCTGACGGTCTCGATGATCGGGCCGGCTTCACCACCGGTAATTTCCAGCAGCAGGCCAGTGGCGCGTTCCATGGCTTCACGGGCCAGTTGCCAGTCCACGCCACGCTCGTAACGGTGCGACGCGTCGGTGTGCAGGCCGTAGGACCGAGCCTTGCCAGCCACAGCGATCTGATCGAAGAAGGCACTTTCCAGGAAAACGTCGCGAGTGGTTGCGGACACACCGCTGTGCTCGCCACCCATTACGCCGGCAATCGCCAGAGCGCGGGTGTGGTCGGCAATCACCAGGGTATCGCTACGCAGGCTGACTTCCTGACCGTCGAGCAAAACCAGCTTCTCACCCTCTTCCGCCATACGCACGCGGATGCCGCCATTGATTTCGGCGAGATCGAAAGCGTGCAGTGGCTGACCCAGCTCAAGCATCACGTAGTTGGTGATGTCGACGGCAGCGTCGATGCTGCGCACATCGGCGCGGCGCAGACGTTCAACCATCCACAGCGGGGTTGGTTTGGACAGATCAACGTTACGGATGACACGACCCAGGTAACGCGGGCAGGCGGCAGGCGCCAGCACTTCTACCGGACGCACTTCGTCGTGCACAGCCGGAATGGTCATGACCACCGGGCGAGTGACCGGCGTGTCGTACAGCGCACCCACTTCACGGGCCAGACCGGCCAGCGACAGGCAGTCGCCACGGTTCGGGGTCAGGTCGACCTCGATGCTGGCATCTTCCAGATCCAGGTACACACGGAAATCTTCGCCCACCGGCGCATCGGCCGGCAGTTCCATCAGACCGTCGTTGCCTTCACCGACCTGCAGCTCGGCTTGCGAGCACAGCATGCCGTTGGACTCGACGCCACGCAGCTTGGCCTTCTTGATCTTGAAGTCGCCCGGCAGTTCGGCACCGATCATGGCGAACGGAATCTTCAGGCCCGGACGCACGTTTGGCGCACCGCACACGACCTGGAAGGTTTCCGCGCCATTGCTGACCTGGCACACACGCAACTTGTCGGCATCAGGGTGCTGCTCGGTGCTCAGCACCTCGCCCACAACCACGCCGCTGAATACACCGGCGGCCGGGGTCACGCTATCGACCTCCAGACCCGCCATCGACAGACGAGCAACCAGCTCGTCGCGACTTACCTGCGGGCTAACCCAGCCACGCAGCCATTGTTCACTGAATTTCATCCTGCTCTCCTAAGAATTCGTTACGACTAGCGAAATTGCGCGAGGAACCGCAAGTCGTTGTCGAAGAACAGACGCAAGTCGTTCACGCCGTAACGGAGCATTGCCAGACGCTCGACACCCATGCCGAAGGCAAAACCGGAGAACTCTTCCGGATCGATGCCGGACATGCGCAGCACGTTCGGGTGCACCATGCCGCAGCCCATGACTTCCAGCCAGCCGGTCTGCTTGCAGACGCGGCAGCCTTTACCGCTGCACATCACGCATTCCATGTCGACTTCAGCGGATGGCTCGGTGAACGGGAAGTACGAAGGACGGAAACGGACGGCCAGCTCTTTTTCGAAGAACACTCGCAGGAATTCTTCGATGGTGCCTTTGAGGTCGGCGAAATTGATGTCGCGATCGACCAGCAGGCCTTCGACCTGGTGGAACATCGGCGAGTGGGTGATATCGGAGTCGCTGCGATACACACGGCCTGGGCAGACGATGCGGATCGGCGGCTGCTTGGACTCCATGGTGCGGACCTGTACCGGCGAGGTATGGGTGCGCAGCAACATGTTCGCATTGAAATAGAAGGTGTCATGCATCGACCGGGCCGGGTGGTGGCCTGGGATGTTGAGCGCTTCGAAGTTGTGATAGTCGTCTTCGACCTCAGGGCCTTCGGCGATGCCGTAGCCGATGCGGGTGAAGAACTGCTCGACTCGTTCCAGAGTCCGGGTCACAGGATGCAGACCACCGGAGGTCTGGCCACGGCCCGGCAACGTCACGTCAATGGATTCGGCAGACAGTTTGGCAGCCAGTTCGGCTTCTTCAAACAGAGCCATGCGCGCATTGAGAACGCCTGTAACACGCTCCTTGGCAACGTTGATCAGGGCGCCGACTTGCGGACGCTCTTCTGCCGGCAAATTCCCCAGGGTCTTCATCACCTGAGTCAATTCACCCTTTTTGCCAAGGTATTGAACCCGGATTTGCTCCAGGGCATTGATATCTTCAGCGCTTTGCACAGCCTCTAGTGCTTGAGAGACCAGCGCATCCAGGTTTTCCATGTACAGACTCCAGATACAAAATAGGGGAAGAGCTTGAAGGCTCTTCCCCTATTTATGACGTTTAACACCTGGCCCCACAGAGGTGAGGCCGGGTGACTGTCGGGGGTACTTAAGCCAAGGTGGCTTTAGCTTTCTCGACAATCGCAGCAAACGCCGCTTTTTCGTTCACTGCCAGATCAGCCAGAACCTTACGGTCGATCTCGATGGACGCTTTTTTCAGGCCAGCGATGAAACGGCTGTAGGACAGACCATTAACACGAGCACCAGCGTTGATACGAGCGATCCACAGAGCGCGGAACTGACGTTTTTTCTGACGACGGTCACGGTAGGCGTATTGGCCTGCCTTGATTACCGCTTGCTTGGCAACACGGAATACGCGGGAGCGTGCGCCGTAGTAGCCTTTAGCAAGTTTCAGAATTTTTTTGTGACGCTTACGGGCAATGACGCCACGCTTTACACGAGCCATGAGTTACTTCCTCTATTCTTGACTAAAATTAACGAAGGCGCAGCATGCGCTCGACTTTTGCCACGTCAGACGGATGCAGCAAGCTGCTACCGCGCAGTTGACGCTTACGCTTGGTCGACATTTTGGTCAGGATGTGGCTCTTGAAAGCGTGCTTGTGCTTGATACCGTTAGCAGTTTTCAGAAACCGCTTAGCAGCACCACTTTTGGTTTTCATTTTTGGCATGTTCGGATACTCCGCATTCAGTTGATAAACATAATCAGAAGGCCTGCCGTGCCCTGTTGATTACTTCTTCTTTTTCGGGGCGATGACCATGATCAGCTGGCGTCCTTCCATCTTAGGATGCTGTTCGACCGAACCGTACTCGAGCAGGTCAGCTTCAACCCGCTTGAGGAGTTCCATCCCCAGCTCCTGGTGGGCCATCTCACGGCCGCGGAATCGCAAGGATACCTTGGCCCTGTCCCCGTCACTCAGGAAACGTACCAGGTTGCGCAGTTTTACCTGGTAATCCCCTTCCTCCGTCCCTGGACGAAACTTGATTTCTTTTACCTGAATCTGCTTCTGGTTTTTCTTCGCTGCTGCAATCTGCTTCTTCTTCTCGAAGATCGATTTGCCGTAGTCCATCACCCGGCAAACCGGTGGGACTGCGTCAGCAGAGATTTCTACCAGATCAAGCTTTGCTTCTTCAGCAATACGAAGCGCTTCATCAATCGAGACGATGCCAATCTGCTCGCCATCAGCGCCAATTAACCGAACCTCGCGTGCCGAGATATTCTCGTTGATCGGGGCTTTCGGTGCAGCTCGTTTATCTTGTCTCATTTCACGCTTAATAATAATTACTCCGAATCTGGGCGACCACGCCGGGAAACCGCTTGCGCGAGAAACTCAGCGAACTGGGCGACGGGCATCGAGCCCAGGTCAGCACCTTCACGAGTACGCACAGCGACAGTCTGCATCTCGACTTCCTTATCTCCGATAACCAAAAGATAGGGAACCTTGAGCAAAGTATGCTCGCGGATTTTAAAGCCGATCTTTTCATTTCTCAAGTCGGACTTGGCACGAAATCCGCTTTCGTTGAGAGTTTTTTCTACTTCTGCAACAAAATCTGCCTGTTTATCAGTGATATTCATGATCACTGCCTGGGTTGGCGCCAGCCACGCAGGGAATGCACCTTCGTAATGCTCGATCAGAATCCCGACGAAACGCTCGAAGGAACCGAGGATCGCCCGGTGCAACATCACTGGGTGTTTGCGGCTGTTGTCTTCGGAGACGTATTCAGCACCGAGACGGACAGGCAGGTTGAAATCGAGCTGCAAGGTACCACACTGCCAGACGCGACCGAGGCAATCTTTCAGCGAGAACTCGATTTTCGGACCGTAGAACGCACCCTCGCCCGGCTGCAGATCATACGGCAGACCCGCGGAATCAAGGGCTGCAGCCAGTGCCGCTTCGGCGCGATCCCACAGCTCATCGGAACCTACGCGTTTTTCCGGACGAGTGGACAGTTTCATCTCGACATCGGTGAAGCCGAAATCGCGGTAAACGTCCATGGTCAGCTTGATGAACGCAGCGGATTCGGCCTGCATCTGCTCTTCAGTGCAGAAAATGTGGGCGTCGTCCTGAGTGAACGCACGCACACGCATGATGCCGTGCAACGCACCTGATGGCTCGTTACGGTGGCAGGCACCGAACTCGGCCAGTCGCATCGGCAGCTCGCGGTAGCTCTTCAGGCCCTGGTTGAACACCTGCACGTGACACGGGCAGTTCATCGGCTTGATGGCGTAGTCGCGGCTTTCCGACTCGGTGGTGAACATGTTGTCGGCGTAGTTGGCCCAGTGTCCGGATTTCTCCCAAAGGCTGCGATCGACCACTTGCGGAGTCTTGATCTCCAGGTAGCCGTTGTCGCGCTGCACTTTGCGCATGTACTGCTCGAGCACTTGATACAGGGTCCAGCCGTTCGGGTGCCAGAACACCATGCCCGGCGCCTCTTCCTGGGTGTGGAACAGGCCCAGGCGCTTGCCGATCTTGCGGTGGTCGCGCTTTTCAGCTTCTTCGATGCGCTGGATGTAAGCCGCCAGCTGCTTCTTGTCAGCCCAGGCTGTGCCGTAAACGCGCTGCAATTGCTCGTTCTTGGCATCGCCGCGCCAGTAGGCGCCGGACAACTTGGTCAGCTTGAAGGATTTCAGAAAACGCGTGTTCGGCACGTGCGGGCCGCGGCACATGTCGACGTATTCTTCGTGGTAGTACAGGCCCATGGCCTGCTCGTTCGGCATGTCTTCAACCAGACGCAGCTTGTAGTCTTCGCCGCGGGCCTTGAACACTTCAATCACTTCGGCGCGCGGAGTGACTTTCTTGATGACGTCGTAATCCTTGTCGATCAGCTGATGCATGCGCTGTTCGATGGCGGCCATGTCGTCCGGGGTAAAAGGACGCTCGAAGGCGATGTCGTAATAGAAGCCTTCGTCGATAACCGGGCCGATGACCATTTTCGCAGTCGGGTACAGCTGCTTGACCGCGTGGCCAACCAGGTGCGCACAAGAGTGGCGAATGATCTCCAGCCCCTCTTCATCCTTTGGCGTGATGATTTGCAGCGTCGCGTCGCTGTCGATGATGTCGCAGGCGTCGACCAGCTTGCCGTTGACCTTGCCGGCCACAGTGGCCTTGGCCAGACCGGCACCAATGGATGCGGCGACCTCGGCTACGGAAACCTGGTGATCGAATGAACGTTGACTGCCGTCGGGAAGAGTAATAGTTGGCATGGCGCCTCCTCTCCTAGTGGTGACCCCTACCAAAGGTCACGTGGGTTGGGATGAGCCAGTACAAGATCCGATCCAGGCCATTCAATGACGAACGCCTGCCTTACAGCGGCAGGAGCCTTGCGGCCAACCGGAAAACCGAACCAGAGTGACTGGGATTCAAATCAGAATTTTCGCACGCTGACCGCTGCCGGGGCTGAAGGCCATCCGGAGCCTGAGAACGCTTGAGCCCGGCATGCTAGCACAGATGAGCGGTCATCGACGTCATCGAATTGAGGTGTTGCTGATTTGCGCATTTTTGCGGCGCGAAGTGAACTTGGGATATACGCCTTGCCTCAAATAGGCTGAGAATCGTCGCCGATATCAACCCAAGGAGTTTCCGACATGCGCCTTATCCGACTTTTTGCTTTCGCGGCCCCGCTGGCCCTGCTGCTGCCGCTGAGCGCCAACGCGGCCTGGCCTGCCGGCGTCAAAGCCCAATACATGAACGACTGCACCGCCGCAGCCAGCAAGAGCGTCAATCCGGCCGAAGCCAATAAACATTGCGCTTGCGGTGCCGACGTTCTGGAAAAGAAATTCACCACGCAAGAGATCGCGCAACTGATGGACAAGAACACCCCGCCAAGTGGTGAACTGGGTCAGCGCGCACTGAAAGAAATCTCGGTTTGCCGCGTGCAGAAATAAGCGCTGACGAATGTTTTTTCGGGCGTCCAGCAGGCTGAAAACCGCCAAAAAGACCCCAAAATCGATAATTTACGCAGGTTTTATAGCTTTTTTTACACCCTCTTCACTCGGCTGAAAGCCACTGAAACCGGGGCTTGCAGACATTTCAGAGGTTGAAATCGATGCAATATGAAAGCAAACAGCACGTCCGGGGGGCTACCAAAGCGAACATTTCGACTATGATACTCCGGTGTGCCCAGTTGGCCTGAGCAGCACAGTACTACTGAAAATATATGTTTCTTGGAGATACACCATGTCTAATCGCCAAACCGGCACCGTTAAATGGTTCAACGATGAAAAAGGCTTCGGCTTCATCACTCCTCAAGGTGGCGGTGACGACCTGTTCGTACACTTCAAAGCTATCGAATCCGACGGTTTCAAAAGCCTGAAAGAAGGCCAGACCGTCTCTTTCGTGGCTGAGAAAGGCCAAAAGGGTATGCAAGCTGCACAAGTTCGCCCAGAGTAATTTCCCGGCGCACTAAAAAAACCCCGTCCATGTGACGGGGTTTTTTATACCTGCAACAAAAGCGGTCTGAGATCAGCCGCAGTTGACGCGAGTGACCACCAGGTTGTTGTCGGTGTTCAGATTCAAGCGATCGGAACGGTACTCCAGAGTGATCATGTCGGTTGGCTTGAGGAAGCGGGCGTTTTGCGCGCCAGCCTTGGCACGAGCCTGATCGAGCAGTTCCGGCGAAGCCTTTTTACCGATGGCAAACTCCGCTGCCTTTGCTTCACAGCGGCTATGACCAGCATCGGTCGCCACAGGATCCTTTGCCGACTCGCTGGAGGTTGTGCTGCAACCGGCCAACATGGCAACGGCCATTAGTGCACCCAGAGACGCGAACTTCAAAGGCATGAAGCCTCCTTTTTTCAAATGGTTAAGCTGAGATCGTGCGACCACCAATCCGGCGTTTGGTTTCACAACCGATGCTGTCACCCTGCCCCACGATCCGGAAAAACGCTGAGTCTGCCTGAAGTGCGCGCATCGCATCCTCACGCAATCGTCACCGAATATTAACGAAGCTCAATAGACGTCGATGTAATCGTGCGGCGGATTCGGCCAGTTGTCTTTCAGCGCATTGAAAATCTGCATCACCCAGACTTCATCACTGGCCGCGACCTTGCCGACATACCCCGAGCCCTTGGCCCAGGTCTCCAGGCGAAACAGCAGGCCATCAATATCCTGGCCGCCGGTCACACCGGAAGAGATATAGGCAATCCCACCCTTGGTCACACGCAGCTGCGTGTGCACATCATCGCTGGCCGACGCCAGCAACTGGCGCACAGCGTCGAGTGTGAGGCCGTCGGGGGTGTTCAAATCGATCTGCACAGCACATTCCTTGGATCAGCCGGAAAAGACCAAGTGTCGCATAGCGACGCGCTCATGCCTAAGTCGCAGTGCCAAACGCCCGCCAAAGTGGTTAACTCGCTTTCAGACATTTCCGACTTTTCGAGCGCACTCATGAACACCGTAAGCATCTCCGCCGACATCAAGGTTCATTGGCCGAAGGGGCACAGCTCGTACAGCCCGGGCAGTGCGGAGGAGTTGGCATTGATCAGCATCGATCTGCTGGTCAAGACGATGGGAACCCAGGGCGCACAAACGTTTATCGCCCAGGTGTTCGAGCGGTACCAGCATGACGGCGAGAACACGCAGGACACCGAGAGAAAATAAAAACCCGCAGGCTGGCACCTGCGGGCTCATGCCTTACTTCAAGCGCTTCAGACGCTCGGTCAGCAGATCGAAGAAGCCTTGAGCATCCCCATTTTCCACCCAGAAGGCGTTCTTCGGCGCCTTCAGACCGTCATACCAGTCAACGATGGTCTGGCCAAAAGTCGGACCTTCGCGACTATCCACCACAACGTTCACCGAACGACCGGTGAACAGCTCAGGCTTGAGCAGGTAAGCGATAACGGTAGCGTCGTGCACCGGACCGCCCGGGATGCCGTAGTGCTCCATGTCACCCTTGATGTACTCGTTGAGGATGTCGCCAACAATCTTGCTTGCGTTGTTGTTCAGTGCAGCGATCTGTTTCAGGCGTGCATCACTGGTGAGGATCTTGTGGGTCACGTCCAGCGGCAGGTAGGTCAGTTTCACGCCGCTCTTGAGTACCACTTCCGCCGCTTGCGGGTCGGCGAACAGGTTGAATTCGGCCACCGGGGTGATGTTGCCGCCATTGAAGTGCGCACCGCCCATGATCACCACTTCCTTGATGCCATTGACGATCTCCGGCTCCTGGATCAGCGCCAGCGCCAGATTGGTTTGCGGGCCAAGCATGGCGATGGTGATGCTGTGCGGCTTGGCTTTTTTCAGGGTGTCGATGAGGTAGTTGACCGCATTGCCTTCGGCCAGGCCTTTTTTCGGCTCATGCACGGTGACACCCGACAGGCCTTCCTTGCCATGGATGTTCTCGGCGTAGATCGGCGTACGCATCAGCGGTTTCGGCGCACCGGCATACACCGGAACGTCTTCGCGCCCTGCCCATTCGCGAGCCAGGCGCGCGTTGCGCGATGTCTTGTCGAGGCGCACGTTGCCAGCCACGGTGGTCAGTGCACGAATGTTCAGTTCATCCGGCGAAGCCAGGGCGAACAGCAAAGCGACCACGTCGTCGGCGCCAGGGTCGGTGTCGATGATCAGGTCGATCTTTTCAGCAGCCTGAGCGCCGGTGGCGGTAATAAAAGACAAAAGCAGCAGACTCCGAAGCAATTGGTGGAGTTTTTGAGCATAGCGGTGCATGGCGCATTCCTTGTGCTGATGAAAATGAAAGGGTCGGAACCCGATTAGAACGTTACCCCGGCCACCAGCACGATGTTGCAGTACGGCTGACATTCGCCTGTACGAACAATCGCCCGCGCCTGTCGGCTGAGAACCTTGAATTGCTCATGCGTCAGCAGATCGCGCCGACCGAGGGCGCCCTCTTCCTGCAACTCGTCCAGCGCGACCAGGGCGGTCGGCTGCTTGTCGAGAATTTCGTTGGCCAGCACATGGCTTTCCACCTGCATCTCGCTGAGCACGACTTTCAGGGTACTGACAAAATCCGGAACGCCGTGGGTCAGCGCCAGATCAATCAATTCAACACCCGGTGGCACCGGCAGTCCGGCGTCACCGATGACCACCATGTCACCATGGCCCAGGGAGGCGATCAGCCGCGACAACGCGACGTTGAGCAGAGGAGTCTTTTTCATGCGGGTTTGAACGCCTGTACGTCGGACATGGTTGGAATGGAAGGTTGTGCGCCGGCCCGGGTCACAGATAGCGCTGCCGCGACTTGCCCGTACCGGATCGCCTCGGCCTCGGATTTGCCACTGGCCAGCGCCGCGGCAAACCCGCCGACGAAGGTATCGCCGGCGGCGGTGGTATCGACAGCCTTCACTTTCGGCGCCGGGAAATGCTCGAAACCTTTGCCATTGGCAAACAGTGAACCTTGCGCACCGAGGGTAATGATGACCTTGCCCGCGCCCATTGCGATCAACTGGTTGGCAGCGCTTTCTGCGCTTTGCAGCGAATCGACCGGCAACCCGCTCAACGCGGATGCTTCACTTTCGTTGGGGATCAGGTAGTCGATGGCGGCAAACCAGTCTGCCGGTAGCGGACGACTGGCCGGCGCCGGATTGAGGATCACCGTCTTGCCCAACGCACGTGCACGCTTGAGCGCATGCCCTACCGTTGCATCCGGGATCTCGAGCTGGCAGATAATCACGTCGGCCGCTTGCAGCACCGCATCAAAACGGTCGATCACTGCCGGAGTCATTGCACCGTTGGCGCCAGCAACGATCACGATGGCGTTCTGACTGTTGTCATCGACCACGATCAGCGCCACGCCACTGGAATCTTCGACCGTGCTCACCGCCTGACAATCGATCTGCTCGGCCAGCAATGCCTCACGCAATTGCACGCCGTAGTCATCGTTGCCAACACAGCCGACCATTGCCACCCGCGCACCCAGGCGCGCAGCAGCGACTGCCTGATTGGCGCCCTTGCCGCCGGACACGGTGGCAAAGGAATGACCGATCAGCGTTTCACCGCCCTTGGGCAGCCGTGGCGCCCGGGTGACCAGATCCATGTTCAGGCTGCCTATTACCACTACATTTGCTGGCATACATCACTACTCGTCAATTCGGTTTCAGCGGTACTCGGTGAATACGCCGGACAGCGGCGCAGTCGATTCGCGCAAGACAATACTCGGGGTCACGATCCGTTGATCGGTGACCAGACTCGGGGTAGCAATCCTTCGCAGCAACACTTCGGCAGCCATCTCGCCCAACTGCAGGATCGACTGGCCGACCGTGGTCAGCGCCGGGTACACGTAGCGACTCATCTGGATATCGTCGAAGCCGATCACCGACAGCTCGCTCGGTACGCGGACATTGCGCTCGGCCGCCGCGCGGAGCACACCGATACCGATCATGTCGTTACCGGCGAAGATCGCACTCGGCGGATTGCTTTCAAGCAGGATCGCCGCCGCGTTGTAACCGCCAGTGCTGGTGAAATCGCTTTCCAGCATGCGCTCGGCCCGCACCTTGATGCCCGCCTCCTGCAGCGCCCGACAAAAACCGGCCTGACGCATTTGCGCCACGCTGGTGCTCGACGGACCACCGATGGTGGCGATGTCACGATGGCCCAGCTCCAGCAGATGCCGCGTCGCCAGATAAGCGCCATACTCATGGTCGATGCGCACCAGGTCGGCGTCGACGCCATCCAGCCCGCGGTCGACGATGACCATTGGCGTCTTCACCCCGGCCAGCCCTTGCGCAAGTCCGATGTCACCACCGGCGGAGGCGACGATCAGTCCGTCGATGCGTTTTTCCAGCAGCACGCGCAAATAGCTGCGCTGTTTTTCCGGGTTGTCGTCAGAATTGCAGAGGATCACGCAGTAGCCGTTACGCTCGCAGTAATCCTCGATGCCCCGTGCCAACTCGGCAAAATACGGGTTGAGACTGTTGGGCACCAATAAGCCAATGGTCGCAGTGGTCTTGGCTTTCAGCGAACGCGCCACCGCACTCGGCACATAGTCGAGGCTTTTGATGGCCGCCTCGACCTTCAACCGCACTTCCTGGCTGACCGGGCGCGTCTTGTTCACCACGTGAGAAACCGTGGTGTAGGAAATCCCCGCGAGCGCCGCCACATCCTTGATCGTTGCCATCTGTTAGCCCCGTCGACTGGCGCGCTGGCTGCGATAGGTATCGAGCACTACCGCGATGACAATCACCGCGCCGGTGATGATGCGTTTGGTTGGCTCGGTCGCGCCGATCTGCGCCAGACCGGCGGCCAGTACCGAAATGATCAACACACCGAAAAAGGTGCTGATCACCGAACCACGGCCACCCATCAGACTGGTGCCACCGATCACCACGGCGGCGATCACTTGCAATTCGAGACCGGAGCCGGCATTCGGGTCTGCAGCTTCCAGACGGGAAATCTGGAACAGTGCGGCAATCCCGGCCAGCAGCCCCATCAGGCTGAACACCAGAATCTTGTACGGTTTTGGATTGATCCCGGCCAGCCGCACCGCTTCCTCGTTGGTGCCGATACCGATCAGGTAACGACCAAACACGGTGCGGGTCAGCACAGCTTGCGCAATGAATATCACCAGCAAGGCAATGATGAACGACGGCGAAATGCCGAACGCGATCGGGTTCGACAGCCAGGCAAACGAATCACCGATGTAGGCGGTGCGCGAACCGGTCATCTGGTACGCCAGGCCACGGGCCATTTCCAGCACACCAAGCGAAACGATGAACGACGGAATGCGCCACGCCACGGTGATCGAACCGGTCACCGTTCCCGCCAGTGCCGCCACCGCCATACCGAGCAACGCGGCCGGCAACACGCTCCAGCCCCAGCCGAGAATCGCCACGCTGACTGTCGAAGCGGCAAGTGCCAGCACCGAACCGACCGACAGGTCGATGCCGCCGATGATCAGTACAAAGGTCATGCCCACCGCCAGCACCATCAGATCGGGAATCTGGTTGGCCAGCGTGCTGAAAGTGTCATAGGACAGAAAGTGGCTGCTCATCATCGAGAACAGCGCCACCATCGCCAACAAGGCCCCGGCCAGGCCCAGATAGGTGCCCAGACCGTAGAAATTGCCACTACGTTTGCCGGCGGAAGATGCAGTTTTCATGGGAGATCCCTAGGCGCCGCTTCATTGAGCAACGCATCACGTTTTTGGTAGCCGGCGAACGCGGCGGCAAGCAAATCATCCTGGGTCCAGCTGTCGCGCTCGAAGGTATCGATCAAACGCCCTGCCGACAGCACACCGATCCGGTCGCAGATCAGCATCAGCTCGCGCAGGTCACTGGACACCACCACCAGCGCCTTGCCCTGACGCGTCAACTCGCCCAGCAAGGCGTAGATATCGAACTTGGCACCGACATCGATGCCGCGGGTCGGCTCGTCGAACAACAGCACCGAGCAATCACGCTCCAGCCAGCGGCCGATCACCACTTTCTGCTGGTTGCCGCCAGACAATTCCGACACCAGTTGAGTCGGGCTGGAACTGCGGATGCGCATGGCGTCGATCTGACGCTGCGCCAGGGAAATTTCGTCGCTGTTTTTGACTATTCCTGCTTTGGAAATCTCCGGCATGTTGCCCAGGGCGATGTTGGCGCTGATCGATTGGCTAAGCAGCAGGCCTTCACCTTTTCGGTCTTCGGTGATCAAGGCAATGCCATGGTTCACCGCATCAACCGGCGAACGCACACTGACCACCTGCGCCGGCGAACCCAGCGCAATCGTGCCGCTGTCGGCCAGATCGGCGCCGAAGATCAGTCGCAGCAATTCGGTGCGCCCTGCCCCGATCAGCCCGGAAATCCCGAAGATCTCGCCAGCACGCACTTCGAAGGAAACATCGCGCACCTTGTCGGACCGGGTCAGGCCCTTGACCGTCAGTGCCGAGGCGCCGATCTTGCGTGGGCCCATGTCGATGTGTTCGCCCAGTTCACGACCGACCATCAAGGTGACCAGTTGCTCACTGTTGTAGTTGGCCATCGGCTCGACGCAGACCAGATTGCCGTCACGCAGCACGGCAATGCGTTGCGCGACGCGCGCCAGCTCTTCGAGGCGGTGCGAGATATAGATGATCGAGACGCCACGTGCCTGCAAACGGGTGATCTGCTCGAAGAGCATTTCCACCTCGCGGGCGGTGAGCATCGCAGTCGGTTCATCAAGGATCAGCACATGGCAATCGCCGATCAGGTTGCGTGCGATTTCGACCATCTGTTGATGGCCAATGCCCAGTTCGCCGACCAGGGTGTCCGGGTCAATGGCATCGAGGCCAACCTGCGCCATGGCCTCGATCGCGGCTTTGCGCAATTGCTTGCGACTGATCCAGCCGCCGTTGCTCGGCAGGTTGTCGAGAAACAGGTTTTCCGCCACCGACAGGGTCGGCAGCAGATTGAGTTCTTGCATGACCATGCGCACGCCAAGCTCTTCGGCCTGGGTGCGACTGCCCGGACGGTAGTCCTTGCCCTGGAATTGCATCTGACCGGTGGTGGGCGTAACCAGCCCCCCAATGATCTTCGACAGCGTGCTTTTACCGGCGCCATTCTCACCGGTCAGCGCCAGCACTTCACCGCGCATCAGCGTCAAGTCGATGCCCGTGAGCACCGGTTGCGCATAGGTCTTACCGATACCGCTGACCGAGAGGACAGCGTTCGGGGCGGAAACTGACATAAAAAACTCTCCATGCGCTCGTCCGGACGGACGAGCGCCGTTGTGTCGCCGGAAGACTTACTTAGTGACCAGCTCGACTGGCGTTTCGATCACGCCATTGACGCCGCTGTCGACTTTTTCGCCCTTGAGGATTTTCAGCGCAGTCTCGATACCGAACACGGCCTGCTTGGCAGCGAACTGATCGGCCGTCGCCAGCACACGACCATCCTTGAGCATCGGCTTGATCGCATTGATGTTGTCGTAACCGACCACTTGGACCTTGCCCGCCTTACCGGCAGCGCGCACAGCGGAAACAGCGCCAACGGCCATGCTGTCGTTACCCGCCAGCAGCGCCTTCACATCCGGGTATTCGCTGAGAATCGACGCAGCAACCTTGTTGCCCTTGTCGATCTCCCAGTCACCGGATTGCAAGGAGACAACCTTGATCTGCGCCGCCTCCATCGCATCCTTGAAGCCTGCGGTGCGTTGCTGGGCGTTGGTGGTGGTGGACACGCCTTCGATGATGCCGACCTCGTCACCGGCCTTCAGTTGCTTGGCCAGGTATTCGCCGACCAGACGCGCACCTTTGCGGTTGTCCGGGCCTACGAAAGGCACGCTGATGTTTTTGCTTTTGACGATCTGCGGATCAAGCTGGTTGTCAATGTTGATCACAGTGATGCCGGCATCGACGGCTTTCTTGATCACCGGCACCATGGCTTTGGAATCGGACGGTGCGATAACGAGCGCGTTGACCTTGGCCAGAATCATCTGCTCGACGATACGGGTCTGGCCGGCGGTATCGGTCTCGTCCTTGATGCCGTTGGAGATCAGGTCGAAGTCGGCGGAGTGTTCTTTCTGGTAGGCCTTGGCGCCATCTTCCATGGTCAGGAAGAATTCGTTGGCCAGGGATTTCATGACCAGTGCGACTTTGGGTTTTTCCGGGGACTCGGCGAAAGCCGAAGAGACAGGTAGTGCGGCGGCTGCGGCAGCCAGCATAGCGACAGCAAGAAGACGTCCAGCGAATGGCAGCTTCATGGGTTCACTCCGATCTTATGATTATTGTGAGCAACGCTCGCGCTGGCGTAAGCTTCAGCGCTCTCTTCCGGACAATAGTGCACCGGGGAAGCCGCGCAAACGTTTGCGTAGACCGAACTATGCGAATCCCGCCGACATTTGTCAACAATCAGAAATCGTCGTTGTATTGCGGGGCGCAATCGTCTGATTCACCCCTTACCGCTTAAGCCGTGGTGCTGACCAGGTTGCCGCTGGTGGAATCCTTGGACATTTCCTTGACCAGTGCCGCTGCGACTTCCATCAGCGCGCCGCTAGTTTGCGCGATCTGCCCCTGAACGGACATCACCGCCTGTGACTTGGCCTCGGGCGTCGGATAGCTCGCCGCCTGAGCCGCCGCCAGTTGCTGTTGCTGCTCCTGCAGTTGCTTCTGCAATTCCTGCATGCGCTTGAGCAACATTTTTACGGTCACGCTCAGACTGTCGCCGCTGTCAGCGCTATCCGCCTTGCTGGCTTCTTGCGCGGGACCACCGGTGCGAACTTGATTGCTCGGTTCTTTTTCAACGCCAAGCGCCTCGTCGGCAGCATCTGCTTCCGCCTGGTTCATTGCATTGATTGTCGCTGCGGTTTTACCGCCAATGGTGACTGAGCCGGGATTTGAAAAACCGATCGTCAGTGACATGTGAACTCCCTAAATAAACGTTTCCTTCCACAGCCATCGGCCTGCTGACGGGTTTCTTTAGCGGAAAAACTGAACCGGCAAGCCGTTGCGGTCGCCAGGAGGTGCAGTCCCTTTCGGTGAACCGAACACGAAAGCTTCTTTTGTTCGGAAACCCGGATAAGCCATTCACTCAAGAATCCGCCAACTTACAAAATATTGATATAAATCATCAGGTTAAACATTTCTCTAAAGCAAAGTAGCACTGGTACAGATCCTGCTCCCTAGCCTGCACCCCGGGCATTCAGATCGGCTCGGGGCGCATCTAGATGAACCTGCATCAGCACCGTCTCACTACTAGAGAGAAAAATAATGAAATCTGCTTTCAACACCTTGGTTCCGGGCGCTTTGGCCCTCCTCCTGCTCCTGCCCACTACCCTTCAGGCAAAAGAAGTCGAAACCCAGACCAAACTCGCCAACGTCGTGGTGCTTGCCACGGGCGGCACCATTGCCGGTGCCGGCGCCAGCGCAGCCAACAGCGCCACCTATCAAGCGGCCAAAGTCGGGATTGAACAACTGATCGCCGGCATCCCCGAACTGAGCAAACTGGCGAACGTGCGTGGCGAACAAGTCATGCAGATCGCTTCGGAAAGCATCACCAACGACAACCTGCTGCAACTGGGTCGCCGCGTATCGGAACTGGCCGACAGCAAAGACGTCGATGGCATCGTCATCACCCACGGCACCGACACCCTGGAAGAAACCGCGTACTTCCTGAACCTGGTGGAAAAAACCGACAAGCCGATCATCGTGGTCGGCTCGATGCGTCCGGGCACCGCCATGTCGGCGGACGGCATGCTCAACCTGTACAACGCCGTCGCCGTCGCCAGCAGCAAAGAAGCGCACGGCAAAGGCGTGCTGGTAACCATGAACGACGAGATCCAGTCCGGTCGCGACGTCAGCAAAATGATCAACATCAAGACCGAGGCGTTCAAAAGCCCTTGGGGTCCACTGGGCATGGTGGTTGAAGGCAAATCCTACTGGTTCCGCTTGCCGGCCAAGCGTCACACCATGGATTCGGAATTCGACATCAAAAACATCAAGAGCCTGCCTGACGTAGAAATCGCCTACTCCTACGGCAACGTCGATGACACCGCTTACAAGGCCCTGGCCCAGGCCGGCGCCAAAGCCATCATCCACGCCGGTACCGGCAACGGTTCGGTGTCCTCCCGCGTTGTGCCATCTCTGCAAGCCCTGCGTAAAGACGGCGTGCAGATCATCCGTTCTTCCCACGTCAACGCCGGTGGTTTCGTTCTGCGTAACGCCGAACAACCTGACGACAAGTACGACTGGGTGGTCGCTCACGACCTGAACCCGCAAAAGGCCCGCATCCTGGCCATGGTCGCCCTGACCAAAACCAACGACAGCAAAGAACTGCAGCGGATGTTCTGGGAATATTGATTGGCCCTCGCCTGACCCTTTCGGGTCGGGCAACCTGCTCACCACTCGCCCGTGCGGCGGGTGGTGCTGCCACTTACGCTGAGCGCGACTTTTTCATACAAAATAATCGACCCGACCTACACCAAAATCGGAAAAGCGCTGTCAGAGGATTTTCTTGAATTTTAAGCAGTTGCGAAAATGCTTACAGTTAAATACTGTATGCACGTACAGCTTAATAAGGATAACCTCGTGGCCACCTCTCCTGATGCTCCTGACGCTTACGAACGCATGGGCATGCGCGTTCAGAAAATCATCAATTCTCCTACCGCACAAAAAGCCAAAGCCGCACTGATCTTCCGCCTGCCGGACGAGCCTGTGGATGCATGGGAGCAACTGCTCGAGGAAATCGACGAGAACGACAACGTCACACTCGCCTATCGCGACGATGGCGGCGTGCAGATTTTTTGGGTTGTGCCGAAGGAAGATTGATTCAATGAGTGTCCGCTGTTTTGCTTTGCTGCTGCTGTTCATCGCTTTTGGCGCCCAGGCTGGCGCGCCCCGCACCTTTACCGAGGCCAAAAAGGCCGCCTGGAAACTCTATGCACCGCAGTCCACCGAGTTTTACTGCGGGTGCAAGTACACCGGCAACAAGGTGGACTTGAAGGCATGCGGTTACGTGCCGCGCAAGAATGCCAAGCGTGCTTCACGCATCGAATGGGAACACATCGTCCCGGCGTGGGAGTTCGGTCACCAGCGTCAATGCTGGCAGTCGGGCGGGCGCAAGAACTGCACCCGCTATGACCCGAGTTACCAGAAAGCCGAAGCCGACCTGCACAACCTGGTGCCGAGCATTGGTGAGGTCAACGGTGACCGCAGCAACTTCAGTTATGGCTGGCTGCCGGTGCAATCCGGGCAGTACGGCTCGTGCCTGACCCAGGTCGACTTCAAGGCCAAGAAGGTCATGCCGCGCCCGTCGATTCGCGGCATGATCGCGCGCACCTATTTCTACATGAGCAAGCAGTACGGCTTGCGCCTGTCGAAACAGGATCGGCAGTTGTACGAAGCGTGGGACAAAACCTATCCCGTGCAGGACTGGGAACGTCAGCGCAATCAGAGCGTGGCGTGCGTGATGGGACGCGGCAATGAATTTGTCGGCCCGGTAAACCTGAAAGCCTGCGGCTGATCCTCCAGCGCAAAAGAAAAGGCCTCGAACGTGATGTTCGAGGCCTTTTTTGCTTTTAGCTTCCAGCCTTGTTGTAGCGCCAGTAACCCATCAGATTGAGTGACTCGCGGGGAATACCGCATTCCTTGATCAGGTATTTGCGCAGGCGCATGACCGCAGCGCTTTCTCCGGCGATCCAGCCATAGAATCCTTGAGGGGCCGTGTTGGCGATCTCCCAGAGTATGTCTTTGTCGATATCGACTTCAGCGAGTTCGGCGGCTTTCCCTGCTGATGGATCATCTGTGGGCAGGAAGGCTTGCTGCACCGCCTCCACCATCAGCGTCCCAGCCACTGTGGCCAGCGCCTGATCGCGAACCAGCCACTGCACCGACAGCCCGGGCCAATCCGGCACCGGGAGCATGTCTGGCGCGCTGTCCACCTCAAAGTACGCCTGAGTCTGAGGCGGTTCAGGCATGGCAGCCAACTCGTCAAGAATGCCCATGGCGGCCGGCAATGCCGTGGCATCCGCCACCAGCAAAACCTCCTTGAGCAGCTGCGGCGGCTTCCATTCAAACCCGCCGGCGTCCTGCGCGGAAAAACCGCTGTCAGGAGCGAGAATCTGCATAGACGCTCCCGGCTGCGCACGCAGCGCCCAGCGCGACGCGGGGCCGGTCTCGCCGTGCAGAACAAAGTCGATGTCGACCTCGCCCTGATCGGCGCGCAAATGACGAATGGTGTAGGTGCGCATTGCTGGTCGCCGGCTCGCCAGCATCGAACGAAAACGGGTGTACCAGCCCTCCTCCTGCGCAAGCCTTGCAGGCGATCCATCCTCAGCAGGAAAGAACAGTTTGACGCGCTGATCAGGCGCCCAGGTGGCCATGTCACCTATCGAAGGGTCGGCGAGCGTGATCCGCATCATGTGCGGACTCACCAGCGTCTTGCGGTGCAGAACCGCATTGAAGAGTTTGTAGGGAGCGGCGGAAGCCATGCGGAGCTCCTTCAAGAAATCGTGGTTGACTCGTATAAGACGAATCGCCTGCGATGTCCTTTAGGCCGCTCCGCTGAAAGTGCTGCTTACGGCGCGAGCGGATGCTCGACGATCACCGACTCGACGTTCTGCTTCTTGGCCTTCACCAATGCCGCATCCACCTCTACCTTGCGCGCTTGCGCGTCGGCCTGGGAGTTGAACGGACCAATCAGGATCCGCGTCTTGCCGCTGCTGTCCTTGATCACGGTCGGCACGAACGCATGCTCGATCAACCAGCCACTCAGGTCACTGACAGCCTGAGGCGTTTCGCCGCGTACTTCGAGGTCCCATTGCGGGGCGGACGCTGCCGCAGGTGCGGCCGCGACGGCCGTTTTCGGCTTCTGCACGTCTACACTCTTGCCTTCACCACATCCCGCCAATGCCAGTGCCGCGACCATCCAGACCAGTTTGCGCACAACGCTTTCCTCGAAAATCACAAAGCGGCGATCTTAACATTCATAAATACTTCGCGAGGCCCGCAAAATGGGCACAAAACAACGAGATTGATGATTGCAGCCTCTGTATAGTTACGCCCTGGGAATTAATGCCGCATCTGCGCGTCAGAAAGAGGCACCCAAACCGTGAGACTTCGCACTAATCTATACGTACCACCGACCTCTGCACTGTCTGAATCAGGTGCCCTACAAAGCAATCAAGGAGAAGACCATGCTGATACTCACCCGCAAAGTCGGTGAAAGCATAAATATTGGTGATGACATTACGATCACCATCCTCGGCGTAAGCGGTCAGCAAGTCCGTATCGGCATCAACGCCCCGAAAAACGTTGCCGTGCACCGTGAAGAGATCTATCAGCGCATTCAGGCTGGCCTGACCGCCCCGGACAAGCCACAAACTCCCTGAGCCGCATTGCAGTCAGTAGCCAGTCCGTTTGCCTCTGCGTAATGACTGGCTAAAGATTCACGCGCCGTACTGCCATCCGCTCCCCAGTCCACTTGGCACGGCGCCTGACACATCCCTTCTCCGCTTCATTCGCTTCCCTTCCTTTCTCCAGCAGCGCGATACTACCTGCGACTGCCAAGCCTGGCTGTCAGACATTTCCGAGAGGACACAGGGAATTGCTCCCTGCTAGCCGAACGTCACGCCGCGCGCCATGCCGGTAGCTGCAATCATCATCAGTACCAACAGCAGCGCCTCGACATGGCTGATCCGTGCGAACAGCTTTGCACGTCCGGTATCGAGCGCCTTGCCCCGCGCCAATGCGATCCGCCATTTGACCAGCGTGATCATCGGCGCCAGCTCTGTCAGCAGAATCAGCACGAACAACGTCATCTTCAAATGAAACAGCGGCTGGTGCAGATAATAGTCAGTGCCCTTTTCAAAGCCACCGAAGGCGCGCATGCCACCGGTCACCAGTAGCACCAGCGCAGCAATCCCCCACAGATTATCAGCGAGCAAAACCCGCTTGGCCTCACCGACGCCAGCGGCCAGACGACTGAACGCCGTGCCACGGGTCAACACGGCCCAGAAGCCCAGTGCAAAAGCCAAGAGATGAATAGCGGCGAGAAACCAGTGAACCAGCATCAACGAACTCCTTTGAGAAATCCCTGGAAAACGCCAGTCAGTAGTAGTCGAAAAAGGCCGGTTGCGCCCGCACACGATCGTGGGGTTGGAAAGTTTCGCACTGGAAGCCGGGAGACAAAAAGCGCGATTCACCAAATCGCAGGCAAAAAAAATCCCAAGCAGCTGATGGAAGCTTGGGATTTAAAAATGCATAAACCGTGGTGGTGAACGCGGGGCAGATGTTACTGAAGTTCACGAACTGCAACAACATTTTTTTGATAACCGGCCGGTTAAAAATACCGGTAACCCCTTCAATATCCACACTTTTTCTACGGATCCAAAAAAAGAACAGAACGCAATATCAACAGATCGTGTTATTTCGAAACACGCTAAGCGCTTGGGTAACGGAACAGATGCAGTGTCGAGAGGTGCGCTGAGGTGGGGGTTTTGAAAAAACTTTGCAAAAGTTTTGCAAATCGCAGACAACAAAAAAGGGCCCACCTTTCGGTGAGCCCTTCTAGACCGCCCAGCAGAGCGGATTTTGTTTGGTAGGCGCGATTGGACTCGAACCAACGACCCCCACCATGTCAAGGTGGTGCTCTAACCAACTGAGCTACGTGCCTGCTGTGAGGCGGCATTCTACGGAATTCCGGAGGGGTGTCAACACCTTTTTTTCACCTAACCCTATGAATATGCAAAATATTTAATTTCGGGCCGGCAGATTAGATTTTTCCGGTGGCTGGCGGAGGTTTTTCAACTCGGGTAGGATCGACGCACTCGTAAAATATATTAAACAGAGGCTGCAGGATGGCGAACACCCCTTACCCAGAGTCTTATTACGCTGCGTCGGCCAATGCCGTACCGCCACGTCCGGCCTTGCAGGATGATGTGGAGACGGATGTCTGTGTGATCGGCGCCGGGTATACCGGGCTGTCGTCGGCGTTGTTTCTGTTGGAGAACGGTTTTCGCGTGACAGTCCTGGAAGCTGCCAAGGTCGGCTTCGGTGCGTCGGGGCGTAATGGCGGGCAGATCGTCAACAGCTATAGCCGTGACATCGACGTCATCGAGCGCACGGTTGGCCCAAAGCAGGCGCAACTGCTCGGGCAGATGGCCTTCGAAGGCGGCCGAATCATTCGGGAGCGCGTGGCCAAGTACGACATCCAGTGCGACCTGAAGGACGGCGGCGTGTTCGCCGCGCTCTCCGCCAAGCAGATGGGACACCTGGAATCGCAGAAGCGCCTGTGGGAGCGCTTTGGCCACACGCAACTGGAACTGCTCGATCAGCGCCGCATTCGCGAAGTGGTGGCGTGCGATCAATACGTCGGCGGCATGCTCGACATGAGCGGCGGCCACATTCATCCGCTGAACCTGGCGCTCGGTGAAGCTGCTGCGGTCGAGTCCCTCGGCGGCACCATCTATGAGCAATCGCCAGCCGTGCGCATCGAGCGTGGTGCCAACCCGGTGGTGCACACGCCGCAAGGCAAGGTCAGGGCCAAGTTCATCATCGTTGCCGGCAACGCCTATCTCGGCAATCTGGTACCGGAACTGGCGGCGAAATCGATGCCGTGCGGCACCCAGGTAATCACCACCGAACCGCTGGGCGATGAGCTGGCGAAATCTCTTCTGCCACAGGATTACTGCGTCGAAGACTGCAACTATCTGCTCGACTACTACCGACTGACCGGCGACAAGCGTCTGATCTTCGGCGGCGGCGTGGTTTACGGTGCGCGGGATCCGGCGAACATCGAAGCGATCATCCGCCCGAAAATGCTCAAGGCGTTCCCGCAACTGAAGGACGTGAAGATCGACTACGCGTGGACGGGCAACTTCCTGCTGACCCTGTCGCGCCTGCCGCAGGTTGGGCGCCTGGGCGATAACATCTACTATTCGCAAGGCTGCAGCGGCCATGGTGTGACGTACACACATCTGGCCGGCAAGGTACTGGCCGAGGCGTTGCGCGGACAGGCCGAGCGTTTTGATGCGTTTGCCGATCTGCCGCACTATCCCTTCCCGGGCGGGCAGTTGCTGCGCACGCCGTTTGCGGCATTGGGTGCGTGGTATTACGGACTGCGTGACAAGCTGGGTTTCTGATCAGTTTTCTTGACTGACAAGAAACTGTGGCGAGGGAGCTTGCTCCCGCCGGGTCGCGCAGCGGACTCTCTTTTATCTAAAAAGAAGGCCTGCTGCGCAGTCCAGCGGGAGCAAGCTCCCTCGCCACAAATTTGCAGAATCCAGATCAGAGCTGATCCCGGGCAATCCCGCTACGAATCCGCAAGATATCCGCCAGCACCGCCAAAGCAATCTCCGCCGGTGTTTTGCTGCCCAGGTTAAGCCCGATTGGCGCATGAATCCGCGCCAGCTCGACCTCCCCCAGCCCACCAATCCTGCGCAGGCGCTCGAAGCGTTTCTGCGAAGTCTGCTGCGAGCCCATGACGCCAATGTAAAACGCCTCGGTGCGCACCGCTTCCATCATCGCCAGATCGTCGATGCGCGGATCATGGGTCAGCGCCACCACCGCGGTATCGCGATGACAGCCGCCATCGGCGATGAACACTGACGGCAACTGTCGACGAATCTCCACGCCGTTGAGCACCACGCCTTCGAGCACTTCATCGCGCGGATCGCAGAGAATCACTTCGAAACCCAGACCCACCGCGAACTCGGCACAGGCCTGCGCCACGCTGGAGTAACCCGCCAGCAGCAAGCGCTGAGCGGCACCAATGCGAATCCGCACCCGATCAATCTCGCGCTCGATGCGCGCACCCTGCTCGCGATCAGTGAACAGACTGCGCGCACCGCTGGCCAGATCGACCTCGCGAATCAAACGGCGCTGGCCGAGCAATGCCGATTCGAGTTCACGCAGATGCGCCTGCACCTCACAGTCGGCGTCAAATTTCTCTACCAGTACGTCGAGAATGCCGCCACAGGGCAGGCTGACCCGCGAGCGCGGATCATCACCTTCGCCGTAACGCACCACGTTGACCGCATCGAGAAACGCACCTTCAGCGACGCGCTCGAGAAAGTCTTCCTCAACACAGCCACCGGACAGCGAGCCGATCCACTGGCCTCTATCGTTCACCGCCAGCAGCGAACCCGGTGCACGCGGCGCCGAGCCGTAAGTGGTCAGCACCGTGCAGAGCCAAATGCGCTGCCCCGCCACCGACCACTCCAGTGCCCGCCGCACAACCTGTAGATCGAGATGCTGCATGTCAGTGCGCCTTGTGCTCGACGGCCGGAGCGTCAGCCTGCAGTTTCTGCACGTCGCTCACCGCCAGTTCAGCCGATTGACCGCCCCAGCCTTGACGCAGGTAGTTCAGTAGATCAGTCAGTTGCTCAGGTTTGAGCTTGTCGGCGAAACCCGGCATTGGCTGCATATGTTCGAACCCGGCGAATTTCTGCTCACCGATACCGTCCTCGATCACCCGCACCAGGTTGCGCGGATCCTCCAGGCGCAGCGTGGTATTGCCGCGCATGGCCACGGCAATGTGCGGCTTGCCCTCACCACCAGCGGCATGGCAACCGGCGCAGACGTTCAAATATTCCTGACGGCCGCGCTGGGCGCTTGGGCTGAGTTTGTCCAGCGACACTTCAGCCAGCTCTTTGGCTACTGGTGGTTTGTCGCCAAGCAGGAACGTCGCCATCGCCGCCAGATCCTGATCGTTCAGGCCCTGGGTGCTGTTATGAAACACTGGGAACATCTCGTTGAACATCGTGCCTTGGGCGCTCATGCCGTGCTTGAGGAACGTGCTCAGGTCCTGCTGATTCCAGCCGCGCGCCGCCAGATCGGTGGCGAGCAGGCTCGGTGCCAGATAACCGTTGAGGATGCCGCCGGTCAGGCGCTTGTCCAATTGCATCGCACCCGGCAGGCCGCGTGGCGTGTGGCATTCGCCGCAGTGACCGAGCACTTCGACCATGTACTGGCCGCGCTTCCAGGCTGCGCTTTTGCCTTCGGCAGATTCCAGCTTCAAGGCCTTGCCGTACAGCATGTTCCAGCCGATCAGGCCCGGACGCACGTTGAACGGAAAGCTCAGACTCGTGACCGGCGCGGCGCGCTCGATCGGCTCGATGGTTTTCAGATACGCGTGAATCGCATCCGAGTCTTCCCGCGGCACCAGGTGATACGAGGTGTACGGCATCGCCGGATACAGATTGGCGCCGTCGCGACGCTTGCCCTCGGTCAGCGCAGCGAAGAACTCGTCATCGCTGTACAGGCCGATGCCGTGCTCTTTGCTTGGGGTGATGTTGGTGCCGTAGATCGTGCCGAACGGCGAAACGATCGGCAGCCCGCCGGCAAACGGCGCGCCGCCCGGCGCGGTGTGGCACGCCATGCAGTCGGCGGCGCGGGCGAGGTATTCGCCGCGCTTGACCTGATCATCAGCGTGAGCAAACAACACCGGCGCAGCCAGCCCGACCGCCAGGGTCAGGCGGGTCAATAGATGCTTCATGCTCAACCCTCCTTGACCAGGCCGAGATCGGTCAGCACGTTGCGCGTGGCGTTGTAGTAACGCACGTACCCGGTGCAACGGCAGATGTGGTGGCCGAGGCTGTCCTCGATGACTTTTTCCAGTTGGCTTTTGACGATCGGCTGGCGCTGCAGCTTCTCCACCAGCACCGTCGCGGCGTTGACGAAGCCCGGCGCGCAGTAGCTGCACTGGAAGGCGAATTCGTCGACGAAACGCTGCTGGATCGGGTTCAGCTCAGTGACCTGGCCACTCTCATCACGCTTGGCATGACTTTCGATGGTGCGGACTTTCTTGCCTTCGAAGTAATGCGCGCCGGTGATGCAGGTGCGCACTTCTTCACTGGTGCCGTCCGGGTTGTCGACGATCACCACGCAGGCGTGGCAAATGCCCTGGCCGCAGCCCAGGCGCGAGCCGGTGAGGTTCTTGTATTCGTGCAGATAGTCGATCATCGGCAGGTCATCAGGGATGTCCACCGGGCCGACGGATTGACCATTGAGGGTCAGTTGAAGCGGACGGTTAGCCATTGAGGGCCTCCTTGATGCGCGCAGCAGTGATTGGCAGATCGCGAACACGTTTACCGATGGCATGCGCCACGGCGTTACCAATGGCACCGACCACCGGGATCATCACCACTTCGGCGATGCCTTTGGACGGATCGCTTGGCGACAGCGGCGGCAGAATCTCCGCGGTCTGCTTCCACACCGCAACGTGACGGGCCATCGGCAGGCGATAACGGTTGAAGTTCCAGTCACCCTCCCCCGGTCCGCCTTCGTACAGCGGCATCTCTTCCATCAGCGCGTGACCGATGCCCATGGCAATCCCGCCTTCGAGCTGGCCTTTGACCAGTTCTTCGACCAGCACCCGACCGCACTCGACCCAAGAATGGTGGTTGAGCACCTCGACTTCCGCCGAGCCTTTGTTGACCTTCAGCTCGACCAGAGTTGCGACCGGGCTGTAGTAAGTCACCGCCGCGTTGTTCAACTGGACCACCGGATAGTTGATGTTCTGGCGATCCAGCAGGTGGAAACCCGCCGTGCTCATCAACGCTTTCTTCGCCTTCGGCGCGCCATCACCGTACTTCACTGCGAGACCGTCGAGCGGCAGACGCTCGCGCACGCCGTCGATGCTGTATTCGGCCTCGGCCCAGCTCCAGCGGTTGAACGCGTGAACGGTGGCGCCGGTGACCAGACCACGTTCGTGAGCGCGTTTGGCCAGCTCTTCGAAGCTCAATGGCTGCATGCCATTGGCAGTGAGCTTGCCATCGACCCAATGCGCATCTTCACGACGCACCACGTAAGGGTTGGCTTGACCGCCGTAAGGGCCCTGACGCCAGATTTCCATGGCCGCCGGCCACAAACCGTTGTTGAACAGCACGCGCGCCGCTTCACGGGTGGCGTGACTGAAGTAGTAGGCCGAGTTGGTCGCGGACGACGCCGAGGCCAGCTTGCCAACCCAGCGCGGGTTGCGCAGCAGGTTGTCCTGTTCGGCCTGGCTCATGATGTAAGGGTTGCCGCTGGTGATCAGCTGCATTTCCTTCCATTCGGTTTCGCCGGTCTTCACGTCGTGCGCCGGGCTGCCAAGGAAATCAGCAACGACCAGCGCCTGCGAAGTGGACATGCCAGTGCCGATTTCAATACCGATGTGACGCAGAGTGATGCGACCTTCAGCAGTGAATTCGATGCTGGCCATCGGCGCTTCGGAACCGGTGCCGAAGTCTTTCTGGCAAATGGCAAAACCCACGCCGTACCAGTTGTCCGGGTCGGCAGCTTCGCGCTGTTTCTTGATCGCGTCGCGGTTTTTCCAGACTTCGTGCACCGAGGCCTTGTCGAGAATCTCGTGCAGGCGCAGGGCACCGGCCGGAATCGCGCCCTGGGTGTTTTTCATGCCCGAACGCAAGGCGTTCTTGCGACGCAGATCAATCGCGTCAACGCCGAGGCGGTTGGCGATTTCGTCGACCATCATTTCGGTCGAGGCCATGCTTTGCAGGGTGCCGTAACCGCGCATCGAACCCGCTTCAACACCACGCGAGTGATAAGCGGTGACCTGCAGATCGTTCTGCGGCATGTAGTAGATCGACTGCGCTGCCGTGGCACCGACTGCCGCCACCGACGGGCTGTAGTTGATGCGACCGCCACCGTCGACGCTCATCTCGGCACGGAAAATCTTGAAGCTGTAGTCATTCTTGTCCACTGCGAGCTGGTAGCGGATGTCGAACGGGTGGCGCTTGATGCCGCTCTGGAACTGCTCGTAGCGGTCGTTGGCCAAACGGATTGGCACACCGGCGCCATACAGCGCAGCGAGGGCCGCGTAGTAGACGAAGATGTTGTGGTCTTTGGAACCGTAGCCCACGGTGTAACCCGGGTGCATGTTCAGGTTTGCCAGGCCGAAGCGCGATGGCGCGATCATTTTCGCGGTCTCGGTCGCCGCTTCCAGCGGGCACTGAGTGGCGACCACGAAGTGCAGGGTCTTGGTTTTCGGGTCGTACCAGCCATTGCCGTTGTCCGGCTCCATGGCGGCCGGTTCGATCGACGGGGTCTTGTAGCGCTCGTCGAACACCAGCCAGTTGTCCGGCGGCGTATCGATCTCTTTTTTCATGCGGTCGGCGTAGAACAGGCCGCGCTCGGTCAGGTTGCCGTGCAGGTTCGGCTGGGAATTCCACACCGGACGCCGGTTTTTCAGCATCGGGAACAGAATCGAGTCTTTCAGGCTGGCGAATTCGTCTTCGTCGGCCGAGGTCGCGCCGCCCACGCGCACGTAGCGGAAGCTGCCATAAGGGTCGCCTTCGTAGTACGGCACTTGTGCACCGTAACGAATCGCCTTGTCATTGAATTTGAGTTTGTTCTTGGCCTGGCGGAAACGCTCGAAATCGTTCCAGATCAGGATCGCCACCGGGTGGCCGATGAACATCGGCACTTTGCCTTCCGGCAGCAAAGGGTCTGGCGCGTGTTCTTCGGGGAAGACGATGCCGTCCTTGTCCAGATCGGCAGCGGTGACGATACGGTCAGGTTGCAAGTCGGCGCCCAGCCACGACAGGTCGTAGCCTTCGTAGATTCGGTCGGCCTTGATGGTTTTCAGCAGCATGGCGTGGCCTTGCTGTTCAGGCCAGCCCGGCATGTCCTTGGAACGAATGTCGCGGGCAAATACTTTGCTGCCGCAGACCTTGGACAGGGCGTCGTTACGTTGGCGTGCCTTGCCGTTGTTGCCGAGCCACTTCTCGGACGGCACGGTGACGCTGTTTTCCATCAAGGCAGCCAGCGCCTGACTGCTGAGCGGCGTGAGCGTAACGCTCACACCCGCCACCAGCCCGCCTTGGAGGAACGAGCGCCGGGATATATCACGGTTGGACATGGATCATCCTCTGGGCGGTTATGTGTCCGCCCTTCTGGTTATCTACTGGGAATCTCGAGTCTTGCAGAAGCCCTTCTTGGCGAAACAAAGGGCGTGTTGACAGTGCAAAGCTGACCGAAAGGTTAACTTTAAAGGTTTCTGAGCGTCCGGCAAACAACCAGTTACAAAAATTTGACTAAAGAATCAAAAAATCAATGCGACGTGGCACCGCAGCAGATCGCCGGGCAATTCGACAACCCCCTGTGGGAGCGGGCTTGCTCGCGAAGGCGTACTGTCAGCCAGCACATTATTAGCTGGCACACCGCTTTCGCGAGCAGGCTCGCTCCCACAGGGATTTGCGCTGGATTGAGGAGGGAGGAAGAGAGGAAAGCCAAATTTCAGACACAAAAAACCCCGGCCTTTCGACCAGGGTCTTTGCTATCGATTCCGAAACAACCAACGGTTGCTTTCGGTGTTTCAAGGCGTTCAGTGGTCCTTGAAACAGATATGGCGCAGCGGACGGGACTCGAACCCGCGACCCCCGGCGTGACAGGCCGGTA
>NZ_JARVST010000028.1:0-104802 GCF_030209055.1 Pseudomonas sp. lyk4-TYG-107
AACTTCGGCCAGATCTACCTGGGCGCCAACGTCGAGCGTCTGACCTATACCGGCACCGGGTCATTCACCGGTTGGGGCAACGCCATCGACAACATCATTACAGGGGGCAATGGCAACGACATCCTGTATGGCGGCGCGGGTGCCGACCGGTTCATCGGTGGTGCCGGTTTTGACACTGTCGGCTACGGCGACACGACTATTGGCGTCACCATCAACCTGAAAACCGGGGTTCACACAGGGATTGCAGCAGGGGATACCTACACCAGTATCGAAGCTTTGACCGGCACGATAGCCGGTGACATTTTCATCGCCGACGGCGCGGCCATGGCTTTTGACGGGTTAGTGGGTGCGGACATGGTCAGCTATGAACAATCCGACAGCGCCGTGACCATTGATTTGAAAACTAAGGTCAATGCGGGTGACGCGGCCGGCGATACCTACACCGGAATCGAGTTTTTCCAGGGCAGCAGCTTCAACGACACCCTGTCCGGAACCGCATTCGGTGACAACTTCATTGGTGGCTCCGGTGCGGATCTGATCGATGGGCGTGAAGGGCATGACACTGCCTGGTACATCAACAGCAAGGCCGCTGTGAACATCAATCTGCAGACCAACGTCAACGAAGGCGCCGATGCTCAAGGTGATGTGCTGCTCAATATCGAGCGAGTGATCGGCAGCCAATTCGACGATACGCTGACCGGAAGTTCGGCAGTCGATTTTCTTGAGGGCAGCACAGGCAACGACGTGATTTATGGCGGCGACGGGGCCGACTTCATTTATGGAGGCCTGGTTTCCCTGGCCGGGCCGTTAGCCAGTTCGGCACCCAATGCAGGGGCTGAGGCTGATGCGCTCTATGGCGGCAATGACAACGACACGATTCTCACCGCATCCAACGACACTGGCAGCCGTGCGTATGGCGAAGCGGGCGATGACACCATCACCGTAACTCATGGCATCGCTGATGGTGGTGAAGGCAATGACAAGCTGATCGGTACCGGCCTGGGCTTCTCGCTGTTTGGCGGCGTGGGCAAGGATAATCTGGTATTGCAGTCCGTCGGTTCGGCCTTCGGTGGTGAAGGTGACGATATCTACACCATCGACACTTCGGCATTGGTCAACATTCAGGACGACGGTACCAGCCGTGGCGACAAGATTGTGCTGTCGTACATTCGCGCTTCGGAACTGCAAGTCGACCGTGTCGGTGACGACCTCTACCTGCACCGTTACAGCGTTTCAGCCGGACAGACGCCGGATGAGGGCGTGCGCCTGAAGGATTGGTTTGCCGGTTCCGACACTATCGAGCAGATCGTGACGGCCGATAATCAGACCATCAATCTGCCGGCCAACAGTGATGCATTCGCGATGTTTGGCTGACCACTGAATCGCACACCTGCAATCGCAATGCGGCCGCAGGTGTGCGCTTGGCAGCTGAAGGACCAACCTGGTTTCAACCAAGCAAGGAAGAAGCAAATGTCAGTGATTTATGGAACGAGTGAAGCCGATGTCATGGGCGGCAATGAAGGCAATGACGAACTCTACGGACTGGAGTCGGATGATCAGATCTGGGGTACCACGGGGTCCGATCTGCTGGATGGCGGGGAGGGGTTCGATTCAGTGAGTTATCAGATGATGCCGAACGGCGTCAGCGTCGATTTCCGCGAGGGGCTGGCCACTGTCACCAAGGCGGACGGCTCCGTCGATACCCTGGTCGGCATCGAAAAAGTCATCGGCAGCTTTAACAATGACACCTTGGTCAGTTCGGTCAGCGGTATCACGCTGGAAGGTGATAACGGAGATGACGTGTACATCGTCGGTAGCGAAGGTGTGACCATCGTCGAAGCGGAACGCGGCGGTTACGACGAGCTGCGCACCAGCGTCAACACCCAGAGGATGGATCCGTTCCTGGACAAAATGATCTTCACCGGCACCGGCGACTTCAAGGGCTACGGCAATGCCGAGGCGAACGTGATTGTCGCCGGTGCAGGCAATGACGTGCTGTGGGGTGGCGACGGTGGCGATCAGTTCATTGGCGGCAAGGGCTTCGACACAGTCAGCTATACCGACAGCCTTGAAGGCGTCAGTATCGAGCTCTCGAGCATGTGGGGCGCCACTGGTATTGCATTCGGCGATACCTACTCGAGCATCGAGGCCGTGCAGGGTTCGAATTTCAACGATGTGATCTTCGCCGGCGCAAGCGCAATGGTCATGGACGGTGCCGATGGCCTTGACGCCGTCGATTACAGCCGTTCCAACGATGCGGTCAGCATCGAGTTTCGTGATGGCGAGGGCTTCGGTTCTGGCGGCTACGCCGAGGGCGATACCTTGATCAATGTGGAAAAGGTTGTCGGGACTAACCTGGACGATCACTTCACTGCTAACTCGGGCGGCGTGACCTTCGAAGGTGGCTGGGGCAGTGACGTCTATACGATCAACAGCGAGGGTGTGACCATCGTCGAGACAGACTCAGGCATGGGGTTTGACGAGCTGTACACCAGCCTGTCGGTCATGAAGATGGACCCGTTCATCGAGAAAATGACCTACACCGGTACAGCCGATTTCACCGGTTATGGCAACGATTCCGACAACTACATCTTCGGCGGCAGCGGCGATGACCTGTTCTACGGTGGCGCCGGACGGGATGTGTTCGTCGGCGGCGCGGGAACGGACATCGTCAGCTATGACGACAGCGATACGGGTGTGGTGGTCAACCTGTCGAGGATTGGCCAGAACGGTACGGCCGAAGGGGATATGTATTACGACGTAGAAGGTCTGCAAGGCAGTCGTTTCAACGATGTGATGGATGCCGGCCGCGAGGACGCGATCCTGGAAGGTGGCAACGGCGATGATGTGATCAGTGGCAACGATGGCAATGATCACCTTTACGGCGGACTGAAATCCGGTCTCGACGGTGATGTCGCGCAGGCCGACACACTGTCTGGCGGTTCGGGTGATGACGTCATCGTCAGCGCTGTGAATGACTTGGGTACAGTGGCCCACGGCGACGGAGGCAATGACACCATCACGGTCCACAACGGCAGTGCCCTTGGTGATGACGGTCATGACGTGCTCACCGGCACCGGCAACAGTTATCTGTTGTCAGGTGGCAGCGGCAACGACGTGCTGAACCTCAATCTTCCGGGGCAGTCCGGTACTGGCGGCACCGCACTGGGCGGTATGGGTGACGATATCTACATCGTGAACAGCACCGGGCTGGTATCGATTCAGGACGAGGGCTGGGATCTCAACGACACCCTGATCCTCAACACCATCACCAACGCCAGCCAGTTGAACGTCACCCGCATCGGCGATGACGCCTACCTGCATAGCGCCAACGACGGCAGCAGCGGTGTGCCGGACAACGGCGTGAAACTGGCGGGATGGTACGCCGGGTTCAACAACATCGAGCACCTGCAGACTGCCGACGGCCAGGTCTACGACCTGCCGGCGACGGTTGATGGGTTCGCCATGTTCGGCTGATCACTCGATCTGTTGATGCAACGCAATGAAAGGGATGAGTCCGCTGCTGGATTCATCCCTTTTTTCATGCCTTACGGCGCACCCGACGCAGCGCTCGCGGAGCTGGCGCGTTTCCTGCAAGTCCCCCTCAAATCGCCATAAAACGAGCGCTCGCGGTCATCGCAGCGACGCCGCAGGCGGCAAAAGGGTTAGCCAGACGGCCCGCATCGCTCAACATAGCCATGCGCAGCCCGGTGACGAACGAGAGGGGAGACGATGAAGGCAGTTATTTTGGCGGGTGGCCTCGGCACGCGCATCAGTGAAGAGTCGCACCTCAAGCCCAAACCCATGATCGAGATCGGCGGCAAGCCAATTCTCTGGCACATCATGAAGCAGTATTCCGCTCACGGAATCCACGACTTCGTGATTTGCCTGGGCTACAAGGGCTATGCGATCAAAGACTTCTTCGCCAACTACTTCCTGCACACCTCCGACGTCACGTTCGACATGCGCAACAACCGCATGGACGTGCACCAGAACTACAGCGAGCCGTGGAGCGTCACCCTGATCGACACCGGCGAGGAAACCATGACCGGTGGCCGTCTGCTGCGTGCCGGCCGTTACCTCAAGGATGAAGAGGCGTTCTGCTTCACCTACGGCGACGGCGTTTCCGACATCAACATTGCTCAACTCGTCGATTACCACAAAGCCCACGGTCGCCTGGCCACCGTCACCGCGGTGCAGCCGCCGGGACGTTACGGTGCCCTTGAGCGCCAGGGCGATCAGGTGCTCGGTTTCACCGAAAAACCGCGTGGCGACGGTGGCTGGATCAACGGTGGCTTTTTCGTGCTGTCGCCCAAAGTCCTGTCCTACATCGCTGGCGATGAAACCACCTGGGAGGCCGAGCCGCTGGCGCGTCTGGCAGAGGATGAACAGCTGAACGCCTTCGAGCACGAAGGCTTCTGGCATCCGATGGACACCCTGCGCGACAAGAACCACCTCGAAGCGCTGTGGCAGAGCGGGGAGGCCCCATGGAAGCAATGGGCCTGAGTGCGGATTTCTGGCGCGGCAAGCGCGTACTGGTCACCGGTCACACCGGTTTCAAGGGCAGTTGGCTGACCCTGTGGCTGCAAAGCCTCGGCGCGCACGTCAGCGGTTTCTCGCTGGATCCGTCGACCGAACCGAGCCTGTATGAACTGGCGCGGGTTCACGAAGGGATCAACGATCAACGTGGCGATCTGCGTGATCTCGGCGCGTTGCTGGAGATCATTGCCGACACCGAGCCGGAGATCGTTCTGCACCTGGCCGCGCAGCCACTGGTGCGTGAAGGCTATCGCGACCCGCTGGGCACTTACTCCAGCAACGTCATGGGCACGCTGAACCTGCTCGAAGCGATTCGTCAGGTCGGTTGCGTGCGCGCCTGCGTGCTGGTGACCACCGACAAGGTCTACGCCAACAAGGAATGGCTGTGGCCGTACCGCGAGGACGAAGCCCTCGGCGGCCACGATCCCTACAGCAGCAGCAAGGCTTGCTGCGAACTGTTGGCGCAGTCTTACGCCGCGTCGTTTTTCCCGGCCGACAAGTACGCTGAACACGGTCTGGCCTTGGCCACCGCGCGCGCCGGCAACGTCTTGGGTGGCGGTGACTTCGCCCCTGAGCGGCTGATTCCCGACGTGCTCAAGGCCTGGACTGCAGACGAGCCGGTGACCCTGCGTTACCCGCAAGCCGTGCGCCCGTGGCAGCACGCGCTGGAACCGCTGGCCGGTTACCTGCAACTGGCTGCGGGTCTCTACGAACAAGGCCCGGAATACGCCGGGGCGTGGAACTTCGGCCCGGGCGAGGCGGACATGTGCAGCGTCGGCGAAGTGGTCGAACTGCTCGCCAGTCGCTGGCCACAGGCACGTGGTCTGCGCATCGAAAAAAGCGAACTGCACGAGGCTGGCCTGTTGCGCCTCGACAGTAGCCGCGCCCGTCAGGTACTCGGCTGGCAGCCACGCTGGACTTTGCAGCAATGCCTGACCCAGACCCTCGACTGGCATCTGGCGTGGCAGAACGGCGATGACATGCGCAACGTCACTCTCGGCCAGTTGAACCTGTACCGAGGCGCGCTGTGAGCGAATTCTCCTTGAAACCGTTGCCGCTGGCCGGGCTGTTCAGCGTCCAGCACAGACGCTTCGAAGATCAGCGCGGGCATTTCGCCCGGCTGTTCTGCGAAGGCAGCCTGAGTGCGTTCGGCAGCGAATTTCACATCCGCCAGATCAACCATTCCTGCACCCGCGAGAAGGGCAGCGTGCGCGGTCTGCATTATCAGAATGCCAATGCGCCGGAAGCCAAGCTGATCACTTGCCTGCGCGGTGAAGTGTGGGACGTGGCGGTGGATCTGCGTCCGGATTCCGAAACCTTTCTGCACTGGCACGCCGAGCACCTCAAGGCTGGCGATGGTCGCAGCCTGTTGATTCCGGCCGGGTTCGCCCACGGTTTCCAGACCCTGACCGATGACGCCGAACTGCTTTACCTGCACAGCGCCGATTACGCGCCGGAGCACGAAGGCGGCTTGTCGGTGAACGATCCACGGCTGGCGATTGCCTGGCCGTTGCCTGTCAATAATTTGTCAGCGCGTGATGCCAGCCATCCCGCGCTTGATCAACACTTTGCCGGAGTGCGTCTATGAACTGCCGTGGGTGCGCCGCACCGCTGAGCCTGCCGCTGATCGACCTCGGCACCTCGCCACCGTCCAACGCCTACGTGCACGCCGAGCGCCTGGAACAGGCCGAGCAATGGGTGCCGCTCAAGGTTGCGGTGTGCCAGCAATGCTGGCTGGTGCAGACCGAGGATTACACCCGCGCCGACAGCCTGTTCGATGCCGAGTACGCCTACTTCAGTTCGTTCTCCAGCACCTGGCTGGCCCATGCCGAGCGTTATGTCGCCGAGATGGTCGAGCGCTTTGACCTGAGCGCCGACAGCCGTGTGGTCGAAGTCGCAGCCAACGACGGTTACCTGCTGCAGTACGTCGCCGCTCGCGGCATTCCGTGTCTGGGTGTCGAACCGACCCGCAGCACCGCGCAAGCGGCGCGGGAAAAGGGTCTGCAGATTCGTGAAGTGTTCTTCGGTCGCGACAGTGCAGCACAGTTGAAAGGCGAAGGCTGGGGCGCCGACCTGATGGCCGCCAACAACGTGCTCGCGCATGTGCCGGACATCAATGATTTCCTCGGTGGTTTCGCCACGCTGCTCAAGCCGACCGGCGTCGCTACCTTCGAATTTCCGCAACTGCTGACGCTGATGGCCGGCGCGCAGTTCGACACGCTGTACCACGAGCACTATTCCTACCTGTCGTTGACCGCGGTGCAGACTTTGTGCGAGCGCAATGGTCTGGAAGTGTTCGACGTCAGTCAGTTGAGCACCCATGGCGGTTCTCTGCGGGTGTTCGTGCAACGCCAGGACGGTGAGCGTCGTGCGGTGCAGCCGGCGGTGCAGCAACAGTTGCAGGCCGAGCTGGATGCCGGGGTGAAAACCCCTGAGTACTATGCGACCCTCGCGCCGGCTGCCGAACGCATCAAGCATGAACTGCTGCGCTTTCTGTTGCAGGCCAAGGCCGACGGCAAGCGGGTGGTCGGTTACGGCGCGGCGGCCAAGGGCAACACCTTGCTCAACTACGCCGGGGTCAAACCGGATCTGCTGGCGTGGGTGGCCGATGCCAACCCGCACAAGCAGGGCAAGTTCCTGCCGGGCAGTCGTATTCCGATTGTTGCGCCGGCGCAGATCGATATCGAAAAACCGGACTACGTGCTGGTGCTGCCGTGGAACCTGCTGCACGAAGTCAGTCAGCAACTGGCGCAGGTGCGCCAGTGGGACGGACGCTTCGTGATCGCCGTGCCTGAGATGAAAGTCCTGTGAAAGTCCTGGTCAGCGGGGCCACGGGCTTCGTCGGTCGGCATCTGGTCGCGGCGTTGCTGGCGCGTGGCTGCGCCGTGCGCGCGGTGGCGCGCAAAACAGATACGGCTGCGAGCATGCCATGGATCAATGACGTCGAATTCGTCGCGGCGGATATTCACGCGGCGGATCTGGACATTGCGGCGCTCACCGACGGTATCGACGTCCTCGCGCACCTGGCCTGGCCGGGGTTGCCGAACTATCGGGCGCTGTTCCATTTCGAGCACAACCTGATGGCCGACTACCGCTTTATCAAAGGCGCGGTCGAGGCGGGTGTGGCGCAAGTATTGGTGACCGGCACCTGCTTCGAGTACGGCATGCAAAGTGGCCCGCTCAGCGAAAGCGTCGAGCCGCAGCCGAGCAACCCTTACGGTCTGGCGAAACACACGCTGCATCTGTTTTTGCAAAATCTGCAGCAGGAAAAACCGTTCACCTTGCAGTGGGCGCGTCTGTTCTACCTGCATGGCGAAGGGCAGAACCCCAACAGTCTGCTGGCGGCGCTGGACCGGGCGATCGATGCCGGGGAGGCGTCGTTCAACATGTCTGGCGGCGAGCAACTGCGCGACTTTTTGCCGATCGCCAGCGCTGCTGATTACCTCGCCGCGATCGTCCATCAGCGCGATTTCAATGGCGTGATCAATTGCGCCAGTGGCCAACCGGTATCGGTGCGCGCACTGGTTGAACAACGGCTGCGCGAGCGCGGTGCGGCACTGAAACTGAACCTCGGCCATTACCCGTATCCGAGCCATGAACCGATGGCGTTCTGGGCCGTGACCGAGCGTTTGCAACAGCTACTGGGAGAGCCGCAATGAGGCACGAGTTGTATCGGGTCACCGACCTGCCGGTGTTGCAGAACCGCACCTTCGCCGACCCGGAGTCGGCAAAAGCTTCGGCCAGCGCCGACATGCTGCTGGTGCAGGATGAGCGCAGCGGCCTGATCTTCAACGCCGCGTTCGACGCCGACAAGCTCAGCTATGACGCTGACTATCAAAACGAGCAGGCCCATTCGGGCCAGTTCCAGAAGCACCTGAGCGACGTCGAAGGCATCATCGCCAAACACTTCAAGGGCCAGGAGCTGATCGAAGTCGGCTGCGGCAAGGGCTACTTTCTTGAGCTGCTCAAGGGCCTCGGTTATTCGATCACCGGGATCGACCCGGCCTACGAAGGCGAGAACGCCGACGTGATCAAGGCGCCGTTCACCCGAGGTCTCGGCCTGGCGGCGGACGCCATCGTGCTGCGTCATGTGCTGGAACACATCGAAGACCCGGTGAGCTTTCTGTCGGTGATCGCCGAAGCCAACCAGGGCGGGCAGATCTACATCGAAGTGCCGTGCTTCGACTGGATCCTCGAGCACAAAGCGTGGTTCGACCTGTTCTACGAGCACGTCAATTATTTCCGCCTCGATGACCTGCGCCGGATGTTCGGCACCGTGCACGAGGCTGGCCACCTGTTTGGCGGCCAATACCTGTACATCGTCGCCGACCTTTCGACGTTGCGCCTGACCCCGCAGCAACCGGTGCCACGCCTGACGCTGCCGGACGGTTTCACCGCCAGCCTTGAGCGCGCGGTGCAGATCATTCAGTCCGCACCCGAGCAGGGTTCGGCGATCTGGGGCGCGTCGTCCAAAGGCGTGATCTATTCGCTGTTCCTGCAACGCGCGGGTGTCGCGGTGGATCGTGTGGTGGATATCAACCCGGCCAAACAGGGGCGTTATCTGCCCCTGAGCGGCGCGCGGGTGTCCTCGCCGCAAGAGGCGATGGATGCGCTGCCCGAAGGCGCCCACCTGTTTGTGATGAATTCCAATTACCTCGAAGAAATCAAGCGGATGACCGGTGGACGCTACGTCTATCACGCCGTCGACAGCGCTTCGTTCCAGTGACCATTGAGACTTTGAACATGACCGACAACAGCATCAACCAAGCTTTCGAAGCCGAGTGCCGCGAGCAGATCGCCCAGCAGGGCGACGACCAGAAACTGACTGGCCTGGCCCGTGATTTCTTCAACGAATCGGCCAAACACAAGTACAGCTACCACTTCTCGTGGATGGGTCGCCCGATCATCCAGCTGCCGCAGGACATGATGGCGATGCAGGAGATCATCTGGCAGGTCAAGCCGGATCTGGTCATCGAGTGCGGCATCGCCCACGGCGGTTCGATCATCTACTACGCCTCATTGCTGGAACTGCAAGGTCACGGTGAAGTGCTGGGCATCGACCTCGACATCCGCCCGCACAACCGTGAAGCGATCGAAAGCCACCCGATGGCCAAGCGCATCAAGATGATCGAAGGTTCGAGCATCGACCCGGCCATCGCCGCTCAGGTGCAGGCTGCGGCCAAAGGCAAGAAGGTCATTCTGGTGCTCGACTCCAACCACACCCACGACCACGTGCTCGAAGAGCTGCGCCTGTATGCGCCGCTGGTCTCGGTCGACAGCTACTGCGTGGTGATGGACACCGTGGTCGAAGACATGCCGGCCGATTTCTTCCCGGATCGTCCATGGGGCCCGGGCGACAATCCGAAAACCGCGGTGTGGAAGTACCTGGAAGAGAACCAGGACTTCGAGATCGACCAGCAGTTGCAGAACAAGCTGCTGATCACCGTGGCGCCGGACGGCTATCTGCGTCGCGTTCGTTAATTCGCACCATCACCAAAGCGTTATCTCGGCGAGTCGCCGGTTGTGGAGAGAAGTTATGCAAGGCAAGTACAGTTCTGAACTGGCGCTACCGCTCAACGAGCTGTTGACCGTGGTGCTGATTACTCACAATCGGCCGGCGTTCCTGCGTCGGGCGGTGAAGTATTACAGCAGCTTGCCCTGCCGGATCATGGTGCTCGACTCGACGGTCGAGCGGCCTGAAGGGGATTTTTCCGCCGTCGATTATCACCATGTGCCGCAGTTCGCCTACTGGGGCATGCAGGCCAAACTGGCTTATGGTGTGGAGCAGCTGACCACGCCGTATATGGTGCTGGCGGCCGACGATGACTTCATCCTGCACGATTCGCTGACCGAGTCCGTGAACTTCCTGCAGGCGAATCAGGACTACGGCATGTGCCACGGCTATTGCCTGATGTACCTGGCTCTGGCCCATGGCGTGAACTACTACCGTCGTGACAAGAAAGTCCAGGAAGACTATTCGTCCGAGCGGGCGCAGGATCGTGTCATCGATTACATGAGCCAGTACATTCCGCCGTTCTATGCGGTGACCCGTACTGACCTGATGAAAAACTGGCATTCGGCGTTGCCAGCGGGTACCAATTTCCAGTGGCAGGAAATTGGTCACGTCTACTACCTGCTGGCCAGTGCCAAGGCGCGGATCCTGCCGATGCCTTATGTGGTACGCGAGATCAACTACGGTGTCTCCGAGCACAATACCGATGTGTATCACTCGCTGACCTACGCCGACGGCAAATCGGTCGCCGAGCGAGAAGCCTTTGCCGAGTTTCTCGCCTCTCTGCCAACCGCCATTAAAGGGCTCGACGCCGGACAGCTCAAGGCGTTTGCCCTGCAGAGTTTCGAGGCCATGGCCGACAGCTTGAAGACTGGGCGCGCGCTGACTGCAGAACTGATTTTCGAATCCACCTGGAACCAGAACCTCAGGCATCCGGATCGTCGTTTTGGTCCGTTGCAGTACGTCGAGATGCCGTTTTACAACCAGCCGTTCTTCGATCGTCTGGAACAGTTCGAATTCATGCTGCACGCCATGCCCGCCGGCCGTATGCAACTGGAAGGGCTTGAGGGGATATGGACGCGTCAGGCGCACCTGCTGCAGGCACGTAACAACGATACGCCGGAAAGTGTGGTCGACCGTTTGTGGCAGGCGCACGACCTCAATGCTTTCAACCAGACAGTCGTCAAACGCCTTGCCGCGCATCTGGATGACATGGGTGAAGACGAAGCCGCCGGGTCGGTGAACGAGTGGATTGCTCGGCTTGAAACCCTGGTGATTGAAGACCATCAGGCAGTCTTCGACAACATGAAATCCGGTCGCCTGCTGCAGTGGCTGGCCGCGCGTGAGCCGTCGGCGCAACAGGTCGAGTCGATCACTCGACAGCTGTCGGCCCATGACGGTGGCCCGCAGTTCGGCATTTTCCTGCTGGATCTGGATGACCAGATCGACAAGGTGCAGGTCTCGCTCGACAGTCTGCTCGAGGGGCACTGCAAAGCGTTCAAGATTGTGGTGTTCACCACGGGCGAACCGCCGGTAGCGACCACCGCGCAAAACACCCTGCACTTCGTGCGCGTTACCCAGAGCAACTACGTCGACAAGTTGAATCAGAGTGCTCAGCAGTCAGCGTGCGACTGGCTGCTGCTGGCGCAAGCGGGCGACGAGTTCACCGCTGGCAGCTTGTTGCGGGCCAGTCTGGAACTGATGTCCGCCACAGGTGTGCGTGCCGTGGCCACCGATGAAATCCAGCGCAAGGAAAACGGTGCGCTGGTCGACGTCTTCCGCCCGGGCTTCAATCTGGACCTGCTGCAAAGCGTTCCAGCGCTGATGGCGCGTCATTGGTTGATTCGCCGCGAAGTGTTGCTCGAAGCCGGTGGCTATCAGGCCGACTTCAGCAAGGCACTGGAGCTGGATCTGCTGTTGCGCATCATCGAACAGGGCGGCATTGGCGGCCTGGCGCACCTCGACGAGCCACTGCTGATCACCCAGGCCTCGGTACTGGAAGAGAATGCCCACGAACGTCAGGCGCTGCTGCGTCACCTGACCAATCGCGGATACAAGGCCAGGGTCACCTCGGCGACGCCCGGTACCTATCAGATTGATTACCGTCACGCCGAACAGCCGCTGGTGTCGATCATCGTCCCAGCCATCGACGACCTGCCGGCACTGCGTCGCTGCCTGGAAGGCGTGTTGCTCAGAACCCGTTACAGCCGTTATGAAGTGCTGATTGCGGCGAATCCGAATCAGTCGGCCGAGGTCAATGACTGGCTGGGCACGCTGCGTAACCCTAAAGTCAATGTGCTGCGTGCCGATCAGCCGCTCGGCGAGACGGCGTTGTACAACGCCGCCAGCGAGCAGGCGCAGGGTGAGTATCTGGTGCTGTTGGCCGCTGACAGCGAAATCGTCAATCCGAACTGGATCGACTCGTTGCTCAATCACGCGCAGCGTCCGGAAGTGGCTATCGTCGGTGCGAAACTCGTTGATCGTGACGGCAAGATCGCCCATGCCGGTTTGATTGTTGGTCTGAACGATGGCGTTGGCTCGCCTTTTATCGGTGAAAAACACGCCGCTGAAGGTTACATGCAGCGCCTGGCGGTCGAGCAAAACTATTCGGCGGTGTCGAAGGTGTGCCTGATGATCCGCAAAGAACTGTTCAACGCACTGGGCGGTCTGGACGAAGTGACGTTCGCCGATGGCTTCAGCGATGTCGATCTGTGCCTCAAGGCCGGTGATGCGGGTTACCTCATTGTGTGGACGCCGCTGGTGCAGGTCGTGCATCCGGGCCTCTTGCCGCAAGCGCCATCAGCCCTGGCTGCTTTGCGTGAGAAGTGGGGCGGCGCCTTTGCGCAGGACAGTGCCTACAACGCCAATCTGTCCCTCATCGGCAAAGGTTTTACCTTGGGTGAAAGCACGCCGGTCAACTGGTCGCAGTTACTCGCTTGAGTCCGTCGGACAAGCAACAGGAATCAGCACATGTTCAACGGTAAATCGATCTTCATCTCTGGCGGCACCGGCTCGTTCGGGCGCAAATTCATCGCCCGTCTGCTTGAGCAATACCAGCCCAAGCGCGTGGTGGTGTTCTCCCGAGATGAACTCAAGCAATACGAAATGCAGCAGACGTTCAACGCGCCGTGCATGCGTTACTTTCTCGGTGACGTGCGCGACGCCGACCGTCTGCGGCAGGCCATGCGCGGCATCGACTACGTGGTGCACGCGGCGGCGCTCAAGCAGGTGCCGGCGGCGGAGTACAACCCGACCGAGTGCATCCGCACCAACGTCAATGGCGCGGAGAACATCATCGCCGCCGCCATCGACAATGGCGTGAAGAAAGTCGTCGCGCTGTCCACCGACAAAGCGGCCAGCCCGATCAACCTGTACGGCGCGACCAAGCTGCTGTCGGACAAACTGTTCGTCGCCGCCAACAACATTGCAGGCGAGCAGCAGACCCGTTTTGCCGTGGTGCGCTACGGCAACGTGGCGGGCTCGCGGGGTTCGGTCGTACCGTTTTTCAGCAAGCTGATTGCCGACGGTGCGCAGGAGTTGCCGATCACCGACGAGCGCATGACCCGCTTCTGGATCACTCTGGATCATGGCGTGCAGTTTGTCCTCGACAGCTTTGCGCGGATGCACGGCGGCGAAGTGTTCGTGCCGAAGATTCCGTCGATTCGCATCGTCGATCTGGCGCGGGGCATGGCCGAGCATCTGCCGCACAAGAACGTCGGTATTCGTCCCGGGGAAAAACTGCATGAACTGATGGTGCCGCTGGACGATGCGCGGATGACCCTGGAGTTCGCAGACCACTACACCATTCAGCCGTCGATCCGCTTCACCAGCGTCGATGTCGATTTCTCCATCGACAAGCTCGGCGAACATGGGCGGCCGGTGAGTGAAGATTTCGAATACCGCTCCGATACCAATCCGCACTACCTCTCGGTCGGGCAGATCGCCGAGCTGCACGCGAAGTTGTCGGCATGATTCCCTACGGTCGGCAGAGCGTTGATCAGGCGGACATCGATGCAGTGGTCGAGGTGCTGCAATCGGACTGGCTGACTCAAGGGCCGACTATCGAGCGTTTCGAGCAGGCGGTGGCCGAGCGATGCCAGGCCGACTTCGCCGTGGCGGTGTGCAACGCCACGGCGGCGCTGCACATTGCCTGCCTCGCGGCCGGCCTTGGCCCGGGCGATCGCTTGTGGACCACGCCGAACACTTTTCTGGCCTCAGCCAACTGCGGGCGCTATTGCGGCGCCGACGTGGATTTCGTCGACATCGATCCGCTGACCTGGAACCTCGATGCCTTCGCCCTCGCCGCGAAGCTCGATCAGGCCGAGCAGGACGGCACGCTGCCGAAAGTGTTGGTGGCGGTGGCGTTCTCCGGGCAGAGCTGTGACCTGCGCAAGATTGCCGAACTGGCCGAGCGCTACAACTTCACCGTGATCGAAGACGCCTCGCACGCGGTGGGCGCCAGCTACGCCGGGCGTCCGGTGGGTTGCGGGGAGTTTGCGGCGATGACCGTGTTCAGTTTCCACCCGGTGAAGATCATCACCAGTGCCGAAGGCGGCATGGTCCTGACCAATCGCCCGCAACTGGCCGAGCGTCTGCAACGCCTGCGCAGCCACGGCATGACCCGCGATCCGCAGCAGATGAGCGAACCCAGCCACGGCCCGTGGTATTACCAGCAGATCGAGCTGGGCTTCAATTACCGGATCACCGAGTTGCAGGCGGCGCTGGGTCTGTCGCAACTTGCCAAACTGGACGGCTTCATTGCCCGTCGCCGTGAACTGGCGGCGCGTTACGACCGTTTACTGGCCTACTTGCCGCTGACGTTACCGAGCGCGCAGCCGGAGGCAGAATCGGCGTGGCACCTGTACGTGGTGCGCCTGCAGACCGAGCGCATCGGCCTGACCCACCGTCAGGTGTTCGAAGGCTTGCGTGCCGCCGGTATCGGCGTGAACCTGCACTATATTCCGGTGCATTTGCAGCCGTACTATCGCGAACTGGGTTTCGCCGAGGGCGACTTCCCAGAAGCCGAGCGTTATTACGCCGAAGCGATCAGTCTGCCGCTGTTTCCGTTGCTCAGTGATGAGCAGCAGGATCATGTGGTTGAGCAATTGCGCCGGCTGACCGAATAAACCCCGCTGCGGCGGCGAATGAGACTGTGCAATGCGTGATCTGAGTGAGCAGGAAAAATTCTGGCAGGGCGATTTCGGCAACCAGTACGTCGATCGCAACGTCGGACAACCGCTGGTGGCGGCCAATCTGGCGTTGTTCGCCAAGGCCCTGAGCCGCGCCGGGCGCATCGACAGTGTGGTTGAACTGGGCACCAATGCCGGCAACAACCTGCAGGCGTTGCATCAACTGCTGCCGCAAAGTGAATTGTTCGGCGTTGAGATCAATGAAAGCGCCTGTGCTCAGGCGCGGGCACTGGGCATCGCGCAGATCTGGCACGGCTCGCTGTTCGATTTTCCCCGCGAGCGCAGCTACGACCTGACCCTGAGCAAAGGCGTGCTGATCCATCTGGCGCCGGAGCTGCTGCCGACCGCCTATGCGCAGTTGTATGCGTTGAGCCAGCGCTACATCCTGATCGCCGAATACTACAATCCGGCACCGGTGGAAGTGTCCTATCGCGGCAACAGCGGCAAGCTGTTCAAGCGCGATTTCGCCGGGGAAATGCTCGATCGTTATGCCGATCTGCACTTGCTCGATTACGGCTTTGGTTATCACCGTGACCCACAATTCCCGGTGGACGACATCACCTGGTTCCTGCTGGAAAAACGTCCTTGAACAGCGTCGCAATCATCCCGGCCCGTGGCGGCAGCAAGCGCATCCCGCGCAAGAATCTGCTGGCGTTCGACGGCGTGCCGATGATTGTCCGCTCGATCCGAACGGCGCTCGACAGTGGCCTGTTCGAACAGGTCGTGGTCAGTACCGATGACGCGGAAATTGCTGAGTTGGCGCTGGCCCACGGTGCGCAAGTGCCGTTCCTGCGCCCGGCTGAACTGGCGGATGATTTCACCGGCACCGCTGCGGTGATCGTGCATGCCTTGCAGCAACTGCCAGCCTTCGATTACGCCTGCTGCGTGTACGCCACGGCGCCGTTGTTGCAGGCGCGTTTTTTGCGCGAGGGATTCGAGTTGCTGCAGCAGCACCCGGACAAAGCCTTTGCGTTCTCCGTGTGCAGCTTTGGTTTCCCCGTGCAGCGGGCGCTGACGCTGGACGGGCAGGGCGCATTGACCGCGTTGTACCCGGAATTTCGCAACACCCGCTCGCAGGATCTGCCTGAAGCTTTTCAGGACGCCGGCCAGTTTTACTGGGGCCGTCGCGAGGCGTGGCTGCGCGGTGACGTGTTGTATTCACCCGCGAGCCTACCGGTGCTTCTGCCGCGGCATCTGGTGCAGGACATCGATACGCCGCAAGACTGGAAACGCGCCGAATACCTCTACGCCGCGCTCAAGGCCGGCGGAGAACTGCAATGAGAGTGCTGATCCGAGCCGACGCTTCGCCGACCATCGGCAGTGGCCACATTGCCCGTTGTCTGACGCTGGCGCGAGTGCTGCGCAAACAGGGCAGTCATGTCGCGTTTGCCTGTCGGCGGTTGCCCGGGCATCGGCTTGATGCCTTGGCTGTCGAAGGTTTCGAGACCTTCGCCTTGCCGGACTTCTACCCTGACGAAGACCCGCAACAGGCCATCGAATCGATGCTGCCGTGGCAGGCAGACATCGAGGAGCTGGACGCCTTGCTGGCAGGTCACGGCGCATTCGACTGGATCATCGCCGACCACTACGGCCTCGATCATCATTGGCAAACCGCTGCCCGTCGTTGGGCGCCACGGATTGCGGCGGTGGACGATCTCGCCACCCGCCGTTACAGCGTTGATCTGCTGCTCAATCAGAACCTGTCCGGTCTCAGCGCAAACTATGCGCCGCTGCTGCCCGAAGGCTGCCGCACCTTGCTCGGCCCGCGCTACGCCATGCTGCGCGAGGAGTTCGTCTGTCCGGCCATTGCGATCAAGCCCAAAGCGCGGCGGGTGCTGGTGAATTTCGGTGGTTTCGATGCGGCGATGCAGACCCATCACGCGATGCTGGCGCTGCAGGACTTCGCAGAGCTGGAAGTGGATTTCGTCGCCGGTGCAGACAATCCTGCGTGGGCGCAAATGCAGGCACTGGCCGCAACACGGCCGCATTGGCGCCTGCACAGTTTCGTCAGCGATTTCCAGCAACGCATGACCGCGGCCGATCTGTTTATCGGCGCGGGTGGCGGCACCAGTTGGGAGCGTGCAGCCCTCGGCCTGCCGACGATCTGCATCGCGGTATCGAACAACCAGAAAGCCAACGGCGAAGTCATGGCAGCGGCGGGGGCGCATGTGTTCATGGGCGCCCGCGAGCAGGTCAGCGTCGAACAACTGCGCGACGCCATCGGTTTTGTCGTCGACAATGTCTATCTGCGCCAGAGTCTGGCTGAGCGTTCACGGCAACTGGTCGATGGGCGCGGTGCGTTGCGCGTGGCGGCGGCGCTGGCCGGTGCGGTGCTCAAGCTGCGCCTGGCGACTCTGGATGACGCGCAATTGCTGTTCGACGGGCGCAATGCCGAGGCTGTACGCCGTTGGTCACTGGACACTGGCGCAGTCGAATGGCCGCAGCACCTGAACTGGCTCAATGCGAGCCTGTGCAACCCGCAACGTCTGCTGTTGATTGCCGAGGCCGAGGCCGATGACGGCGCGGTCGGCGTCTTGCGTTATGACTTGCGTGGATTCGAGGCTGAAGTGTCGCTGTATCTGCTGCACGGGCGTTTCGGTCTGGGTTGGGGCAGGGCGCTGCTGGCGCGAGGCGAGGCGTTCGTCCGCGAGCACTGGCCGCAGATGACCGCCATCACCGCTCAGGTGCTGCCGGGCAATCGCCCCTCTTTGAATGTGTTTCGTGACGCCGGATTCACCCAGAGTGCCTGCGCGTTCACCAAGGTTTTGAAGGATCACCGCGATGAGTAGTTTCAAGATTGGCGAGCGTCTGATCGGTGCCGATGCGCCGCCGTTCATCATTGCCGAGATGAGCGGCAACCATAACCAGTCGCTGGAGGTGGCCCTGCAGATTGTCGAAGCCGCCGCCAAGGCTGGCGCGCATGCCTTGAAGCTGCAGACCTACACCGCGCAGACCATGACCCTGGATCTGGCCGAGGGCGAGTTTTTCATCAAGGACCCGAACAGCCTGTGGGCCGGTACTTCGCTCTACGACCTGTACGAGAAGGCCCACACGCCGTGGGAGTGGCACGCACCGATTTTCGCCCGGGCCAAAGAGCTGGGCATGCTCGCGTTCTCGACGCCGTTCGATGACACGGCGGTGGACTTTCTCGAAAGCCTCGATGTGCCGGCGTACAAGATCGCCAGTTTCGAAAACACCGACCTGCCGTTGATCCGCCGTGTGGCCGCGACCGGCAAACCGCTGATCATCTCCACCGGCATGGCCAGCATCGCCGAGCTCGACGAAACCGTGCGCGCCGCCCGCGAGGCAGGGTGCAAGGATCTGGTGCTGCTCAAATGCACCAGCACTTACCCCGCGACCCCGCTCAACAGCAATGTGCGCACGATCCCGCATCTGCGTGAGCTGTTCGGTTGCGAGGTAGGTCTTTCCGATCACTCCATGGGCGTTGGCGTGTCTGTGGCCGCTGTGGCGCTCGGGGCGACGGTGGTGGAGAAACACTTCACCCTCGACCGTTCGGCGGGCGGGGTCGACGCCAGTTTCTCGCTGGAGCCGGCGGAACTGGCCAGCCTGGTGGTGGAAACCGAACGCGCCTGGCAGGCCATGGGCCAAGTGCATTACGGCGTCACCGAGGCCGAGCGCATGTCGCTGGTCTATCGCCGCTCGCTGTACGTCACTGCCGACATGGCGGCCGGTGAAGCCTTTTCCGGGGACAATCTGCGCGCCATTCGCCCAGGTCTCGGTCTGCCGCCCAAGCACACCGATGCTGTCCTCGGTCGCCGCGCTCGTCAGGCGATCAAACGTGGCACGCCGCTGGACTGGTCGTTGGTCGAATAACCCGATCTGCAACCGATTCGGCAAAATAGCGTGACCTGCGAGTCATAACGCGCATCTTCACTGTATTGTATTGACCGGGGAGATGGCGCCTGGCCGTGTAATCGGTTCCAGTGATAGCCCTTTGCGCTCCCCGTGGCTGCCCGTTGTGGCGGCCGTTTTCTGTTTGTCGGCGCCCCTCGAATCCTTGCGAGCGGTGGTTTTGGGCTGTTTTTTATTGGGAAGCCGTAATGATTGGCATAAAAAGCATTGCGAGCTACGTTCCTGTAGCCGGCGTGGACAATTACGCACAAGGTGCAAAATTCGAGAAGGATGAAGAATTCATCCTTGGCAAAATCGGTTCGGCCTTCCTGCCGCGCAAAGATGCTGAACAGGAAACCTCCGATCTGTGCGTGGAAGCGGCCAATGCGCTGTTTGCCAGCAACCCTGAATTGAAGCGTGAATCGATCGACGCACTGATCGTCGTCACCCAGAACGGTGACGAAGAAGGTCTGCCGCACACCGCTGCCATCGTCCAGGACAAGCTCGGTCTGCCGACTAATGTCGCGGCGTTCGATATTTCCCTGGGCTGCTCCGGTTACGTCTACGGCATCTACGCGATCAAGGGCTTCATGGAAGCCGCCGGCCTGAAGAACGGCCTGCTGATCACCGCTGACCCGTATTCGAAAATCGTCGACCCGGAAGACCGCAACACCACCATGCTCTTCGGCGATGCCGCCACCGCGACCTGGATGGGCGAAGATCCTTCATGGGCGCTGGGCAAGGCCAAGTTCGGCACCGACGGTTCCGGCGCACCGCACCTGAAAGTCACCGATGGCGTGTTCTTCATGAACGGCCGTCAGGTGTTCAACTTCGCGCTGCTCAAAGTCCCGGCGCACTTGCACGAATTGCTCGACGACTCCGGCCTGAAGGCTGACGACATCGACGCCTTCTGCATTCACCAGGGCAGTGCGGCGATTGTCGATGCGGTGGCCCGCCGTTTCGAAGGCGAGCCGGAGAAGTTCATCAAGGACATGGTCGAGACCGGTAACACCGTGTCGTCGAGCATCCCGCTGCTGCTGGAAAAACACGTACTCGATTCCGACTGGCAGCGCATTGCCCTGAGCGGTTTCGGTGTCGGTCTGTCGTGGGGCTCGGCGATCATCTATCGTCCTTGAGTCGGTCAAAAACGGCGGATACAAAAATAGCGTTCAAGGTTACCCTTGAGCGCTATTTTTTTGCCTGAATGGAGCGCTAGGCGGCATGAGCGAGTTTTTCCAACCCAACGCCCAGGTCATCCAGCGACGCTGGCCGGCGTTGTTCGAGCGGCTGATGGCGGAAGACACCTCAGTCGTTCAAGCCGAACTGGTGCAGGGCTTGGGCTCGACGCTCAGTGTCAATGGCATTCAACTGACCAGTCGCCACGACCGCATCCATGAAGCCCGCATCCAGGCGGCCAGCCTGGCGGAAAAATCGCAGTTGCATGTCTACGGCACTGGCCTCGGCGATTTGCCAACGGTGCTGCTGGAGCGCGCTGGCCTTGAGCGGTTGTACGTGCATATCCTCAATGGCGCGGTGTTTGCGCTGGTGCTGCAACTGCTCGATCAGCGCCCGTGGCTGGAAGATCCGCGTGTGCAGCTGTTCTATGCCGGTGATCTGTCAGACATCTGCACACCGTTTTTCGCCCTGCCGGCCGAGATGCTGCTGGCTGATGATTTCAACGCGAAAATCCGCGATCGGCTGGTCAGCGAAGTGCACCTGAGCTTCAACAATCGCGAGTTCGATCCAAACTTGCCGTTCATTCAACAGCGTTTGCAGGACTGCCTGCCGGTGTTGCTGGGTGATGACGATGTGGCGCAGTTGTTCGGCAGCGCCAACGGCCGGGAAATCTATGTGATCGGCACCGGGCCGACGCTGGAAGGGCATTTCCAGCGTCTGGCGGCGGTGCATGCGCAGGCTGAACGTCCATTGTTGATGTGCGTCGATACCGCTTACCGGCCACTGCGCGAACACGGCATCGTCCCGGATCTGGTGGTCACCATCGATCAGCGCATCAGCTTCCGGCATTTGCCGTTCGAGGACTCCGCTGGCATCCCGCTGGTGTATCTGCCTATGAGCGATCCTGCGGTGCTGACCGCCTGGAAGGGCAAGCGTTACGGCGGTTACTCGGCCAGCCCGGTGTACGCCGCGTTACGTGAGCAATATCCGCGCGGGCAACTGCATGTCGGTGGCAGCGTGATTCATCCGGCGGTGGACCTGGCGGTGAAGATGGGCGCGTCGCGCATTACCCTGTTTGGCGCTGACTTCGCCTTCCCGATGAACAAGACCCATGCTGGCTGGAATGACGGTGATCTGGGGCCAGGGGTCGATCAGGCGCGGCATTGGGTGCAGGACGGTCATGGCCAGCGGGTCAGCACCCAGCTGAACTTTCGCGGCTATCTGTGTGTGCTGGAGCGCTATATCGCCGCGCATCCGCAGGTGCAGTTTTTCAACAGCAGTCGAGCGGGCGCACTGATCGCCGGGACGCAGTTCAATCAGGAGTTTGTGCAATGACGACGATTGAGCAGTGCGTCGACGAATGCCGTCAGTGCGCCGGGCTGTTTCGCCTGGGACGTGATGTCGAGGCGGCGCTGGATATGGTCGATGTATTCGAGGGCGCGCAGCAGTTGCTGATCGCTGCGCCTGCGCCGATTCAGCAGGAGTGGGCCTTTGTACTCACGCAGATGCTCGACTGTCAGGAGCGTCAGGACTGGTTGGGGCTGGCGGACTGGATGGAGTACGAGCTGATCGAAGTGTTGCAAAAAGCACGATCGGCAAAATGAGCGACCGCACTGGCCCGCGGCTTTGCGCGCGGGTCGGTTTTATGGCGTCATTTTTTCGCAGGTGGGAGGGCGCTAAGCCCTTGTTTTCTCGGGGGTGGCAGGGTGATGGCAAATTTTTTTCAAAAAGCCCTCAAGCAACTTGCCAACCCGACGATAACTATTACGAAGGTTCTCTAGGCCATTCCAGGCGGTTGCCAGGGCCGGAAGCCGCAGTACCCAACCAACGAGGAATTCGTCATGGCTTTAACAGTAAACACCAACACCACGTCGCTGAACGTTCAAAAGAACCTGAACCGCGCTTCCGACGCTCTGTCGACTTCGATGCAGCGCCTGTCTTCCGGCCTGAAAATCAACAGCGCTAAAGACGACGCTGCTGGCCTGCAGATCTCGAACCGTATGTCTTCGCAGATCCGTGGTAACACCCAAGCCATCCAGAACGCCAACGACGGTATCTCCGTTGCTCAGACCGCTGAAGGCGCTCTGCAAGCGACCACCGACATTCTGCAGCGTATGCGTGAACTGGCTGTTAAAGCACGTAACGGCACCAACGGCACTGCTGACCAGACCGCTACCAACGCTGAATTCGCTCAGATGTCTGACGAAATCACCCGTATCTCGGCATCGACCAACCTGAACGGCAAAAACCTGCTGGACGGTTCGGCTGGTACTGTGACCCTGCAAGTTGGCGCAAACACTGGTTCGGCTAACCACATCGACCTGGTACTGAGCTCCAAGTTCGACGCCGTCAGCCTGTCGGTTGGTAGCGGTACTCTGTCCCTGACTGGTGCTACCGTAACTGGCGCTTCGCAGAACATCGACAACGCGATCACCGCAATCGACGCCGCTATCGCTGCAATCGGTGCAACTCGTGCCAGCCTGGGTGCTTCGCAAAACCGTCTGACTAGCACCATCCAGAACTTGCAGAACATCACCGAGAACACCACTGCTGCACAAGGTCGCGTACAAGATACCGACTTCGCCGCAGAGACTGCTAACCTGACCAAGCAGCAAACCCTGCAACAGGCTTCGACCTCTGTTCTGGCTCAAGCCAACCAACTGCCTTCCGCTGTACTGAAGCTGCTTCAGTAATTTCGGAATGAGTTTGGGCGGGAGGGTGCGCTGGTCGCGCTCTCTCGCTTTTTTACGTTAGGAGGTGATGAGCATGGACATGAGCGTAAAGCTTAACGTGTCTTATCCGGCTCCCAAGCCAGCGACGCCTGTTGCTGATAAGCCGTCGGAGACGCCAAAAGTTGCACCGGCCGACGCTCCGGTCGCTGACAGGAAAAGTCAGCAAACGGATGACGCCAAGTTGAAACTGGCCGTGCAAGAGATCGAGAAGTTCGTTCAATCGATCAAGCGTAACCTGGAGTTCTCGATCGACGAGCACTCTGGCAAGGTCATCGTCAAGGTGATCGCAAGCGAGACGGGTGAGGTCGTACGCCAGATCCCCTCCGCAGAAGCACTCAAGCTCGCAGACAGCCTCGCCAACGCAAGCCATGTGTTGTTCGACGCCAAAGTCTGATAGCTGGCATGAATAGTGTTTGTCTTTCTTGAATGACGCCTGGATGGGTCAAAAGTCTGGCAACAATCTGAAGGGAGATGCACATGGCAAGTCCAATTCTACCGGGTTCCGGACTGGGTTCCGGCCTGGACATCGGCGCGATCGTGACCGCACTGGTCAACGCCGACAAGTCGCCGAAGCAGACGCAGATCGATTCCGCGACCAAAACCAATACCCTGAAGATTTCCGGTGTCGGCACGTTGAAGAGTGCGCTGACCGCGTACCAGACGGCGATGACCAACCTGGGCAGCAAGACCAACCCGGCGTTTGCCGGTTTCACGGCGACCTCGAGCAACACAGCGATTCTCGGCGCCACCTCCGATAACACCGCGGTGTCGGGGACTTACAACGTTGTTGTCAACCAATTGGCCACTGGCTCGAAAGTTGCCAGCGCTTCTTTCGCCGGCGGTGCTGCCAGTGCCATTCCGAGTGGTACCCTGAAAATCAGTCAGAATGGCACTGATTACAATGTCACGATCCCGGCCAATGCAACCTTGCAGAGCACCCGTGACGCGATCAACACGGCTCAGGGCGCCAATGGCATTTCTGCCAACATCGTGACCGACAGCAGCGGTGCTTCACGCCTGGTGATCAGCTCGAACAAGACGGGCGCCGGTACCGACCTCTCTGTCAGCGGGATTGCCGGTCTGGAGATCGACGGTACTCAGCCGATGGGTACCAATCCGGCGGCAGGCGCCTCTGGCAACGTCAATGGCCCTGCACAAGATGCCAAGGTGACCATCGACGGCCTGCAGGTTTCCAGCAAGAGCAATACGGTCAGTGGTGCAATCAGCGGCCTGACCCTGAATCTGACCACTGTCAGTCCTCTCGTTGGTGGCGTTGCCACGCCGACCGTTGTCAGCGTCGATACCAACACCAAGGGGCTGCAGGCGTCGGTTCAGGCGTTTGTTGACGCCTACAACACCCTGAAGACCACCATCGACACGCTTTCCAAGGCTACGCCTGATGAAGACGGCAAACTGACGGTGCAGGCGGCGTTTACCGGTGACTCGTTGCCGCGTTCGCTGATCGCCGACATCCGTGGCCAGTTGACTGCTCCTGGTGCTGGTGCAAAGGGTTCTTTGTCCTATCTGTCGGAGATCGGTGTGATGACCGACCGCAACACCGGCAACCTGACATTTGATACTGCTGCGTTCACCAAAACCATGGCTCAGCCCGGCAAGGCTGGCCAGGTGCAGCAGATGTTCACCGGGACCGACGACACCAACGGTCTGCTGGCACGCATGAACAAGGCGGTGGATCCGTATCTGAAGGCGCCTGCCGGTAGCGCCCCTACTGCCGTAGGCCTGCTTGATCAGCGCATGTCCATCCTGAACAACAACACCAAGAGCCTGACCAGCCAGCAACTGGCGCTGGATCTGCGTGTTGCCAACCTGACCAAGACGTTGACGGCCAAGTACAACGCCATGGACTTGCTGGTAGGGCAGATGAAGGCGACTGCGAGCAACATCACGTCGTTCTTCAGCTCGCTGAACGCTCAGCAGTCCGCGAAGTAACCTGCAAGAACGACAAAAACCCGGCTACGCTTTATCGGCGTGCGCCGGGTTTTTGTCTTTTGATCTAAAGTTCTGTGATTCGTTGGCGATACACTGGTTATACGAGTCATTGTGGCAATGAGGTAGAACATGAACCCAATGTTAGCCCTTCGGCAATATCAGAAAGTCGGCGCGCACGCCCAGACCTCCGAGGCGAGCCCGCACCGTCTGGTGCAAATGCTGATGGAAGGCGGGTTGGCCCGCATCGCTCAGGCCAAGGGTGCCATCGAGCGCAAGGATATTCCTGGCAAGTGCACCTCGATCAGCAAGGCCATTGGCATTGTCAGCGGGCTGCGCGAAGGTCTGGATCTGGAAAAATGCGCCGATGAACTGGCCGATCTGGACGGGCTGTACATCTACATGATGAAGCGTCTCGCCGAGGCCAACATCAACAGCGATCCGCGCATTCTCGATGAGGTCGCCGGCTTGCTGAGCACGGTAAAAGAAGGCTGGGATGCCATCGCCCCCGAGCCTGCTCCGCAGTTTTAAAGGAGAGCACCATGAGTCTTGTATTGCAGCGAATCGCCGACACCCGTGAAGCGCTGGTCAGTGCGCTGGCCGAACGCAACTGGGAAGCCATTGGCGAGCTGGATCTGGCTTGCCGTTCCTGCATGGAAGACGTCATGGCCGAGGCCTCGCTGGATGAGGAGGCCTTGCGCAGTAACCTTGAGGAATTGCTCCATGTCTACAAGGAGCTTCTGGAGGCGGCGATGGGTGAGCGGCAGGCGATAGCCAATGAGATGTCGCAGATCACCCAAGCGCAAAAGGCGGCAAAGGTTTACCATCTGTTTGGTTAATTAACCCCCAGTTAATCCAGACATGTGCGCCATAAATTTGACTGTGCACGGTTTTTTGACTTAACTAGTGGCTGTTTTCAGATTTCAGGCGTCTACAGGCACAAGGTGTCCTGCAAGCGTCTCGCTTGCCCCATTTTTCGGGCATTGAGTTGACTAGGGAAGTTGCTATTGCATGTGGCGTGAAACCAAAATTCTGCTGATCGATGACGATAGCGTCCGCCGCCGCGACCTGGCGGTGATTTTAAATTTTCTCGGCGAAGAAAATTTACCCTGCGGCAGCCATGACTGGCAGCAGGCTGTCGGCTCTTTGTCATCGAGTCGTGAAGTCATCTGTGTACTGATCGGGACGGTAAATGCTCCGGGTGCACTTTTGGGCTTGTTAAAGACACTCTCGACGTGGGATGAGTTCCTTCCGGTTTTGCTGATGGGCGATAATTCTTCCGTCGACCTGCCGGAAGACCAGCGCCGCCGGGTGCTTTCGACCCTGGAAATGCCGCCCAGCTACAGCAAACTGCTCGACTCCCTGCACCGTGCCCAGGTCTATCGCGAGATGTACGACCAGGCCCGCGAGCGCGGTCGTCATCGCGAGCCCAACCTGTTCCGCAGCCTTGTCGGCACCAGCCGGGCGATTCAGCACGTCCGGCAGATGATGCAGCAAGTGGCCGATACTGACGCCAGCGTGCTGATCCTCGGCGAGTCCGGCACCGGCAAGGAAGTGGTTGCGCGCAACCTGCATTACCACTCCAAGCGTCGCGACGCGCCTTTCGTGCCGGTCAACTGCGGGGCGATCCCGGCAGAGCTGCTCGAAAGCGAACTGTTTGGCCACGAGAAGGGCGCCTTCACCGGTGCGATCACCAGCCGTGCCGGACGTTTCGAACTGGCCAACGGCGGTACGCTGTTCCTCGATGAAATCGGCGACATGCCGCTGCCGATGCAGGTCAAGCTGCTGCGCGTGCTGCAGGAGCGCACCTTCGAGCGCGTGGGCAGCAACAAGACCCAGAGCGTCGACGTGCGCATCATTGCCGCGACCCACAAGAATCTCGAAAGCATGATCGAGATCGGCACCTTCCGCGAAGACCTCTACTATCGCCTGAACGTGTTCCCGATCGAGATGGCGCCGCTGCGTGAGCGCGTCGAAGACATCCCGCTGCTGATGAACGAGCTGATCTCGCGCATGGAGCACGAAAAGCGCGGTTCGATCCGTTTCAACTCGGCCGCGATCATGTCGCTGTGCCGTCACGGCTGGCCGGGCAACGTCCGTGAGCTGGCCAACCTGGTGGAGCGCATGGCGATCATGCATCCGTACGGGGTGATCGGCGTGGTCGAGTTGCCGAAGAAATTCCGCTACGTCGACGACGAAGACGAGCAGATGGTCGACAGCCTGCGCAGCGATCTCGAAGAGCGCGTGGCGATCAACGGTCATACGCCGGACTTCACCGCCAACGCGATGCTGCCGCCGGAAGGCCTGGACCTCAAGGACTACCTCGGTGGTCTGGAACAGGGCCTGATCCAGCAGGCGCTGGACGACGCCAATGGCATCGTGGCGCGTGCCGCCGAACGCCTGCGCATTCGTCGCACCACGCTGGTGGAGAAGATGCGCAAGTACGGCATGAGCCGGCGCGAAGGAGACGAACAGGCGGATGATTGACGCCTGTTTTTCAACGCCTTCATTTATAAGCAGTTTTTTTTAGGCACGGGTATTGCTACATCCCTCGCAACGTTCCGTTTAACTGACGGTCAGCCAAGCGAGAGAACACAATGCCCCACGCCCAGATGTCATCTGCCTCCCATGCCGAGGGGCAACCGTCGTCCGTAGAGCAGGCGAGCCGTCAGGGTCTTGAGCACGCGTTCGCGCTGTTCAATCAGATGTCCAGTCAACTGACCGATTCCTACAGCATGCTTGAAGCCCGGGTTACCGAGCTCAAGGGCGAGCTGGCGGTGGTCAGTGCCCAGCGCATGCAGGAGCTGGCCGAAAAAGAACGCTTGGCCAACCGTCTGCAAAACCTCCTCGATCTGTTGCCCGGTGGAGTCATCGTGATCGACGGCCACGGCATGGTGCGCGAAGCCAACCCGGCGGCGATCGATTTGTTGGGGCTGCCGCTGGAAGGCGAGTTGTGGCGCCACGTCATCGCCCGTTGCTTCGCCCCGCGTGAAGACGACGGTCATGAAATTTCTCTGAAAAACGGTCGACGCCTGTCGATTGCCACCCGCTCGCTGGATGCCGAGCCGGGCCAGTTGGTGTTGCTCAACGACCTGACAGAAACCCGCCACCTTCAAGATCAACTGGCACGCCATGAGCGTCTGTCGTCGCTGGGACGCATGGTCGCCTCGCTGGCCCATCAGATCCGCACGCCGTTATCCGCCGCGTTGCTCTACGCCAGTCATTTGACTGAGCAGGAATTGCCTGTCGCCACCCAGCAGCGTTTCGCCGGCCGTCTCAAAGAGCGCCTGCATGAGCTGGAGCATCAGGTGCGCGACATGCTGGTGTTCGCTCGTGGCGAGTTGCCGCTGACCGACCGCATCACTCCGAATACTCTGATGCAGGCGCTGCAAGCAGCGGCGTTGACCCATGTGCAGGATTTGCCGATTCGTTGGCAGTGCGACAGCCATGTCGGCGAATTGCTGTGCAACCGCGACACGCTGGTCGGGGCGATTCTCAATCTGATCGAAAACGCGATTCAGGCCAGCGATGGCAACGTGCGCCTGAAGGTGCACTGCTACACCCGCGACAGCAGCCTGCGCCTGTGCGTCAGCGACAGCGGCAGCGGCATCGAGCCGCTGGTGCTGGAGCGTCTCGGCGAGCCATTTTTTACTACCAAAGTCACCGGCACCGGGCTTGGCCTGACCGTGGTCAAGGCTGTGGCGCGGGCACATCAGGGAGAATTGCAGCTGCGCTCGCGAGTCGGGCGCGGCACGTGCGCGCAGGTGATCCTGCCGCTGTTTTCCGCTGTACACGGAGCTGAGTAAACGTCATGGGCATCAAGGTTTTGCTGGTCGAGGATGACCGCTCGTTGCGCGAAGCGCTGGCCGATACGCTGTTGCTGGCGGGCCACGACTACCATGCAGTCGGCAGCGCCGAAGAGGCGTTGCAGGCGGTCGAGCGCGAAGCGTTCAGTCTGGTGGTCAGCGACGTCAACATGCCCGGCATGGATGGCCATCAACTGCTCGGTTTGCTGCGTGCCCGGCAGCCGCAATTGCCGGTGTTGCTGATGACTGCGCACGGCGCGGTCGAGCGTGCGGTCGATGCGATGCGTCAGGGCGCGGCGGATTACCTGGTCAAGCCATTTGAACCCAAGGCGTTGCTGGATCTGGTGTCGCGGCATGCTCTGGGCTGCATCAGTGTGACGGAGAGTGAAGGTCCGGTGGCGGTCGAGCCGGCCAGTGCGCAGTTGCTCGAGCTGGCGGCGCGGGTGGCACGCAGTGATTCCACGGTACTGATTTCCGGCGAGTCCGGCACCGGCAAGGAAGTGTTGGCGCGTTACATCCACCAGCATTCCCATCGTGCCAATCAGCCGTTCATCGCGATCAACTGCGCGGCGATTCCTGACAACATGCTTGAAGCCACGCTGTTCGGTCACGAGAAGGGCTCGTTCACCGGCGCCATCGCGGCCCAGGCCGGCAAATTCGAGCAGGCCGATGGCGGCACCATTCTGCTCGACGAGATTTCCGAGATGCCCCTGGGCCTGCAAGCCAAGTTGCTGCGGGTGTTGCAGGAGCGCGAGGTCGAGCGCGTCGGCGCGCGCAAGCCGATCACCCTGGATATTCGCGTGGTCGCCACCACCAACCGTGATCTGGCCGGCGAAGTGGCGGCGGGGCGTTTCCGCGAAGACCTTTTTTACCGTCTGTCGGTTTTTCCTCTGGCCTGGCGTCCACTTCGCGAGCGCACTGCCGATATCTTGCCGCTGGCCGAGCGGTTGCTGAACAAACACGTCAATAAAATGAAGCATGCGGCGGCGAAACTTTCGCCAGAAGCCCAGGCTTGCCTGACCCACTACCCGTGGCCGGGCAACGTGCGTGAGCTGGATAACGCGATTCAACGGGCGCTGATTCTGCAGCAGGGCGGTTTGATCCAGCCGCAGGATTTCTGCCTGACCGGCGCAGTGACCTACACCGCGGCGCCGGTGCAGCCGTTGGTGCGCGAAATCGAAGTCGAGGCTGAATCCGCCGGGGCGCTGGGCGATGACCTGCGGCGCCGGGAGTTTCAGATGATCATCGACACCCTGCGCACCGAGCGTGGCCGGCGCAAGGAGGCTGCGGAAAAGCTCGGTATCAGCCCGCGTACCCTGCGTTACAAACTGGCGCAGATGCGTGATGCCGGGATGGACGTCGAAGGCTATCTGTTCGCTACCTGAAACTCGCCGCGAACAATGTGGGAGCGAGCCTGCTCGCGAAGAGGGCGTGTCATTCGAAGCTTATGTGCCTGACACAGCGCCTTCGCGAGCAGGCTCGCTCCCACAGTTGTTTTTCAGTGTTTGTAGTTGAGCCACAGCCTCTAGCCGCTTTTATGAAACAAGACCAGCCGAGCTGGCACCCTTGTTGCTAACACCTGTGTACCCGCCGAGTGAGTGTCAAAAAATTGCGGGCCGCCCAAGAGAGTAGACCATGAGCCAAGGTATTGAATTTAATCGGTTGATGATGGACATGAAGGCCATGAAAATGGACGCCATGGCCACGCCGAAAACGACTGCCGCCGTCCCTGAACTGGCAGGCAGCAGCTTTTCCGACATGCTCGGTCAGGCCATCAACAAAGTCAGCGATACCCAACAGGCGTCGACTCAGTTGGCCAACGCATTTGAAATCGGCAAGAGCGGCGTCGATCTGACGGACGTGATGATCGCCTCGCAGAAAGCCAGCGTGTCGTTCCAGGCTCTGACCCAGGTGCGCAACAAACTGGTTCAGGCTTATCAAGACATCATGCAGATGCCGGTTTAAGGACGAGATTGAGTCATGGCAGAAGCAGTCGCCGATAACGTTCCGGCCAAGGCCACCCCGATAGACGGCAAACCGCCGCTGTTCGGCCTGTCCTTCCTGGAAAACCTCTCCGAGATGACCATGCTGCGTCAGGTGGGCCTGTTGGTCGGCCTGGCTGCGAGCGTGGCGATTGGCTTTGCCGTGGTGCTGTGGTCGCAGCAGCCGGATTACCGTCCGTTGTACGGCAGCCTTGCCGGCATGGACGCCAAGCAGGTCATGGACACCCTGGCCTCCGCCGACATCCCTTACACCGTCGAGCCGAACTCCGGCGCCTTGCTGGTCAAGGCTGACGACCTGTCCCGTGCGCGGATGAAACTCGCGGCCGCTGGTGTCACTCCCAGCGACGGCAACATCGGTTTCGAAATTCTCGACAAGGAACAGGGTCTGGGCACCAGCCAGTTCATGGAAGCGACCCGTTACCGTCGCGGCCTCGAAGGCGAACTGGCGCGCACCATCTCCAGCCTGAACAACGTCAAGGGCGCCCGCGTGCACCTGGCGATTCCGAAAAGTTCGGTGTTCGTGCGTGATGAGCGCAAGCCAAGCGCTTCGGTACTGGTCGAGCTGTACTCCGGGCGTTCGCTGGAGCCGGGTCAGGTGGTGGCGATCATCAACCTGGTGGCGACCTCCGTGCCTGAATTGAGCAAATCGCAGATCACCGTCGTCGATCAGAAGGGCAACCTGCTCTCCGATCAGGCGGAAAACTCCGAAATGACCATGGCCGGCAAGCAGTTCGATTACAGCCGCCGCATGGAAAGCATGCTCACTCAGCGCGTGCACAACATTCTGCAACCGGTACTGGGCAACGATCGCTACAAGGCTGAAGTCTCGGCCGACATTGATTTCAGTGCCGTCGAATCGACTGCCGAGCAGTTCAACCCGGACCAGCCGGCGTTGCGCAGTGAGCAGTCGGTCAACGAACAACGCACCGCCAGCAATGGCCCGCAAGGTGTGCCGGGTGCCCTGAGCAACCAGCCGCCGGCGCCGGCTTCGGCCCCGCAAACCACCGGTGGCGCGCAAGGCTCTACCGGCATGATTCAGCCAGGTCAGCCACTGGTCGATGCCAACGGTCAGCAGATCATGGACCCGGCCACCGGCCAGCCAATGCTCGCGCCGTACCCGGCGGACAAGCGTCAACAATCCACCAAGAACTTCGAGCTCGACCGTTCCATCAGCCACACCAAACAGCAGCAGGGTCGCCTGAATCGTCTGTCGGTGTCGGTGGTGGTCGACGATCAGGTCAAGGTCAATGCGGCCAACGGTGAAACCACCCGCGCGCCGTGGAGCGCCGATGAACTGGCGCGCTTCACCCGTCTGGTGCAGGACGCGGTCGGCTTCGATGCCAGCCGTGGTGACAGCGTCAGCGTGATCAACATGCCGTTCTCCGCCGAACGCGGTGAAGTGGTTGCCGATATTCCGTTCTACTCCCAGCCATGGTTCTGGGACATCGTCAAACAAGTGCTGGGTGTGTTGTTCATCCTGGTGCTGGTGTTTGGTGTGCTGCGTCCGGTGTTGAACAACATCACCGGCGGCGGCAAAGGCAAGGAGCTGGCCGGTCTGGGCAGCGACGTGGAACTCGGTGGCATGGGCGGCCTGGACGGCGACCTGGCCAACGACCGCGTGAGCCTCGGTGGTCCGCAGAGCATTCTGTTGCCGAGCCCGAGTGAGGGTTACGACGCACAACTGAATGCAATCAAGAGCTTGGTGGCCGAGGATCCGGGTCGCGTGGCTCAGGTCGTGAAAGAGTGGATTAACGCAGATGAGTGATAACCGAGCCGCAACCGTCAAACTGAACAAGGTCGACAAAGCCGCGATTCTGCTGCTGTCCCTGGGTTCGACCGATGCCGCGCAAGTGCTGCGCCACATGGGCCCGAAAGAGGTTCAGCGGGTCGGTGTGGCCATGGCCCAGATGGGCAACGTCCATCGCGAGCAGGTCGAGCAGGTCATGAGCGAGTTCGTCGACATCGTCGGCGACCAGACCAGCCTCGGCGTCGGCTCCGACGACTACGTGCGCAAAATGCTCACCCAGGCGCTGGGTGAAGACAAGGCCAACGGCCTGATCGACCGCATCCTGCTCGGTGGCAACACCAGCGGCCTCGACAGCCTGAAATGGATGGAGCCGCGCGCCGTTGCCGACGTGATCCGTTACGAACACCCGCAGATCCAGGCGATCGTGGTGGCGTACCTCGACCCGGATCAGGCCGGTGAAGTACTGGGCAACTTCGACCACAAGGTGCGTCTGGACATCATCCTGCGCGTCTCGTCGTTGAATACCGTGCAACCGGCGGCGCTGAAAGAGCTGAACCAGATTCTCGAGAAGCAGTTCTCCGGCAACTCGAATGCCTCGCGCACCACCCTGGGTGGCATCAAGCGTGCGGCGGACATCATGAACTTCCTCGACAGCTCGATCGAAGGCCAGCTCATGGACTCGATCCGCGAAGTCGACGAAGACCTGTCCGGTCAGATCGAAGACCTCATGTTCGTGTTCAACAACCTCGCCGACGTCGACGACCGCGGCATCCAGGCGCTGTTGCGCGAAGTGTCCTCCGACGTGCTGGTGCTGGCCCTCAAGGGTTCGGACGAAGGCGTCAAAGAGAAGATCTTCAAGAACATGTCCAAGCGTGCGGCCGAACTGTTGCGCGACGACCTCGAAGCCAAAGGCCCGGTGCGCGTCAGCGACGTGGAAACCGCGCAGAAAGAAATCCTCACCATTGCCCGTCGCATGGCCGAAGCCGGCGAAATCGTGCTCGGTGGCAAGGGCGGCGAGGAAATGATCTAAGCCCATGGACAAGCATGACGAGTCAGTGACGGATCTGATCCGCGCCCGCGATGTCCGTGGTTTCGAATCCTGGGCACTGCCCAGCTTCGATCCGCCGAAACCGGAACCCGAGCCGGAACCGGAGCCCGAACCGCCGGAAATGGAAGAAGTGCCGCTGGAAGAAGTCCAGCCACTGACCCTGGAAGAACTCGAAAGCATCCGTCAGGAGGCTTACAACGAGGGCTTTGGCATCGGCGAGAAGGAAGGTTTTCACAGCGCCACCCTCAAGGTGCGTCAGGAAGCCGAAGTGGCGCTGGCGGCGAAACTGGCCAGCCTCGAGCAACTGATGACCCATCTGTTCGAGCCGATTGCCGAGCAAGACACGCAGATCGAAAAGTCGCTGGTCGACCTCGTGCAACACATCACCAGACAGGTGATCAAGCGCGAATTGGCCATCGATTCCAGCCAGATCGAACACGTCATGCGCGACGCGCTCAAGCTGCTGCCGTTGGGCGTGGACAACGTGCGTCTGTACGTCAATCCGCAGGACTTCGAGCAGGCCAAGGCCTTGCGCGAGCGTCATGAGGAATCCTGGCGCATTGTCGAAGACGACTCGCTGCTGCCGGGCGGGTGCCGGGTTGAAACCGAACACAGCCGCATCGACGCCAGCATCGAGACCCGCGTGACCCAGGTCATGGCCAAACTGTTCGACCAGTTGCACGAACAGGCTCTGCACCCGGCCGCGCCGGACCTGAGCCTGGACATTCCTGAAGAAAGCCAACTGGCGGCTGCGCCGCAAGAGCCGCTCGCGGACACCCCCGATGCGCCTTGAACGCACCAGTTTCGCCAAGCGCCTCAGCACCTATGCCGACGCCACTGAAATCGCCGGCGCGCCGATTCTCGAAGGCCGCCTGCTGCGTATGGTCGGCCTCACCCTCGAAGCCGAAGGCCTGCGCGCCGCCATGGGCACGCGCTGCCTGGTCATCAATGACGACAGTTATCACCCGTCCCAGGTGGAAGCGGAAGTCATGGGCTTCTCTGGCAGCAAAGTCTTTCTGATGCCGGTCGGCAGCGTCGCCGGCATTGCCCCGGGCGCCCGCGTGGTGCCGCTGGCCGAAACCGGTCGCCTGCCGATGGGCATGAGCATGCTCGGTCGCGTACTCGATGGCGCCGGACGCGCGCTGGACGGCAAGGGCGGGATGAAGGCTGAAGACTGGGTGCCGATGGACGGCCCGACGATCAACCCGCTCAACCGTGACCCGATCCACGAACCACTGGATGTCGGCATTCGTTGCATCAACGGTTTGCTGACGGTCGGGCGTGGTCAGCGTCTGGGTCTGTTCGCCGGTACCGGTGTCGGTAAATCGGTGCTGCTGGGCATGATGACCCGTTTCACCGAGGCCGACATTATCGTCGTCGGTCTGATCGGTGAGCGGGGTCGAGAAGTTAAGGAGTTCATCGAGCACATCCTCGGTGAAGAAGGCCTCAAGCGTTCGGTGGTCGTCGCCTCGCCGGCGGACGATGCGCCGCTGATGCGTCTGCGCGCGGCGATGTATTGCACGCGCATCGCCGAGTATTTCCGCGACAAGGGCAAGAACGTCCTGTTGCTGATGGATTCGCTGACCCGTTTCGCCCAGGCCCAGCGGGAAATCGCCCTGGCCATCGGTGAGCCGCCAGCGACCAAGGGTTATCCGCCTTCGGTGTTCGCCAAACTGCCGAAACTGGTGGAGCGCGCCGGTAATGCGGAAAAGGGCGGCGGTTCGATCACTGCGTTCTACACCGTATTGTCCGAAGGCGATGACCAGCAGGACCCGATTGCCGACTCGGCGCGGGGCGTGCTCGACGGCCACATCGTGTTGTCCCGGCGTCTGGCCGAGGAAGGGCACTACCCGGCCATCGACATCGAAGCGTCGATCAGCCGGGTGATGCCGGCCGTGGTCTCGGCGGAGCACATGCAGCGCGCGCAGTATTTCAAGCAGCTGTGGTCGCGCTATCAGCAGAGCCGCGACCTGATCAGCGTCGGCGCTTACGTTGCCGGTGGCGACCGCGAGACCGATCTGGCGATCTCGCTGCAACCGCAACTGACCCGCTACCAGCGCCAGGGCCTGAACGACAAGATCAACATGGGCGAGAGCCAGGCTTACCTCGAAACCCTGTTCGCGCCTGCGGCGGGCGGGTAACCGGCCATGGCCGTGAGCCGAGCTGCGCGCCTGGCGCCGGTGGTGGAAATGGCCGAACAGGCCGAGAAAACCGCCGTGCAACGCCTGGGTTACTTTCAAGGCCAGGTCAAAGTCGCTGAAAGCAAACTCGCCGACCTCGACGCCTTTCGTCTGGATTATCAGGAACAGTGGATCGTGCGCGGCAGCGACGGGGTTTCCGGGCAATGGCTGCTGGGGTATCACGGCTTTCTGGCGCAACTGGACACCGCGATCGACCAGCAGCGCCAGAGCCTGGTCTGGCACCAGAACAACCTGATCAAGGCGCGCGACGCCTGGCAGCAGGCGTTTGCCAAGGTTGAAGGCCTGCGCAAACTGGTACAGCGCTACCGCGAAGAGGCGCAACGCCTCGAAGACAAGCGCGAGCAGAAGCTGCTGGACGAGTTGTCGCAGCGTTTGCCGCGGCACGATCCGTATTAACGTGCCGCAGCAGTGGTGCTAGAGGATGGTCTGAGTCATTTGTCCAATATTGTGAAACTGAACATTGCGGAGAAACCTAGAAGCTCTGAGTCACTTACTACGGTGTAGAAAGCGAGTATCTGTTTGCCCAAAATATCCCAATGATTGACAGAATCGATATAAGCACCGTATGTCCCATGATCAGCAATGGTTGTATCAGTATGCAATGTGGGATAGGCGGCGTCGCACACCAGGTAAAACGTGATTAGTTCGCCTCCTTTACCAGTGTATTTTGCCTGCAAGGCGGAATCACCCTTTAGGTATTCATCATGAGTGATGATGCTTGGTGACGCGGTGTTACGCAGGGACGGTGCTTCGAAAAGTGCATTAGGCGATTTCATGATGCGTCCTTTGACCTGAGCGCAGCGAAATTGCTGCCGCTTGATTAAGGGCTATGCCTCTTTCCTCGATCTACTGTCAGATCTGACAGTGGCGACAAGCGGCAGTCGCGGAGTGGCTGCAGGGCATAGCTTCTCCTTCGCAAACGGGTGCAGCGCTACGGCGAAGAGGCGCAAGGCCTCGAAGACAAGCGCGAGCAGAAGCTGCTGGACCAGTTGTCGCAGCGCCTGCCGCGACACAACCCTTTTCAAATTGCCCAAAAACTCCCTGTGGGAGCGGGCTTGCTCGCGAAGGCGTCGTGTCAGTCAACACCTCAGTCAACTGACCGACTGCCTTCGCGAGCAAGCCCGCTCCCACATTTGCTTCTGCGCTGAGCCTTGCCCCAACCCTGTCCAGGTGCTAAACCTTGTACACGTTCGTCAATGACAAGGAAGCCAGTCAATGTCAGTCGTTACAGAAGTCTCTCCGGATGGTCAAAAACTGACGATTTCGGTCAAGGGGCGGTTCGATTTTGGGCGCCATCAGGAGTTTCGCGAGTCCTATGAGCGGCTTGACCAGAAACCCGACTCCATCGTGGTTGATCTGAAAGATGCCACCTACCTCGACAGCTCCGCGCTGGGCATGCTGCTTCTGCTGCGCGATCACGCCGGCGGCGACGACTCGGATGTACGCGTGATCAACAGCAACTCCGACGTGCGCAAGATCCTCGCCATCTCCAACTTCGACAAACTGTTCGACATCAGTTGACGGCCATGCAGGCGCAAGAGCCGCTGACGATCCTGATCGCCGAAGACAGTGCCGCCGACCGGTTACTGTTGTCGACCATCGTCCGCCGTCAGGGGCATGAAGTGCTGACCGCCGCCAATGGCGCCGAAGCGCTCGAGGTATTCAAGCGTCAGCCACCGCATCTGGTGCTGATGGACGCGATGATGCCGGTGATGGACGGCTTCGAAGCGGCGCGGCAGATCAAGGCGCTGGCGGGGGAAACCCTGGTGCCGATCATCTTTCTGACTTCGCTGACCGAAAGTGAAGCGCTGGCCCGTTGTCTGGAGGCGGGTGGCGACGACTTTCTGGCGAAGCCTTACAACCAGGTGATCCTCGCCGCCAAAATCAAGGCGATGGATCGCTTGCGCCGCTTGCAGGCCACGGTGCTGCAACAGCGTGACCTGATCGCCAGACATCACGATTACCTGCTCAACGAACAGCGCGTGGCCAAAGCGGTGTTCGACAAGGTCGCGCATTCCGGTTGCCTGAGTGCACCGAATATTCGTTATCTGCAATCGCCCTATGCGTTGTTCAACGGCGACCTGCTGCTGGCGGCCTACACCCCGGCCGGCGACATGCATGTGCTGCTCGGTGATTTCACCGGTCACGGATTGCCGGCGGCGGTGGGGGCGATGCCGCTGGCCGAAGTGTTTTACGGTATGACCGCCAAGGGTTACGGCCTGGCCGAGACCCTGCGCGAGATGAACGCCAAGCTCAAGCGCATCCTGCCGGTGGACATGTTCTGCTGCGCGACCATGCTTTGTCTGAGTTTTCAGCGGCGTTCGGTAGAGGTGTGGAACGGCGGCATGCCTGACGGTTATCTGCACCGGATCGCCACCGGCGAACGTATGCCGCTGGCGGCGCGCCATTTGCCGCTGGGGGTGCTCAGTCCGCAAGCGTTTGATGATCGCACCGAAGTACAGACCATGGCCGTGGGCGACCGGGTGTTCCTGCTGTCAGACGGGGTGATCGATACCACTGACGCCGACGACCGGTTGTTTGGTGTCGAGCGTTTGCAGCAGCTGTTCGCCGCCAATCGTGAGCCGGACAACCTGTTCGCCGAGATCGAGCAGGCCTTGCACGCCTTTCGCGGCGAGCCCCGCGACGATGTGAGCATGGTCGAGATCAGCTTGCTGGAGGCGGCGCAGGTGATGCCGTCGGCGCCGGTGTATTCCGACAGCGGTCAATCCTGTCCGCTGGATTGGTCGGTAGGTTTCGAGTTTCGCGGGGCGACGCTCAAACGCTTCAATCCTTTGCCGTATCTGCTGCAGTTGTTGCAGGAAGTGCACGGTTTGCGCACCCAGGGCGGGGCGATCTACAGCGTGCTCGCCGAGCTGTACTCCAACGCGTTGGAGCACGGTGTTCTTGGTCTGGATTCCAGCCTGAAGCGTGATGCCAGTGGCTTCGCTCGTTACTATGAACAGCGCAACGAGCGGCTCGAAGCCCAGCAGGACGGTTATGTGCGCGTGCATCTGCAGGTCAAGCCGCAAGGTGCCGGTGGTTGTCTGGTGATCCGCGTCGAGGACAGCGGCAAGGGTTTTGACGTGGCGCGGGTAATGGAGCGGCCGCTGGACGGTGTCCGTCTGTCGGGGCGCGGTGTCAGCCTGGTCCGGCAGTTGGGGCATAACGCCAGTTGGTCGGACGAAGGTCGCAGTGCTTGCGTGGAGTTTTTCTGGGAGGGTTGAGGCATAATTCGCCGATTCTTGATCAAGGAGTGAACAAGTGACTGACACACATATTGATCGCGAGGCGCTGAGCGTACTGCGCGAAGTCATGGAGGAGGGTTATCCGGAGCTTCTGGATACCTTTCTGGCCGATTCCGAAAGTCGCTTGGCTGAGCTGCAGAACACGGCGGATGCCAAGGCTTTGTCTGAAGTTGCCCACAGCTTCAAGGGCAGCGCCAGCAACATGGGAGCTGTCCGGTTGGCGGCGCTCTGCCAGGAGCTGGAATCGGAAGCCAAAAATAAAAGCCCCTCGGACATTGCCAGGCTGGTGGCTGACATCAGTGGCGAGTTCGCTGATGTGCGACCTGTCTACGAAGACGAACGCCTGCACGCCCTGACCCATTGATTCCCCCCGTCCGGCGCTTTTCGCAAGCGCCGGACAAATCTGGCCCGACACTTGCAATAATCCCCGTCAACTGTACCTACGATCCCAGTGCAGCGGAGACCGTGTCATGCCTGCGACCCCCAATGTTCTTCTTCAATCTGCCGCCCAGGCCAAGGCGCAAGCCGCCGCCGCGAAAACGCCGGTCATGGCCGCAGACACCGGGGACAAGGCCTCAAGCTTCGCTCAGGTGTTCGCCGATCAAGGCCCGAAAAAGACTCTTGCGAACTCTGACAGTTCGTTGAAACCGGCGCGCGACAAGGTTGCCGACAACAGCGACAAGAAAGATTTCGCCAAGGATAAGTCTGCCGCCACGCAACAGACTGTTGCCGATAGCGGCAATGCCTTGCCAGCCGACAAGACCGCGTCGACCACCACCGATGATCAGGCCGCCACTGACAAGGCCGCCGCCGATGCGGCCGCTGACAGCGCGCAGACGCCAGTGGCCGACACCACCCCGATGGATCCGGCGCTGGATCCGGCACTTGCGCAAACCGTGCAGCCGCTGGTGACCGCGCCGGTGGTGGCAGCGCCAGTCGCTGCAACACCGGAACCGGCCAAAACCGAAGCGCCGGTCGTGGCCGCCACTTTGGCGCCAGCCGTGGTCAAAGATCCGGCGGCATCAACCGATAGCGCGTTCGACCCGGCGGCCGATCCACTCGACTCGTTGCCGGCGCTGCGTATGGCGATGGAGCAGGGCGGGCACATTTCCGCCAGCAGCCAAGCCCAACCGAAAGCTACGCCGGCCCAGACTCAGGCCGACGGTGAATTGACTGCGGCGCAGAACTTCGCTGCCGGCATGGCGAGCATGCTCGACGTGCAGGCCGACAAGGACAGCACCAGTCAGAATGGTGAAAAGGCCTTCAGCGGCCTGATCGACGATGGCCTGAAAGATCTGAAGGCTGCTACCAGCGACACCCGTGTCGATGATTTCGCCAACCGTCTGGCGGCGCTGACTCAGGCGGCCACTCCGAAAACCGCGAACGCGGTGCCGGTGAATCAACCGATCGCCATGCATCAGAGCGGCTGGACCGAAGAAATCGTCAACCGCGTCATGTACCTGTCCAGCGCCAACCTGAAGGCGGCGGATATTCAATTGCAGCCGGCGGAACTGGGGCGTCTGGATATTCGGGTCAACATGGTTCCGGACCAGCAGACCCAGGTGACCTTCATGAGCGCGCACCCAAGCGTGCGCGAAGCGCTCGACGGTCAGATGCATCGCTTGCGTGACATGTTCACCCAGCAGGGCATGGGCCAGGTCGACGTCAATGTCTCCGACCAGAGCCGTGGCTGGCAGGGGCAGGGTCAGGAACAGGCGCAGCAAGGCCAGAGCGGACGCACCAGCGCTGCAGGTGGTCGACTGGATTCGGCGGAAGAAGAATTGGCGCCTGTGAGCGTGGCTGAAGCCGCTGCACAAACCACCAGCGTGATCGGCAGCAGCGCCGTCGACTATTACGCCTGATACAACGCTGTATCCCCCCTGTGGGAGCGGGCTTGCTCGCGAATGCGGTTGTTCAATCGACATCAATGTCGGCTGACACACCGCATTCGCGAGCAAGCCCGCTCCCACATTGGTTTTAGAGCGCTCTCCAGTGTGCTCCGACACTTCTGGCATAACACTTGCTCTTGCCTTGCCGTGCGACTGTGAAAACCCGATTAGTGACGGATTATTGGCATGGCGAAGAGCGAAGCAGCAGCTGTAAAAGACCCCGCGACCAAAGGCAAACTCAAGATGATCATTCTGATCGTGGTGGCTTTGCTGCTGGCGATCGGTGTGTCCGTGGGCGCGACCTGGTACTTCATGCACAGCGCTCAGAGCAAGCCTGCCGCAGCGGCCGAGGCTGCGCCGGTCGGCAAGCAACCGGCGATCTTCGAGCCGATGGCGCCGGCGTTTGTCGCCAACTACAACCAGAACGGCCGTCAGCGCTACATGCAGGTGAGCATCACCATGCTGGCGCGTAACCAGGCCGATCTGGAAGCGCTCAAAGTGCACATGCCGGTGATCCGCAACAACCTGGTGATGCTCTTCTCCGGTCAGGATTTCGCCACGCTGGCGACCCCGGTCGGCCAGGAGATGTTGCGCCAGAAGGCTACCGCCAGCGTCCAGGAAGTGGCGCAGAAAGAGCTGGGCAAAGTGGTGATCGAACAGTTGCTTTTCACTAATTTCGTACTGCAGTAGGAACACGACATGGCCGTGCAGGATCTGCTGTCCCAGGATGAAATCGACGCGCTGTTGCATGGCGTCGACGATGGTCTGGTACAGACCGATAACGCTGCCGAACCCGGCAGTGTCAAAAGCTACGACCTGACCAGCCAGGATCGCATCGTCCGTGGACGCATGCCGACTCTGGAGATGATCAACGAGCGTTTTGCCCGTTACACCCGCATCAGCATGTTCAACATGCTGCGCCGCTCGGCGGACGTTGCCGTCGGTGGCGTCCAGGTGATGAAGTTCGGCGAATACGTGCACTCGCTGTACGTGCCGACCAGCCTCAACCTGGTCAAGATCAAACCGCTGCGCGGCACCGCGCTGTTCATCCTTGACGCCAAACTGGTGTTCAAACTGGTGGACAACTTCTTCGGCGGCGACGGCCGTCACGCCAAGATCGAGGGGCGTGAATTCACCCCGACCGAATTGCGTGTGGTGCGCATGGTGCTGGAGCAGGCGTTCGTCGATCTGAAGGAAGCCTGGCAGGCGATCATGGAAGTCAATTTCGAGTACATCAACTCGGAAGTGAACCCGGCCATGGCGAACATCGTCGGCCCGAGCGAAGCGATCGTGGTCTCCACCTTCCACATCGAACTCGATGGCGGTGGCGGCGACCTGCACGTGACCATGCCGTACTCGATGATCGAGCCGGTGCGTGAAATGCTCGATGCCGGTTTCCAGTCGGACCTCGACGATCAGGACGAGCGCTGGGTCAACGCCCTGCGTCAGGACGTGCTCGATGTCGATGTACCGATCGGCGCCACTGTGGCTCGCCGCCAGTTGAAGCTGCGCGACATCCTGCACATGCAGCCGGGGGATGTGATCCCGGTCGAGATGCCGGAAGACATGATCATGCGCGCCAACGGCGTACCGGCCTTCAAGGTCAAGATGGGCTCGCACAAAGGCAACCTCGCGTTGCAGGTGATCGAGCCGATCGAGCGTCGCTGAAGCGGCGCTTTTCCCCCACGCATTTAACTGAATTGTTGCCCGCCGAGGACAAATGATGAACGACGAAATGAACGCCCAGGACGATCAGGCACTGGCCGACGAATGGGCTGCGGCCCTGGAAGAGACCGGTGATGGCAGCCAGGCCGACATCGACGCGCTGCTGGCCGCCGACGCTGGCGCTGCAAGCTCCAACCGTCTGCCGATGGAAGAGTTCGGCAGCGTGCCGAAGAACAACGATCCGGTGACCCTGGACGGTCCGAACCTGGACGTGATCCTCGACATCCCGGTGTCGATCTCGATGGAAGTGGGCAGCACCGACATCAACATCCGTAACCTGCTGCAACTGAACCAGGGTTCGGTGATCGAGCTCGATCGTCTGGCCGGCGAGCCGCTGGACGTACTGGTCAACGGTACGCTGATCGCGCACGGTGAAGTGGTGGTGGTCAACGAGAAGTTCGGCATCCGCCTGACCGACGTGATCAGCCCAAGCGAACGCATCAAGAAGCTGCGCTGAGTGAAACGGTTTCTCAGGGCTTTGCTGGCACTGCCATTGAGCGTGCTGGCCGCCGAGCCGTCGACGGCGACGACCGTGCCTGCTGCCACCGCGCCGATGGTCAGCAGCGGCGTGGCCGGGCAACTGACGCAACTGGTGTTCGGTCTGTTGCTGGTGCTGGGCTTGATCTTCTTCCTCGCCTGGCTGCTGCGCCGGGTGCAGCAGACAGGGCCGGCGGGCAAGGGCCAGGTGATCGAGCTGATCGGCTCCCGCGCACTCGGTCCGCGTGACCGGTTGATGCTGGTGCAGGTCGGCAACGAGCAGATTCTGCTCGGCTTGAGCCCCGGCACCATCACCGCGCTGCACGTGCTCAAGGAGCCGGTGCCAGTGCCGAGCAGCAGCGAAAAAGCGACCCCGGAATTTGCCCAGCATCTGCTGAAGATTCTCGGCAAGGATCAGAAGGATAAGAAGTAATGGGTGCGCTACGCATCGTCTTGACGCTGGCCTTGATGCTGGCCGCGCCGCTGGCGTTCGCCGCCGATCCGTTGTCGATCCCGGCGATCACGCTGGGCACCAACGCCGATGGCGCGCAGGAGTATTCGGTCAGCCTGCAGATCCTGCTGATCATGACGGCGCTGAGCTTCATTCCGGCGGCCGTGATTCTGATGACCAGTTTCACCCGGATCATCATCGTCTTCTCGATCCTGCGTCAGGCCCTCGGCCTGCAGCAGACGCCGTCGAACCAGATCCTCACCGGCATGGCCCTGTTCCTCACCATGTTCATCATGGCCCCGGTGTTCGATCGGGTGAACAACGATGCGCTGCAGCCGTATCTGGCGGAAAAACTCACCGCGCAGCAGGCGGTGGAAAAGGCTCAGGTACCGATCAAGGACTTCATGCTCGCCCAGACCCGCACCAGCGATCTGGAGCTGTTCATGCGTCTGTCCAAGCGCACCGACATTGCCACCCCGGATCAGGCGCCGCTGACCATTCTGGTGCCGGCGTTTGTCACTTCCGAGCTTAAAACCGCCTTCCAGATCGGCTTCATGATCTTCATTCCGTTCCTGATCATCGACCTGGTCGTGGCCAGTGTGCTGATGGCGATGGGTATGATGATGCTCTCGCCGCTGATCATTTCGCTGCCGTTCAAGATCATGCTGTTCGTGCTGGTGGATGGCTGGGCGCTGATTATCGGCACCCTGGCCAGCAGTTTCGGAGGTGTCTCGCCATGACGCCGGAAGTTGCGGTCGATATCTTTCGTGAAGCCCTTTGGCTGACCACATTGATGGTCGCGATTCTGGTGGTGCCGAGCCTGTTGGTCGGTTTGTTGGTGGCGATGTTTCAGGCGGCGACGCAGATCAACGAACAGACCCTGAGCTTCCTGCCGCGTCTGCTGGTGATGCTGGTGACGCTGATAGTCGCCGGTCCGTGGATCGTGCAGACGTTCATGGAATACATCATTCAGTTGTACAAAAACATTCCGATGGTCATCGGCTAAGCCATGCAGTCGCTGCTTCAGCTGACCGACACCCAGATCAGTACCTGGGTGGCGTCGTTCATGTTGCCGCTGTTTCGCGTCGCCTCGATGCTGATGGTCATGCCGGTGTTCGGCACCACGCTGGTGTCGCGGCGGATACGCCTGTATTTCGCCGTGGCCATCACCGTATGCATTGCCCCGGGGCTGCCGCCGATGCCGGACGTCAGTCCGCTTGCTCTCAGCGGCTGGTTGCTGATTGCCGAGCAGATTCTGGTCGGTGCGGTGCTGGGGTTTTCCCTGCAACTGTTTTTCCAGGCATTTGCCGTGGCCGGGCAGATTGTCGCGATCCAGATGGGCATGGGTTTCGCCTCGATGGTCGACCCGGCCAACGGCGTCTCGGTGGCGGTGATCGGGCAGTTCTTCACCATGCTGGTGACCTTGCTGTTCCTGTCAATGAACGGCCACCTGGTGGTCTTCGAAGTCCTCACCGAAAGCTTCACCACGCTGCCGGTCGGCGGCGGCTTGATGACGGCGCAATACTGGGAGCTGGCCGGCAAGCTAGGCTGGGTTCTCGGGGCGGCGTTGTTGCTGGTGCTGCCGGCAGTCACTGCGCTGCTGGTGGTCAACATCGCGTTCGGCGTGATGACCCGCGCCGCGCCGCAGTTGAACATTTTCTCCATCGGTTTCCCGCTGACTCTGGTGCTGGGCCTGTTCATCGTCTGGGTCGGTCTGGCGGACATCCTCAATCAGTATCAACCGCTGGCCTCCGAGGCCTTGCAGTTGTTACGCGAACTGGCACGGGCGCGCTGAGCCATGGCAGAGAGCGAAAGCGGTCAGGACAAAACAGAAGACCCCACGGACAAACGCAAAAAAGACTCCCGTGAGAAGGGTGAGATTGCCCGCTCCAAAGAGCTCAACACCCTCGCCGTGATGATGGCCGGTGCCGGTGCGCTGCTGGTGTTCGGCGGCATGCTGGCCGAAGACCTGATGGAGCTGATGCGCCTGAACTTCACCCTCTCGCGCGAAGTGATCATGGACCAGGGGGCCATGGGCAGGTTCCTGTTGCAGTCGGGTCAGATGGCACTGTTGGCGATCCAGCCGATCATGATCACCCTGTTGCTGGCGGCGCTGATCGGGCCGATCTCCCTCGGTGGCTGGCTGTTTGCCGCCGGTTCCATGGCACCCAAATTCAGCCGGATGAACCCGGCCGCGGGCCTGAAGCGGATGTTCTCGTTCAAGGCGGTGGTCGAACTGCTCAAGGCGCTGGCCAAATTTCTGATCACCCTGGGGGTGGCGTTGGCGGTGTTGTCGGCGGATGTCGATGATTTCTTGCGGATCGCCCACGAGCCGCTCGAAATGGCGATCATTCACAGCGTCACGCTGGTCGGCTGGAGTACGTTGTGGCTGGCCTGCGGCCTGATCATCATTGCCGCCGTCGACGTGCCGGTGCAGCTCTGGGAAGCGCACAAGAAACTGCTGATGACCAAGCAGGAAGTGCGCGACGAGCACAAGGATCAGGAAGGCCGGCCAGAGGTCAAACAGCGCATTCGCCAGACTCAGCGCGAGATGTCGCAGCGGCGGATGATGGCGGCGATTCCCGACGCCGACGTGGTCATCACCAACCCGACCCACTACGCCGTCGCGCTCAAGTACGACTCGGAGAAGGGCGGCGCGCCGGTGTTGCTGGCCAAGGGCAGCGACTTCCTCGCGCTGAAGATTCGCGAAATCGCCGTCGCCAACAACGTCATGCTCCTCGAATCGCCGGGGCTGGCGCGCTCGATCTACTACTCCACCGAACTCGAGCAGGAAATCCCCGGCGGCCTGTACCTGGCGGTCGCCCAGGTGCTGGCCTACGTCTACCAGATCCGCCAGTACCGCGCCGGCAAGGGCAAACGCCCGGATCCACTGAAAGACGATCTGCCGATCCCGCCGGATCTGCGGCGCGATTCCTGACTTGACAGTGACACAATAAAAACCGCCATCCCGATTGAACGGGGCGGCGGTTTTTTATGCCTGACCCAAAGATATTTCGGCTCCTGCCGCGGTCATTGTGGTGAGGGGATTTATCCCCGATGGGCTGCACAGCGGCCCCAGACTTCAATCTTTCAGAAATACCGCGAGTTCAGGTTTTACGACTGCTGCGCAGCCGAGCGGGAGCAAGCTCCCTCGCCACAGGTTCTTGCCTGCCTTCTTAGCCCGGTAATTCCAGATTATCCAGCGCCCGATTCACCGCCAGCTCCCCCGCCTGACCCAATGAAACGTCGGCTCCTGCCGCAGTCACTGTGGCGAGGGAGCTTGCTCCCGCTGGGCTGCGCAGCAGACCCAAATCCTGTCACTGCAAATTTTCAGAAATACCGCGAGTTCAGGGTTTACGGCTGCTGCGCAACCGATCGGGGATGAATCCCCTCGCCACAGGTTCTTGCCTGCCTTCTTAGCCCGGCAACTGCAGATTATCCAGCGCCCGATTCACCGCCAGCTCGCCAAGCATGATCAGTTGCGCGATGCCCAACAGAGTCCTGCGCTGCGACGCCGGTATGAGGTGGGCGAAGTCATTGGCGATGGTTCTGGCCGAGGCGAGTGTTTCGCAGGCATCGGCCAGCAGTTCTTCGTTTTTGAAGTCTGCGGTCACGGCATACATCGAGCGGGTTTTGCGTTGAATGGGCGTGGCGCCGGGAGAGCAGAGGTAGTGGTCGAGGGCGCGGTCAGCCGCTTCGTGGAGCTTTTTTGAATCGAGGGATTCGTAGGGGGAGGTGGCGTCGGTTTCGGGTGGGTTGGGTGTTGGTTTGCTCATGGTGAAGCTCCTTTGAAGTGGAGCCGCTACAACCTGTCGCTAAACAGGAGGGGTGGCGGCTGTACGCAGGTTAGCGAACCGGTCAAAGGCACCCGGCAGACCCGAAGGTCTCCCGCATACAGCCACCATGACGAAATCGCGAAAATTCAGATCCGCAACGAAGCCTGGAACGCTGATGCACCTTTGACTTGAATTCGAGTCGCTAAACCCGATCGCTGATTCGTCAGCGACCGATCCACAATAGAGCCCGACCCCAAGGTGCACAAGCCGGCGGATTCTGGCGTAGCTGTAGGCAATGGCGCAAGGACGTGTAGCCTTGGAGACGTGTCTGGAGGTGTCTTTTAAACATCTGAGTTTAAGAAGTAAAAGATCGCGTGACTGTCTCTGAGAGCTATCCCATCAGGCCCTTAGGATTCGTCGTTATGCCGAGCATGACGGCATGCGCAATGCTCAGCGGTATGACGACAAAGAAAAAGTTGCTCAATAGATCATTGAGAAGTTATCTAGAAATGAGGCGCGATCTCCGTCTTTTATGTCTATAAATTTAATTCTCCTACCTGGTGTTTCTGTTATGTCGACCCATGCTTTGGGGCTTCCACCATATGGTGGAGTGGTTTGCGATTTAATTATTTGTAGGTCTTCGTCGTAGCATGTGCATGATGACTGTCTTTTATCAATGCAGGCTATGCCGAATTTAATGCTTTTTGCTGGATGTTTTAGTGTGAATCTTAGAATTCCGCGGTCGTAAATGTAAAAAAATTTTCCTGCTATCTGAGGGCCTAAAGTAGTGCTCTCACGAGAGAATAAAACTAATCCTGCCACTATCGTAACGGTCATGCTTGGGAAATCCATAACTGTTCCAACGGGCCACTGACCCACTGATCCTGTCTCGAAATCCTCGAATGTTAGTAAAGGAGGATTTTTCAATAATTTTAAATTCAATGGTGGAAATATAATAGGTGTCAAATTGCTGGCGGGGATCGGCGATACTTCTAAAGAAATCTTCAATTCAGTATCGTGTCCCAGACTTAACAACTGCTCTCTGGTCAGTGTCTGTTTTATTCCAGAGGTTTTTTCCGTATCTGTTATTTTGTGATTGGTCAATATCGGGATTGTGCAGTCGTCATCATTGTCGTCTTTTCCCGAAAGTTTAAGTTGTACGATGTTATCAGTGCTGATTCCTGTCCATGGCAGCACGGTAACCTCGGCGTTTCCTTCAAAAGAATTCAAATCCAGCACGTTGTCATCCGATGCCTGTGGAATTTTCGGCGAGGGTAGCCGTGGATCTTCATCTGTGATCTTCAGCAAAGTCACCCTGGTCGCATCTGATTCACCCGCTTGTTCATCATTGCGATTCAAATCCCAGCGCAATTCGATCACCTTGCCATGTCGCGCCGCCAAAAACGCGGGGCTCAATACTGTATCCACCCGCTTGTTGTTGAACTCCACCAAAGGAAACGGTGGCGTGCCTGCTGGGGGATCGACCTCCACCAGGCATGCCTGGTCGCCGCTCAATGCTTCTGGGTATTCGATGCGCACCGTCACCCCGTTCGGGTAGGCCAGGACATCAATCGGATCGGTGGCCGGTGCTACAAGGAACGGTGGCGGTAGCTCCCCCAGCGCCGTCCCGATGCGCAACGTCAACTCATGAGAATGCCCCAGCGTCTCGCCCGCCCGCTGAATGCTGTAATCGGCGACCACCGTACCGTTCAGGTTGGTGGTCACGTATTTTTTCTCAACGGTAATCCGCACAGGCCTGCCGGCGGTGGCGGGGATGAGGTCGACATGGTCGCTGACGCTACCGCCGCTGGCAGAGCCGCGCCAACGGTAGTTCACACGATCCTTGTCGCGGGTGCCGAGGTACGGCACCACCAGCGTGGCACCGGTGGGTGGCACGTTGTCCGGATCGAGCACGTCGTTGGCATTTGCGCCCTCGACTTCCGGCCGGTCGAACGTCGGCAGGGCGACGCCGACCTGCATCATGAACGGCAGCGACTCGCGAACGCTCAACAGCCCCGTTTCGCTGTTGGTGACGACGTAATAGACCTTGACGTTCAGGCCGTTGAAACGCTGGATTTCGGCATTGCTCACGCTGCGCAGAACGGGCTGATTGTCCGCTACGTTGCCGACCGGGCGGGGATCTTCGTAATAAACGGTGTCGTTACCGGGCGCCTGGGCCGACCAGATCAGGTTGATCAGGTCGCTGCTGTTGCGACCGGGATACCAAGGGATCTGCACGGTTGCCCAGCGCGTTTCGGGTGGCAACGTTCCGCCCGGTGCCTCGTCGACGGTAGGGGCAACTAACTGGCTGATGTCGCCAATCACGGTGACGCTGGCATTTTTTGAGCGGCGGTCGCTTTCATCGCTGCGACGGCGCACATAGCCGACCGAGGCTGCGCCTTTGGCGATGGCTTTGACGGCGGCATTGGGGATGGGGAAATCGAGTTGGAAGGGTACGTACGACACCTCTTTCTCCAGCGGCCCGACGATGATCTGCGAGCCTTGCGCCGGGGTGCCGATCCAGGTCAGGAGCACCTTGTCGCCCACCGCAAAATCGTCCTTGGTGATGTACACGCGGGCGATCACATCGTCATCCTCGAGCTGGTCGAGGTCGATGCTGTCGGTTGGAATGCCGTTGACCAGCACCTGCGGTTCGTCCAGCCGATTGCCCCCCAGGTCCACCAGCATATGACGCGTCGCCGACCACGGCGCGCGTTCGTCCGGGAAGTTACCGCAGCGATCGATGACTTGATAAGCCACCGCGACACGATAACCGTCCCCGGCGTCGTCGATAACGGCGCGGCTGAAGACAACCTCGATCGGGTTTCTGATCGGGTCCTGGGCCTGTTCCGGCGTAACGACATGCACCTCTTGCTGGCTGCCCCAGCGGGCGAGAATGCGGTCGTATCGGGTGAGGTTGCGGTAGGGCACGATGTGCATCGTCACCCCGCTGGGCGGCAGGTTTTCATCGACCTCGTCATGAGAGAGGGAGAACTTGAGATCGGAGTGGCCGTCATCGCCGGGAATGTCATCGTACTCGCCGGGACGCGTGAGTTTGACCAGCAGTGTCATGACCGGTTTCGAGTCCTCCGGGGCGCCCTGGTTCTTGCGCGTGATCCGGTAGAACACTGGCGTGGCATCCCCCTCAAGTACCTGGCCCTTGGCAATGGTGAAAACCAGGTCCTGGTTGAGCTCGGCATCGTGCTCTAGGGTCTTGCTCCAGACCGCGGCGCTGTCATTGCCCCAGAACACCTCGGCCAGATCGCCAATGGACATGGTCAGCCAGGCGGGGATGATGCCTTGCAGATCGCCTTCCACGGCTCTGATGGGTATGCCGCCGTCATAGTGTTCGGCAGGGCTGAGGTTGACCAGTGCCGGAAAATACGGAGGTCTGAGGGCTCGAGGGGGTTGCTGGCTGGACATTTGGCGAACTCCGGTCGGGGGGCTGGGTGACGGAGTTATTGAGCGCGCGTTGGAGGAATTAGGCACCTGTCAGATCTGACAGGTGCCGGCGGGTTTCCGACAAGTGGTCATGTGGGCTGAAGGAAAGAGGCGACAAACCGCAGCCCGGTTATGAGGTGGCGGTTTTTTTATGCCTGGAGACATGTGTCGGCTGTGAGGTCGCTTTCGCGAGCAAGCTCGCTCCCACAGGTTCGGCGTGCAGGCACAGGTTTGTGATCGACACCAATCCCTGTGGGAGCGGGCTTGCTCGCGAAGACGTCAGCAGCCACAACGCTTCATTCAAGGCTTGTCACCGATTCCTGCTACTGCGGCAACCCCAGATTATCCAGCGCCCGATTCACCGCCAACTCGCCGAGCATGATCAGTTGCGCGATGCCCAGCAGCGTCCTGCGCTGCGACGCCGGTATCAGATGGGCGAAGTCATTGGCGATGGTTCTGGCCGAGGCGAGTGTTTCGCAGGCATCGGCCAGCAGTTCTTCGTTTTTGAAGTCTGCGGTCACGGCATACATCGAGCGGGTTTTGCGTTGAATGGGCGTGGTGCCGGGCGAGCAGAGGTAGTGGTCGAGGGCGCGGTCGGCGGCTTCGTGGAGCTTTTTTGAATCGAGTGATTCGTAGGGGGAGGTGGCGTCGGTTTCGGGTGGGTTGGGTGTTGGTTTGATCATGGTGAAGCTCCTAGAGTCGACGGAGCTGCCACATTTCGCTGCGATACGAAAGGGAGGTGGCAGCCATACGCGGGTCGCAGACCGGGACTCTAGAACCGGCAGACCCAAAGGTCTCCCACGTACAGCCGCCATAAAACGAGGACGGAAGTTGTGCGTCTAGAAATCAGCGGGCTGCGAGACCCGATCGCTGATTCGTCAGCGACTGATCCACAATAGAACCCGCCCCCAAGGCGCACAAGCCGGCGGATTCTGGCGTAGCTGTAGGCAATGGCGCAAGAATATGTAGCCCGCAAGGCGTGTCTGGAGGTGTCTTTTAAACGCCAGCGTTTAAAGGTGCTGCGCATGATTCTGTGGTGTCGTAGATGGCCTCTTCGCGAGCAAGCCCGCTCCCACAGAGGATCTGTGTGATACCGCCAACCTGTGTTCATTGCGGCGCGATTCCTGATAAATCAAAAGACCGCGGCCTTCCGCTTGTCGGAAAAAGACCTCTACCTGTTAGTTCTGACAGTGGACACAAAGTGCATTCAGCTATCCCATGTTCCTTGGCAGGTTTCACGGGCAAGTCGCCTTCTGACCTGTCTTTAACATTCGCCAAGGAGAAGGTCATGCCAGAGAATTACAGAAAGCTTGAAGGAATGAGGTTTGATTTCGTTTCCGGGTCGGTGGCGAAAGAGTCCGATCATATCGCTTGCACGTTCACTTTTAATGCGGTGTTGGACTTCACGCATTTCGTGCACATGAGCGATGCGTATGTGCCGGGCTATCTCGGTTCGTATATCAATGCGATCAAGCCAAGGTTGGACGGGGTAGCCCACCATAGTCTCTACAACCGATTCAATAGTGCCGCTGGCAACATTCGCACTGTTGAAGAGTTGGTCAGAGTTTTCTCTTCGCCCAATAACTACTCCGATACATGGGGGAGCAATGGCACCGGCCTACTGGCGCGTTATCACAAACCACAATTTCACATGGTCGGTGATCAGTTACAGGTCACGGGTGGGCAGGACTTTCGATGGGAGGTCGAGCCGCAGATCAAGCGGAAGATCGAGCCGCAGGATGTGCCGGACATTTACTTTGTCTGGGCACTGATTGTGTTGAAGGCATTCCCCGAAGATCCTTTTCATCAGCCTGAGGAAATCGTGACTTTGGGCGATTCTGAGGAAGCGCTTGTCGACGTGGGAGGGAAGCAGATCCGTAAGGGTACGCGCTACCTGGTGGGCCGCAATTTGCGTCTTGGTGAGATTAATCCAGAGCAAATTTTGACTGCCGGGTATCCGTGAGTGCGCGGTTTTTTCTGATTTTTGTTCACCGCTAATGGTGATAGCCGTCCTGCGTCTGTTTTGCGGTCGGCTCCATGGCGCCCAGCTTCTGGCAAGACAATTCCCCTGAGGCAAACCTCAATTTCAATCCCCGGCAAAAGTTGGAAGGCTTCTTGCAGTAGCCGCCGTGCGCCTGCTTTGGGCGTCAAAAGTTTGCTTTAAAGGAACGGGGAAAACCGGTGGATCGCTCTCAGTTATTCAACACTGCTCGCTCGAATGTTGCCGACCTCAGTCGAGGCAATCTGGGCGTGCCGTTGTTGCTGCTGGTCATGCTGGCGATGATGATGTTGCCGGTGCCGCCGTTCCTGCTGGACGTGTTTTTCACCTTCAACATCGCCCTGTCGATCGTCGTCCTGCTGGTCTGCGTGTATGCGCTGCGGCCGCTGGATTTCGCGGTGTTCCCGACCATTCTGCTGGTGGCGACGCTGCTGCGGCTGGCGTTGAACGTGGCCTCGACGCGGGTGGTGATGCTCCACGGTCAGGACGGCCACGCCGCCGCCGGTAAGGTGATTCAGGCCTTCGGCGAAGTGGTGATCGGCGGCAACTACGTGGTCGGTATCGTAGTGTTCGCGATCCTGATGATCATCAACTTCGTCGTGGTGACCAAAGGTGCCGGGCGGATTTCCGAGGTGAGCGCACGCTTCACCCTCGACGCGATGCCCGGCAAACAAATGGCGATCGACGCCGACCTCAACGCCGGTCTGATCGACCAGAACCAGGCCAAGGCGCGCCGTCAGGAAGTGGCCCAAGAGGCCGAGTTCTACGGTTCGATGGACGGTGCCAGCAAGTTCGTCCGTGGTGACGCCATCGCCGGCCTGCTGATTCTGTTCATCAACCTCATCGGCGGTATGGCCGTCGGTATCTTCCAGCACAACATGACCTTCGCCGACGCGGGCAAGGTTTACGCCTTGCTGACCATCGGTGACGGTTTGGTGGCGCAATTGCCATCACTGTTGTTATCGACAGCGGCCGCGATCATGGTGACCCGTGCTTCCGGTTCGGAAGACATGGGCAAGCAGATCAATCGGCAGATGTTCGCCTCGCCCAAAGCCTTGGCGGTGGCGGCCGGTCTGATGGCGGTCATGGGCTTGGTGCCGGGCATGCCGCACTTCTCGTTCCTGAGCATGGCCGCGCTGGCGGCCGGTGGCGCGTACCTGTTCTGGAAAAAGCAGAACGTCGCCAAGGTCCAGGCGCTGCAAGAAGTTCAGCGTCAGCAGGAGCTGTTGCCGTCGCCGGCCCGCGCCATGGAAACCAAGGAGCTGGGCTGGGATGACGTGACGCCGATCGACATGATCGGCCTGGAAGTCGGTTACCGCCTGATCCCGTTGGTGGATCGCAATCAGGGCGGGCAGTTGCTGGCGCGGATCAAGGGCGTGCGCAAGAAGCTCTCGCAGGATCTGGGCTTCCTGATGCCGACCGTGCACATTCGCGACAACCTCGATCTGGCGCCGAGCGCCTATCGCCTGACCCTGATGGGCGTGATCCTGGCCGAAGCCGAGATCTACCCGGATCGCGAACTGGCGATCAACCCGGGGCAGGTCTACGGCACGCTCAACGGCATTACCGCCAAAGATCCGGCTTTCGGCCTGGAGGCGGTGTGGATCGAAGTCAGCCAGCGCGCCCAGGCGCAATCGCTCGGTTACACCGTGGTCGACGCCAGTACCGTGGTCGCGACCCACTTGAACCAGATTCTGTACAAGCACTCCAGCGAGCTGATCGGCCACGAGGAAGTGCAGCAACTCATGCAATTGCTGGCCAAAAGCTCGCCGAAACTGGCTGAAGAGCTGGTGCCGGGTGTGGTTTCGCTGTCGCAGTTGCTCAAAGTGCTGCAGGCGTTGCTCGCCGAACACGTGCCGGTGCGCGATATCCGCAGCATTGCCGAGGCTATCGCCAACAACGCCGCCAAGAGTCAAGATACCGCCGCCTTGGTCGCCGCAGTACGCGTCGGCGTATCCCGCGCCATCGTCCAAAGCATTGTAGGCACTGACTCCGAGCTGCCTGTGATCACCTTGGAACCAAGGTTGGAACAAATATTGCTCAATAGTCTGCAGAAGGCAGGACAAGGCTCGGAAGAGGGCGTTCTGCTGGAGCCAAGCATGGCCGAGAAGCTGCAGCGTTCGCTCATCGAAGCGGCGCAGCGCCAGGAAATGCAAGGTCAACCGGTGATCCTGTTGGTAGCAGGCCCGATCCGCGCGATGCTCTCGCGTTTCGGTCGCCTCGCAGTCCCGGGGCTGCACGTGCTGGCCTACCAGGAAATTCCGGACAACAAGCAAGTGACCATCGTTGCGACAGTAGGGCCCAACGGCTGAGGTAGTGGTTTATGCAAGTTAAGCGTTTTTTCGCCGCCGATATGCGTCAGGCCATGAAGCTGGTTCGTGATGAGCTGGGCGCTGATGCCGCCATCATTGGCAACCGCCGCATTGCCGGCGGCGTCGAGCTGACGGCGGCGCTGGATTACAAATTGTCGGCGCTGGCGCCACGGGTTCCGAACATGGAACTCGAGGACGAGCTGCGCAAGACCCAGTCGCGCATCGTGACCGCCCAGGCAGAACTGAGCCTGCGTGGCGAAGCCGACGGCAACACCAATCGCCAGTTGTTCGCCGGGCTGCCGTTGACGGCCGGCCTGCCGCTGACTGCTGCCGAACCGTTGAGCGAACCGACTTACGCCGCCCCGGCGCGTCCGGCTCCGGCACCTGCACCGGCGGCCGCTGGGGTCGATCCGCGTGCGCTGGATTCGATGCGTTTCGAATTGAACAGCCTGCGTGAGCTGATGGAAGTGCAGCTCGGCACGCTGGCCTGGAATCAGCTGCAAGGCAGCCGTCCGGCACAAGCCAATCTGTATCGTCGTCTGCAACGCATCGGTCTGTCCGGGCCGTTGTCGCGCGATCTGCTGGCGATGATCACCGATATTGAAGAACCACGTCAGGCTTGGCGCATGCTGCTCGCGCACCTGGCGCGAATGATTGCCGTACCGGAAGTCGAGCCGCTGGAAGAGGGCGGGGTGATTGCCATGGTCGGTCCGGCCGGCATGGGCAAGACCACCACCCTGGCCAAACTCGCTGCGCGCTACGTGCTCAAGTACGGCGCGCAGAATGTCGCGCTGGTCAGCATGGACAGCTTCCGCATCGGCGCGCAGGAACAACTGAAGACGCTGGGGCGGATTCTCAATGTGCCGGTGACCCACGTCGATCCGGGCCAGTCGCTGGTGCAGGCGCTCGACCCGCTGCTGCGCAAACGCGTGGTGCTGATCGATACCGCCGGCTTGCAGGCCAGCGATCCGGCTTTGCGCATGCAGCTGGAAAGTCTGGCCGGGCGTGGCATCCGTTCAAAAAATTATCTGGTGCTGGCAACCACCAGCCAGAAACAGGTTCTAACCGCCGCGTACCACAGTTACAAGCGTTGCGGGCTAGCCGGCTGCATCCTGACTAAACTGGATGAGACGGCCAGCCTTGGCGAAGTGTTGAGCCTGGCGATCAGTCATGAACTGCCGGTCGCGTACCTGACCGATGGCCCACGGATTCCGGATGATCTGCATCTGCCGCGCCGTCATCAACTGGTCAGCCGCGCCGTCAGCGTGCAAATGCAGGAAGAACCCAGCGAAGAAGCCATGGCTGACATGTTCGCTGATATCTACCACAGCCCGACCAAGCAGGTTGGCTGAGGTAATGAACCGTTTTTGTACCTACATCGATGGTCTGCCATGCATTGTTCCGGTTGAGAACGCGCAGCCAGTAATGTGGCCTCCGTCTATGCAAGACAAGGTAAAGAAATAACATGGGCAGCATGCATCCCGTACAGGTGATCGCGGTGACCGGCGGCAAAGGTGGCGTCGGCAAGACTAACGTGTCAGTGAACTTGTCTCTGGCGCTGGCAGAGCTTGGCCGTCGGGTCATGCTGCTGGACGCCGATCTGGGGCTGGCGAATGTCGACGTTCTGCTGGGACTGACCCCCAAACGTACTCTGGCCGATGTGATCGAAGGCCGCTGTGAGCTGCGCGACGTGCTGTTGCAGGGCCCCGGCGGGATCCGCATCGTGCCGGCCGCTTCCGGCACCCAAAGCATGGTGCACCTGAGCCCGGCGCAACATGCCGGTCTGATTCAGGCCTTCAGCGATATCGGCGACAATCTCGATGTGCTGGTGATCGACACCGCTGCGGGTATCGGTGACTCGGTAGTCAGTTTTGTCCGCGCCGCGCAGGAAGTGTTGCTGGTGGTCTGCGACGAGCCGACCTCGATCACCGACGCCTACGCGCTGATCAAACTGCTCAACCGCGACTACGGCATGAACCGCTTCCGCGTGCTGGCCAACATGGCGCAGAGCCCGCAGGAAGGGCGCAACCTGTTCGCCAAGTTGACCAAGGTCACGGATCGCTTCCTCGACGTCGCCTTACAATACGTCGGCGCCGTGCCGTACGACGAAAGCGTGCGCAAGGCAGTGCAGAAGCAGCGAGCGGTCTATGAAGCCTTTCCGCGTTCCAAGTGCGCGCTGGCGTTCAAGGCGATCGCGCAGAAGGTCGATACCTGGCCGCTGCCTGCCAACCCGCGCGGCCACCTTGAGTTTTTCGTCGAGCGCCTCGTGCAGCAAACAGCAGGGCCTGTGTTATGACCGCGAGCGGTATGAACTACTACAAGAAGTCGGCACGTGACGCGCAGTACGAGTTGATCGAGCGTTACGCGCCACTGGTCAAGCGCATTGCCTATCACTTGCTGGCGCGCTTGCCGGCGAGTGTGCAGGTTGAAGACCTGATTCAGGCCGGGATGATCGGCCTGCTCGAAGTCTCGACCAAATATGACGCCAGCAAAGGCGCCAGTTTCGAAACGTACGCGGGCATCCGGATCCGCGGCGCGATGCTCGATGAAGTGCGCAAAGGGGATTGGGCACCGCGCTCGGTTCACCGCAATACCCGTATGGTCAGCGATGCCATTCGCTCAATTGAAGCTAAAACCGGCCGTGACGCTAAAGATCACGAGGTTGCGGCCGAACTCCAATTGAGTCTCGACGATTACTACGGGATTTTGAATGACACCCTGGGCAGCCGGCTGTTCAGTTTCGACGACCTGTTGCAGGACGGCGAACACGAAGGGCTGCACGAGGATGGCGCCAGTGCTCATCTTGAGCCGTCACGCGATCTGGAAGATGAACGCTTCCAGGCGGCGCTGGCGGACGCGATTGCCAATTTGCCGGAGCGTGAGCGACTGGTGTTGGCGCTGTACTACGACGAAGAGCTGAACCTCAAGGAGATCGGTGAAGTCCTTGGCGTCAGTGAATCGCGGGTCAGCCAGTTACACAGCCAGTGCGCGGCCCGTTTGCGGGGGCGTTTGGGGGAGTGGCGAGCGCGCTGAAGGCAGTGTGGGGACACTGCGAACGAGGCTGGTGCGGTGAGAACGGCACCGGTCTTGCTCTGTTGTGCTCCAGACAGTCTTCGAGTGCTGCGCCGATTGATTGAAGTGGCGCGTCCAGGTGCTGGGCGCGTTTAAGACTGCTTGGAGGTCGAATTGAACAAAGACATGAAAATCCTCATCGTTGATGACTTCTCAACGATGCGGCGGATCATCAAGAACCTGCTGCGCGATCTCGGGTTCACCAACACCGTCGAGGCCGACGATGGCACTACCGCCATTCCGGTACTCAACAGCGGCAGCATCGACTTTCTGGTAACGGACTGGAACATGCCGGGCATGACCGGTATCGACTTGCTGCGCCACGTGCGTGCCGATGAAAAACTCAAGCATCTGCCGGTGCTGATGGTGACCGCTGAAGCCAAGCGCGAGCAAATCATCGAAGCCGCTCAGGCCGGTGTGAACGGCTACGTGGTCAAACCTTTCACGGCTCAGGCGTTGAAAGACAAAATCGAGAAGATTTTCGAACGCATCGGCTGATGACGCGCGGGGGAGCTATGGAGCATAACGAATCTTCACAGGGCGATTTCGAGTCGACCCTGAAAAAACACGCGGTCGAACTGGTCGAGAGCCTTGAAAAAGGCAGGTTCGGCGACGCTGTGCAACTGATCCATGAGCTCAATCAGACCCGTGACCGCGGCCTGTATCAGGAAGTGGGCAAGCTCACACGCGAACTGCACAGTGCGATCGTCAATTTCCAGATCGATCCGCACATGCCGCAGGCCGAGGAAGTGTCGCAAATCACCGACGCCACCGAACGCCTGGGCTATGTGGTCAAGCTGACCGAAGCCGCGGCCAACCGCACCATGGATCTGGTGGAAAGCGCCACCCCGGTGGTCAATGGCCTGGCTGAAGAAGCCCAGGCGCTGAGCACCGATTGGGGCCGCTTCATGCGTCGTGAAGTCGGAGCTGAAGAGTTCCGCGAACTGGCGCGCCGGGTCGACGGTTTTCTGTCACGCAGCAGCACGGACAACCGTGCGGTGTCGAGCAACCTCAACGACATCCTGCTGGCTCAGGATTACCAGGACCTCACAGGTCAGGTGATCAAGCGTGTGACCCAACTGGTCACCGAAGTCGAAAGCAATTTGCTCAAACTCGTCCTCATGGCCAGTCAGGTTGACCGCTTTGCGGGCATCGAACACGACCGTGCCGCGATGCTTGCAGAAAAAGATCCACAAAAACATCTCTCGCAGGGTGAAGGTCCGCAGATTCATGCCGATAAACGAGAAGACGTTGTGTCCGGTCAGGACGATGTGGACGATTTGTTATCCAGCCTCGGATTCTAGAGTTTTGGAATTTTAGGTTTTTTGGGTTTTTAGACCTGTAGGAGCACCCCATTAATGAGCTTCGGCGCCGATGAAGAGATCCTTCAGGATTTCCTGGTTGAGGCCGGCGAGATTCTTGAGCAACTGTCCGAGCAACTGGTCGAGCTGGAAAGCCGCCCGGATGACGCAGATCTGCTCAACGCAATTTTTCGCGGTTTCCACACTGTAAAAGGGGGCGCCGGCTTCCTTCAGCTCAACGAGCTGGTGGAGTGCTGTCACATCGCCGAAAACGTGTTCGACATCCTGCGCAAGGGTGAGCGTCGCGTTGATGCAGAACTGATGGACGTGGTGCTTGAAGCACTGGACGCGGTGAACAGCATGTTCAGCGAAGTCCGTGAACGTGCACCGATCACTGCTGCAACCCCGGAACTGCTGGCCGCGCTGGCGCGTCTGGCCGAACCGCAAACGGCCGACGAAGCACCGGCTTCGCCAGTGGCCGAGATGATCGAAGAACTGGTCGTCGAAGGCGATTCGAGCGATTCGGGCGACATCACCGATAACGAATTTGAACAGCTGCTGGATTCGCTGAACGCCGTCAAGGCCGAGGCCGAAGCCCCGGTTGCTGTTGCACCTGCGCCGGCTGCCGATGCGGCCGCCAGCGATGAAATCACCGACGCTGAATTCGAGTCGTTGCTCGATCAGCTGCACGGCAAAGGCCAGTTCGCGCCAGACGCCGTCGCACCGGCAGCGGCCGCTCCAGCGGCACCGGCGGCGGGCGACAGCTCGGACATCACCGACGACGAATTCGAAGCACTGCTCGATCAGTTGCACGGCAAGGGCAACTTTGCCGTTGAAGCGCTGGAGTCGGCGATCGCCTCGGCACCGGTTGCGCCTGCCGCACCGGCGGCCGCCGCTGCCGGCAGCGATCTGATCAGCGATCACGAATTCGAATCGCTGCTCGACGAGTTGCACGGCAAAGGCAAGTTCACCGACGTTGGCGCCGCTGCTGCGGGCACCGCGTCGACTGTGGCCGCGCCTGCCGCCAAGGCTGCTGCCGCTCCGGCCGCTGCGCCGAAGGCTGCTCCCAAGCCTGAGCCGAAAGCCGAAGCGCCAAAACCTGCTGCCGCTGCTGCGCCGGCGCCGGCCCGCGCCGCAGCTGCTCCGCCGCCGGAAAAACCGGCGAGCGAAGCCGAGACCACTGTGCGGGTCGATACCGCGCGTCTCGACGAAATCATGAACATGGTCGGCGAGCTGGTGCTGGTGCGTAACCGTCTGGTGCGCCTGGGTCTCAACAGCGGCGACGAAGCCATGTCCAAGGCCGTGTCGAACCTCGACGTGGTCACGGCTGACTTGCAGACCGCGGTGATGAAGACCCGGATGCAGCCGATCAAGAAGGTCTTCGGGCGCTTCCCGCGTCTGGTTCGCGACCTCGCGCGTCAGCTCAAGAAAGAGATCAATCTGGAACTGGTGGGTGAAGAAACCGACCTCGACAAAAACCTGGTCGAGGCCCTGGCCGACCCGTTGGTCCACTTGGTGCGTAACGCGGTCGACCACGGCATCGAATCGCCGGAAGAACGCGAAGCTTCGGGCAAGGCCCGTGGCGGTCGCGTGGTACTGGCCGCCGAGCAGGAAGGCGATCACATCCTGTTGTCGATCTCCGACGACGGCAAGGGCATGGACCCGAACGTGCTGCGTTCGATCGCGGTAAAACGCGGTGTGATGGACAAGGACGCGGCCGATCGCCTGAGCGATACCGAGTGCTACAACCTGATTTTCGCCCCGGGTTTCTCGACCAAGACCGAGATCTCCGACGTGTCCGGCCGCGGTGTCGGCATGGACGTGGTGAAAACCAAGATTTCCCAGCTCAACGGTTCGATCAACATCTACTCGACCAAGGGCCAGGGCTCGAAGATCGTCATCAAGGTGCCGCTGACGCTTGCGATCATGCCGACCCTGATGGTGATGCTCGGCAATCAGGCGTTTGCGTTCCCATTGGTCAACGTCAACGAAATCTTCCACCTCGACCTGTCGACCACCAACGTGGTGGATGGCCAGGAAGTGGTGATCGTGCGGGACAAGGCGCTGCCATTGTTCTACCTCAAGCGCTGGCTGGTCAGCTCCGCCGCTCACGAAGAGCAGCGCGAAGGCCATGTGGTGATCCTTTCGGTGGGCACCCAGCGGATCGGCTTCGTCGTCGATCAACTGGTCGGCCAGGAAGAAGTGGTCATCAAGCCATTGGGCAAAATGCTGCAGGGCACTCCGGGCATGTCCGGCGCCACCATCACCGGTGACGGCCGCATCGCGCTGATTCTCGATGTTCCAAGCATGCTCAAGCGTTACGCGACGAAGCGTATTTGAATCCGGGGCAGCGGGGCGACGACGTCCCGCTGCACCTAATGGAGTGTTTATGGCAGTCAAAGTCCTGGTGGTGGACGATTCGGGTTTTTTCCGCCGCCGCGTCTCGGAAATTCTTTCAGCGGATCCGAGCATCCAGGTGGTCGGTACGGCCACCAACGGTAAAGAGGCGATCGATCAGGCCCTGGCCCTCAAGCCGGACGTGATCACCATGGACTACGAGATGCCGATGATGGATGGCATCACGGCGGTGCGGCACATCATGCAGCGCTGCCCGACCCCGGTGTTGATGTTCTCCTCGCTGACGCACGAAGGCGCCCGGGTCACCCTGGATGCGCTGGACGCCGGCGCGGTGGATTTCCTGCCGAAGAATTTCGAAGACATCTCGCGCAATCCCGAGAAGGTCAAGCAACTGCTGTGCGAGAAGGTCCACAGCATCTCGCGCAGTAATCGTCGTTTCAGTGCCTACAGTGCGCCGGCTCCGGCCGCTGCACCGACGCCTGCGCCAGCCCCGGCGGCTTCGAGCTTCAGCAGCCACAGCGCTGCTGCACCGACGCGTCCGGCGCCGGCTCCAGCACCTGCGCGTGCGCCAGCCGCCAGCGCGTCGTCGCCGGCACCGAAACGCAAAGCCTACAAACTGGTTGCCATCGGTACCTCGACCGGCGGCCCGGTTGCCCTGCAACGGGTGCTGACCCAATTGCCGGCGAACTTCCCGGCGCCGATCGTGCTGATCCAGCACATGCCGGCGGCGTTCACCAAGGCGTTTGCCGAGCGTCTGGACAAGCTGTGCCGCATCAGCGTCAAGGAAGCCGAAGATGGCGACATCCTGCGTCCGGGCCTGGCGCTGCTGGCGCCGGGTGGCAAGCAGATGATGGTCGACGGCCGTGGCGCGGTGAAAATCCTGCCGGGCGACGAGCGTCTGAACTACAAGCCGTGCGTGGACATCACCTTCGGTTCCGCAGCCAAGTCCTACGGTGACAAAGTTCTGGCGGTGGTCCTCACCGGCATGGGCGCCGACGGCCGCGAAGGCGCGCGTCTGCTCAAACAGGGCGGCAGCTCGGTATGGGCACAAGACGAAGCAAGCTGCGTGATCTACGGCATGCCGATGGCCATCGTCAAAGCCGATCTGGCTGACGCGGTGTATGGCCTGGACGACATCGGCAAGCACATCGTCGAGGCGTGTATCTGATGGATGTTTTAAGCCTTATCGGGATTATCCTGGCGTTCGTCGCCATCATCGGCGGCAACTTCCTTGAGGGCGGACACCTCGGCGCGCTGGCCAACGGCCCGGCGGCGCTGATCGTGCTCGGGGGCACCATCGGTGCCGCGCTGCTGCAATCGCCGATGAGCGCCTTCAAGCGCGCCATGCAGATTCTCGCCTGGATCCTGTTTCCGCCACGGGTGGACCTGGCCGGCGGCATCGACCGCGTGGTCAACTGGAGCCTCACCGCGCGCAAGGAAGGCCTGCTCGGCCTGGAAGGCGTCGCCGATGCCGAACCGGACAACTACTCACGCAAGGGCCTGCAACTGCTGGTCGATGGCGCCGAGCCGGAAGCGATCCGCAGCATCCTCGAAGTGGATTTCTACACTCAGGAGGCCCGCGACATCGAGGCCGCCAAAGTCTTCGAAAGCATGGGCGGCTACGCGCCGACCATCGGCATCATCGGTGCGGTAATGGGCCTGATTCATGTGATGGGCAACCTCGCTGATCCGACGCAGTTGGGCAGCGGCATTGCCGTGGCATTCGTTGCGACCATCTACGGCGTGGCCAGTGCCAACCTGGTGTTGCTGCCGGTGGCGGCCAAGCTCAAGTCAATCGCGTTGCGGCAGTCGCGTTATCGCGAAATGTTGTTGGAAGGTATTTTGTCGATCGCCGAAGGTGAAAACCCTCGCTCTATCGAGCTGAAGCTTCAGGGCTTCATGGATTGATGGGGGTAATGGACTATGGCTCGCCGCAGGCATCAGGAAGAACACGTTAATCACGAGCGCTGGCTCGTGTCCTACGCGGATTTCATCACGCTGCTGTTCGCGTTCTTCGTGGTGATGTATTCCATCTCGTCGATCAACGAAGGCAAGTACAAGGTCATTTCCGAGGCGCTGATCGGGGTTTTCACTGACTCCGATCGCTCGCTCAAGCCGATCCCGATCGGCGAGGAACGGCCGAAGACCGTGACCCCGGCCAAGCCGCTGGTCAAGGACAGCGAGCAGGTTGACGCCGGTATCGCCGGGGCCAGCGATCCGCTGAAAAGCATTGCCGATGACATCAGTGCCGCGTTCGGCGACTTGATCGCTTCCAACCAGATGACCGTGCGCGGCAACGAGTTGTGGGTCGAGATCGAACTCAATTCCAGCCTGTTGTTCGGCAGTGGCGACGCAATGCCGAGTGATATCGCGTTCAACATCATCGACAAGGTCGCGGCGATCCTCAAACCGTTCGACAACCCGATCCACGTCGAAGGCTTCACCGACGATCAGCCGATCCGCACCGCGCAGTACCCGACCAACTGGGAACTGTCCTCGGCGCGTTCGGCGAGTATCGTGCGGATGCTGGCGATGCAGGGCGTCAACCCCGGGCGTCTGGCCTCGGTGGGTTACGGTGAGTTTCAGCCGGTGGCCAACAACGCCACCGCCGAAGGCCGGGCGAAAAACCGTCGTGTGGTGCTGGTGGTGTCGCGCAACCTCGATGTGCGCCGCAGCCTGACCGGTACCGGTACCGCCAATGCGCAACCGGACGCGGCATTGAAGCGCGCTGGCACACAAACTGCACCGTCCCCGGTCAAGACGCCGGGACGCGAGAGTGCCGTCAATTCTCCGTCGCCCGCATTAATACGCTGAGCTATGTCTCGGTCGAGCATCTCGGCCGGGAGGAACGAACCGAATGAGAGTCTGGGCAGTCGCCAATCAAAAGGGTGGTGTCGGTAAAACCACATCTTCCATCGCTTTAGCCGGATTGCTGGCGGAGGCGGGCAAGCGCGTGGTTGTGGTCGATCTCGACCCGCACGGCTCGATGACCAGCTATTTCGGCTACGACCCCGACAGCCTGGAACACAGCAACTACGACCTGTTTCTGCACAAGGGCAGCGTGCCGCAAGGCTTGCCCGGACAGTTGCTGCTGTCGACCAGCGACGAACGCATTTCCCTGTTGCCGTCGAGTACCGCACTCGCCACCCTTGAGCGCCAGTCGCCGGGGCAGAGTGGTTTGGGCCTGGTGATCGCCAAGAGTCTGGCGCAGCTGTGGCAGGACTTTGATTACGCGATCATCGACAGCCCGCCGTTGCTCGGCGTGTTGATGGTCAACGCCCTGGCCGCGAGCCAGCAACTGGTGATCCCGGTGCAGACCGAGCACCTGGCCGTCAAAGGTCTGGAGCGCATGGTCAACACCCTGGCGATGATCAACCGCTCGCGCAAACAGGCGCTGCCGTTCAGCATCGTGCCGACCCTGTTCGACCGCCGCACCCAGGCATCGCTGGGCACCTTGCGCGTGCTGCGTGACAAATTCCCGGAAGAGATCTGGCAGGGTTACATCCCGGTCGACACGCGTCTGCGCGACGCCAGCCGGGCCGGGGTCACGCCTTCGCAGTTCGACGGCAAGAGTCGTGGCGTGCTGGCTTACCGCGCGCTGCTCAAGCATCTGCTGGCGCAACAACTTGTTCCGCAGGTGGCCTGAGATGACCGTGTTCCGATCACGCATGCCTGAATTGCACAAATCCTGTGGGAGCGAGCCTGCTCGCGAAGCTGGCGACGCGGTTTCCCTGTCTGGCGCTGTTGACCGATGAACCGCCCAATCCAGCTGACATCGCGTCCGCAACTGGCGTTGCAGTCCTATCTGGACAGCCTGCTGCAGGAAATCCCTGACGAGTTGCCGCCAGTGGAAGTGCAGGTCGAGGCGCCGGTCGAGGTGGTCGAAAGCGCTGCGGCGCTGGATGAATTCCAGGCGGCGGTGCTTGAAGAGCAGGCGCGTGATGCGCAGAAAGCCGCCAAGCCTGCTGCCCCGGTTGCCGCGCCTGCCGCCGCACCGATCGCCAAGGCGCCAGTGGCGTTGATCGAAGAAGCCGAGCCGCCACGCGCGCCGGTATCGACACTCGCACCGCTGTTGCAAACCCAATTGCTGAAAACCGCGCCGGAACCGGTCGTGGCCGAACCGGCGTCGGTGGCGCCGGCACCCGTCGAACAGACGCTGGTGCCGCCAGTGGTGGAAGTGCACCTGCCACCGAGCAACACGCCGCCACCGGTGGAAACCGATGGCCGTCCGGCCTGGGCTTCGGAAGCCTTCGAATGCCTGTTGTTCGATGTTGCCGGGCTGACGCTGGCGGTGCCGCTGGTGTGCCTCGGTTCGATCTATTCGCTGGCTGGCCACGAATTGACGCCGCTGTTCGGGCAGCCGGAATGGTTCCTCGGGATTCTGCCGAGCCAGGCCGGCAATCTGAAAGTGTTGGACACGGCGCGTTGGGTCATGCCGGATCGCTATCGCGATGACTTCCGTCAGGGCCTGCAGTACGTGATTTCGGTACAAGGTTACGAATGGGGCCTGGCGGTGCATCAGGTCAGCCGTTCGTTGCGTCTGGATCCGAATGAAATCAAATGGAGAAGTCACCGGGGTCAGCGGCCATGGCTTGCCGGCACGGTGATCGAGCACATGTGTGCATTACTTGATGTAGCCGCGCTGGCCGAGTTGATCGCCAGCGGTGGGGCAAAGCACTTGGGCGGCCACAAGCCGCTACATAAATCGACATAGCAGCCGACATAACAGTCAGGCGAAGGCATTTTTCAATGCCTCCACACAGAACACACACCGCCCAGTGCGGTTTTTTCGAGGGGTCAGGGTATGAGTAGTCAGGCGACGAATGCAAAAGGTTCTGAAGATCCGATCCTGCAATGGGTGACCTTCAAGCTGGACAACGAAACCTACGGCATCAACGTGATGCGCGTTCAGGAAGTCCTGCGTTACACCGAAATCGCGCCGGTACCGGGTGCGCCAAGCTACGTGCTGGGCATCATTAACCTGCGCGGTAACGTGGTCACCGTGATCGACACCCGTCAGCGCTTCGGCCTGAACAGCGGCGAGATCAGCGACAACACCCGTATCGTCATCATCGAAGCCGACAAGCAAGTGGTCGGGATCATGGTCGACAGCGTGGCCGAAGTGGTTTACCTGCGTCAGTCGGAAATCGAGACTGCGCCAAACGTCGGCAACGAAGAGTCGGCCAAGTTCATCCAGGGCGTGTGCAACAAGAACAACGAGTTGCTGATCCTGGTCGAGCTGGACAAGATGATGAGCGAAGAAGAATGGTCGGAACTGGAGAGCATCTGATTGATTCTCGAGGTTGCGGTCATTGTCCTGTTCCTCTTCTGGGCAGGCACGCTGGCAATGTTTCTGGCGTACATCAAGGCGCAGCGGGTGATCGCTGCGCAACAGGCTCAGGGCGATGCGCTGCGTGATCAGCGCATCAAGGACCTGGCCAAGCGTGTCGACGACTATCAGAACGGCAACGTGCGCATGGGCGAAGCCCTGCACGAGCTGCGCTCGGTCGTCGGTCCGTTGCCGGACAAGATTGTCGCGCTGGAACAACGCGACCCGTCGAGCCTGTCGTTCGCCCAGGCGGCGAAACTGGTGGGCATGGGCGCGAGCGTCGATGAGCTGACCCAGTCCTGCGGCTTGACCCAGGCTGAGGCGGAGTTGATGCGCAAGCTGCACAGAAGTTGATATGCGTTGAGGCATGTCATTTGAATAAGAATCGCCGGTCATGCCGGCGATTTTTTTTGCGCTCGATTTGTTGCCTGATTCGCCCATGGCCGTCTGTCTGAACTGTTATTTCTGACAGTAGAGAATTTCGCTCATCGCTCCTCACACTGCTCGTGACTCGCGATAGTCCCGTCGGCTTTTCAGGCAGACGCGTCTGATCGCCAATTCACCGATCCAGCCAATCGTGGAGTGGGTATGCATTTGCCAGCCAGAATCGAGCGCGCAAGAAAAGTGCAGTCTCTCGGTGTTGCCGCCCTGTGGCTGGCAGTCGTGCTGCTCCTGACGGCTTGTCAGGCTCAGGTCAGCAGGCTTGCTCCAGAAGCCGATATTGCCGACCGGCAAAATTGTCACGGTGTCCACCTGGTCAATGTCGTTGCGCATATGGACGACGATCTGCTGTTTATTGATCCGCGGATTTCGCAAGTTCTGGCTGCCGGCGGCTGTGTGACCAGTATCTTCATGAACGGTGGCAGTTCTGGCGCCGGCTTCGACTATGTACTGAAGCGCGAAAGCGCATCGACAAAAGCCTATGAGAAAATGCTGGGTTTTGCGACCGGATGGACGCCTTACCTGATATTCACTGATTCAGCCATTGTGATGAGCGTCAAGGCCAATGAGCGACCTGGATTGAAGCTCATATTTTTGCGTGTGCCGGGAGGGGACGTTCGTGGTGGAGATGTGCCGCTGGCCGATTTGCTCGACCTCGATAAAACTGTTCGGAGTTGGCCCTATCTGGACTCGGCTTCAGGTCCGGTAAACCTCTACAGTCGAACATCTTTTGTGCAGCTCTTGACTGAGCTGATCGTCAATGAAGGAGCCACCCGGGTGTATGCACTCAATCCGGACACCGTCCCGTACACGGAGCATCCTGACCATATTTATTCGGCACGTTTGACGCGCCTGGCCTTGCGCGGGATCAGTGCAGATATCCCGGTGGTTTATCACGAGACCTATCCCTCGGCGGCCGTCGCTCCTAACGTGGACCCGGCAGCGGTGCAGGCGAAACGGCATGTTGTCGCCAGTTACTTTCATTTTGAAGGGGCTGAGCCAGTCAGCAGTGCGTACAGTGAAGCCACCTGGAATGGCAATTGGGTGGCGCGACTCAATTTCACGCTCAGCCATGCTCACGCTGCCGGGCCACTGGTCAATATCCCTTTCAGACCGCTAGTCAATTTCCAGACGCAACAGTGCCTGGTTGCCAATGGATTGGGGCAGCAGGTGACACTGGATGGATGTGAGCCAGACGCTGACCAGCGCTGGGCGTTTGTGCCCTCCGACATTGCAGTCGGCGCGAGCAGGGGAGTTGCACTGCTGAAAACAGCCTCTGGCCATTGCATAGCGCGTCAGAATGGCCAATTGATCGAACGCGCATGTGAAAGCAATGAGCCCTCTCAACACTGGACTCCGTGGGATTTCGGGAAAATCTATGTTCCCGGAGCGCAGGGGCAATGCCTGGACGGAGTACAGCCGAGCTTGATAGCGGATTGCAGGGAGTTTGCGGGTTCTACGTTGTGGGTGCGCAGCATCGATAACATCGACAGCAATGATTCGATGGAAGTGGCGCTGACGGGGGATGTCATCGGTGACGGGACGAACCGGACGGTACAAGTGCAGCGCCGGGAGGATGGTCCAGGTGTCGATATTTGGGTCACGTCGCTGGACGCAGACGCGATTGCATCCGAGAAATGGTATGAGGACAGACTTCCATTTGATCCAGACTCTTTTGATTCCGGGTGTGCTACAGCCCTTTGCTACGACACTACGCGCTATCTGCTGGCGGATTTCACAGGTGACGGCAAGGCTGATCTGATGGCGATATCGCCCGGAAAAGCTGACGAAACCATTTTCAGGCTATTGAAGAATGAAGGCGGGCATTTTGCTGATCCGGTTATCTGGCGTTCGGTTCCGCAAGGACATGCCTACCGGCAAGCTCAGCAATATCTGGCTGGCGACTTCAGGGGCGTCGGCAAGCAAGATGTGTTGATCGTGCAAACCCTGAATAACACAGTGTCCGATTTCTGGCTGATGGAGAATAAAGGGGCGAGTCTGGGCGTTCCTGCTCACTGGGGAGATGCTCGAAAAAACCCATTGCCGGTCCATTTCTACAGCGCCAGGCTGGACAACGATGGCAAGGATGATGTGCTCGCTGTTGATTCAAGTGAGCAGTTCTTGAAGCTGCTCACCTACAGGAGCAGTGGCCGTTCTCTGGATTTTGAAAAAGTCTTGGAATTGCCGGGCTTCTATTCTGCGCGTTCAAAGACCGCAGTGCTGGATTCGCCGATTACCAAACTGACCGATGTATGGGTGCTGCACGCTCGATCAGACGGTAGTGATATCAATTTCTGGAAAGTCGCAAATCCTGGCGGCGGAGAGTTCGAAGAGCCTTCGTCTCCGGCTTTCGAGACGAGCGTGCTTAATTGGGCCGACGTGCGGCCTTACGGGCTGGGGACGGGCAGGCAGATCCTGCTTCCCTATCGCGTCAACGATCCTGTGCATGAGTATTACTGGCGAATCGGGAAAGTCGGCTTCAAGGCACTGAATCTGTCCGAGCAAGGTAGGCCCGTCGGGATCAGGGATTATGGACGTTCACAGCGGTTTGAATGGGCGAACCTGCAGTGGCGAGCGCGCTTGAATTGAATGTCGAGCGGGAACGCGTGCACTTGAGCCTGTATCCGGCGCGGACTAGTAATCAGCCCCGCGTTCGGTAACGTCCTTCTCGACCATCGGCGCATCCGGGTCCTGCCCCTCGGGGAATTTCCCCTTCAGATTCCACGCGAACGCGATGATCTCGGCGATCGTGCGGTACAGCTCCTCAGGGATGCTGTCGCCCAGTTCCATCCGCGCCAACAGCCGCACCAGCTCGGCGTTTTCATAGATCGGCACTTCACAGTCGCGGGCGATGCGCAGGATTTCTTCGGCCAGTTCCTCGTCGCCCTTGGCGGTGAGGGTCGGGGCGTGGTTGCCGTCGTATTTGAGGGCGATGGCCTGGCGTGGAGCAGTGGAATCGTTCATGCGGTTTCATCGACCCAGCGGTGTTCGAGGCGGGTTTGATTGCCTTGCGGCGGGGTGCCGAGGTGGCAGTCGAGATCGCCGACATTCAGCCCGCGATCGAGCAGGCGCTGACGCAGCGCGAACAGATTATTGCCGATCAGGTCGGCGGTGTATGGGCGTTCGGCCCAGAGCTGGCTCGACAGGCTGCCGGCAATCAGCTGCGCCTGAATCTGCATCGGCCCCAACGGCTCCATGTCGAACGCCAGGTCGACGCGCCACAGCTGTTGTCTGGGTTCGCGTTCGTCACGGCGTTCGTTGGCTTGCGGTTCTCTTTCCGGCGCTTCCTCGCGCTGAAACTTGACCTGCAACGGCACGATGTCCTGCAGGTTGCGCATGGGGATTTCCAGCTGCCAGGTGCTGAGCAGACGGCCGTCATCGGTGAGCCCGGTCTGTTCCAGGCTCGACAGCTGATGGCTTTGCAGGCGCGACACGGCGGCTGCAGCGAGGCGCAACAAGTGTTCCAGATCGCCTTCGCCGTCGAGGCTTTGCAGTAGACGGTCAGGCAACGGGAAACTGCTGGGCAGCGGTTTGGCGCTGACCTGACCGAGGGTGCCGAGGGCGTTGCGCACGAAGCTCGGCAGTGCTTGCGCCAGCGTGTTGGCAGCGATGATCGCGTTGAAACTGGCATTGCCCGGCGCACCCGGCGACAGCTGCGCGATAAGTTTGAGCAGATCGGCTTTCATGTCCGGGGCCAGCGCCGGATTCTGTCCGGTCAGCAATTTGGCTTCGAGGAAAGCGCCGCTGTTGGCCAGGGCCAGCGCCACGCCTTTGGCGGTGCTCATTTGCTGCACATCGGGCAGGTTGGCGAGCAGGCGCGCGACGGCAGCGCGCAGGTCCTGCGAGGTCTGATCGTCGTCGCTCGGCAGGTTTTGCAGAGCATTGAGCAAACCGTCCAGCGAACCTTGGCGAGTCTGCTGGCCGAGCAGTTGCTGGCTCACCGCCAATTGCTCCTGGCGGCTGCTCAGCGGCACGAACTTGAGGGTTTGCGAGTCTTCGACCAGTGCCGAGAGCAGGGTGCCGATGCACAGTGGCGTCGGGCTGTCGATGTCCAGTGTGGCGCCACTTTGCGCGGTGTTGAGCAGGCTCACCAGCGAGCGGTACACCGTCGGCTGTCCCGACACTTGCGGCAGTGTCTGCGAGGTCAGCACCTTGCCTTGCAGCAGCGTGCCGACCGGCAACTGCGCGGTGTCGATGCGGGTGAGGGCGGCGACGCTGCTGGCAATCGCCTGTTGCACGGTGATCGCCAGATTGCCCGCCGACGGCTGAGTGACGGCCAGGTTGGTGCCGGTCGGCAACGGCAGGTTGCTGCTGGCTTGCACGGTGGTCTGCCGACCGCCGTCGACGGTGACCTTGAGCAGCAGTTGAAAGGTCTGATCCGCCTGCTTGAGTGACAACACCTCGGCCTGAGCGCTTTGCCCGGCGCCGATCAGGCCTTCGACCGGGGTCAACAGCTTGAGCAACTCACCGCTCATCACCAGCGGACGCGCGTTCGCCGGGGTGGTGGGCGGCAGCGGGAGGATGTTCATTTCGCCTGTCATACGCGGACACAACCTGAGGAAATTGCGCTCTTGGGAGTAAGGCACGGCATGTATAATGCCGCGCGTCTTGCGCTTCGTTCAGAAAACATAGCAATTGTTTGATCCAGCTCTCTGCTTCGCACCGTCATTGCATTTATCCTGCATCTCTTTAACGGCCGCGCCAGAGCCGACTTGAACCGTATAAGGCCCGTGATCCCTTGACCAGTCCTGTCCTGCAAACCGTTGCCCTTGCCTGCGAGCGAGACCTGCGGCTGCTCTTCGAAAATCTCGAATTAAGACTGGCCAGTGGCGATATGGTGCAGATCAGCGGCCCCAACGGCAGCGGCAAGACCAGCCTGCTGCGTCTGTTGTCCGGGTTGATGCAGCCGACCAGCGGTCAAGTGCTGCTCAACGGCCAGCCCTTGACTGCACAACCGAGCGAACTGGCGCGCAACCTGTTGTGGATCGGCCACGCTGCCGGGATCAAGGACCTGCTGACCCCGGAAGAGAACCTGTCCTGGCTCTGCGCCCTGCATCGGCCGGCCGGGCGCGAGGCGATCTGGCAGGCGTTGGCAGCCGTAGGATTGCGCGGATTCGAAGACGTTCCCTGCCACACCCTGTCCGCCGGTCAGCAACGCCGCGTGGCGCTGGCGCGGCTGTATCTGGACAGCCCGCCGCTGTGGATTCTCGACGAGCCGTTCACCGCGCTCGACAAACAGGGCGTGGCGCAGCTTGAAGAACACTTGGCCGGGCACTGCGAGCGCGGCGGTCTGGTGGTTCTGACCACGCACCACACATTGAGCCGGATGCCGGCCGGTTATCGCGATATCGATCTGGGGAACTGGGCAGTATGAGTGTGTTCGGCCTGCTGGTTGCCCGTGAGTCCCGTTTGCTGTTTCGTCGCCCGGCGGAACTGGCCAATCCGCTGATTTTCTTCGCCATCGTCATCGCCTTGTTCCCGCTGGCCGTCGGCCCGGAAACTCAAGTCTTGCAAAACCTGTCCCCGGGGTTAGTCTGGGTGGCCGCGTTGTTGTCGGTCCTGCTTTCGCTGGACGGACTGTTTCGCAGTGATTTCGAAGATGGCTCCCTGGAACAGTGGGTCCTTTCGCCGCACCCGCTGCCCCTACTGGTGCTGGCCAAGGTGCTGGCACACTGGCTGTTCTCGGGACTGGCACTGGTTCTGCTCTCGCCGTTGCTGGCGTTGATGCTCGGTTTGCCGGTCGCCTGCCTGCCGGTGTTGCTGTTGTCGTTGCTGCTGGGTACACCGGTGCTGAGCCTGCTCGGTGCGGTGGGCGCGGCGCTGACGGTTGGTTTGAAACGCGGCGGCCTGTTGCTGGCGTTGCTGATTCTGCCGTTGTACATCCCGGTGTTGATCCTGGGCAGTGGCGCTTTGCAGGCCGCCTTGCAAGGCATGCCGGCGACCGGGTATCTGCTGTGGCTGGGTAGCCTGACCGCCCTGGCGATCACCCTGACACCTTTTGCAATAGCTGCTGGCCTGAAGATCAGCGTCGGCGAATAATGAGGTCTGGTTAAAATTTAACCAGCAAAGACCCTGAGACTGCTCACACCGATGAGCGGCACCCGTGATGGAAACAGTATGAACTGGACCTGGTTTCACAAGCTCGGCTCGCCCAAGTGGTTCTACGGCATCAGCAGCAGGTTTCTGCCGTGGCTGAGCATTGCCGCGTTGCTGCTGATCAGCATTGGCGTCGTCTGGGGCCTGGCCTTCGCACCGCCGGATTATCAGCAGGGCAACAGCTTCCGCATCATCTATATTCACGTGCCGGCGGCAATGCTGGCGCAGTCGATCTACGTGATGCTGGCGGTGTGCGGCGTGGTCGGGCTGGTGTGGAAAATGAAACTGGCCGACGTCGCCCTGCAATGTGCGGCACCGATTGGTGCGTGGATGACCGCTGTGGCGCTGGTCACCGGGGCGATCTGGGGCAAGCCGACGTGGGGCTCGTGGTGGGTCTGGGATGCGCGGCTGACGTCGATGCTGATTCTGCTGTTCCTGTATTTCGGCGTGATTGCGCTGGGCAATGCCATCAGCAATCGTGACAGCGCCGCCAAGGCCTGCGCCGTGCTGGCGATCGTCGGGGTGATCAACATCCCGATCATCAAGTACTCGGTGGAGTGGTGGAACACCCTGCACCAGGGCGCGACCTTCACCCTCACGGAAAAACCGGCGATGCCCGCTGAAATGTGGCTGCCGCTGTTGCTGACGGTGCTGGGGTTCTACTGCTTCTTCGGCGCCGTGCTGTTGTTGCGCATGCGCCTTGAAGTGCTCAAGCGCGAAGCCCGCGCCAGTTGGGTGAAAGAAGAAGTGCAGAACAGCCTGGAGGCCGCGCGATGAGTTTCGCTTCATTCGGCGACTTCCTCGCCATGGGCCATCATGGCCTGTATGTCTGGTCGGCCTACGGCATTTGTCTGACGGTGCTGATCCTCAACGTGGTCGCCCCGATCGCGGCCCGCAAGCGCTATCTGCAACAAGAGGCGCGTCGTCTGCGCCGGGAGAACGGCAAGTGAATCCGCTGCGCAAAAAACGTCTGACCCTCATTCTGGCGATCCTGGTCGGGGTCGGCGCTGCCGTCGGCCTGGCCCTCAGCGCCCTGCAGGAAAACATCAACCTGTTTTACACGCCGACCCAGATCGCCAACGGCGAAGCGCCGCACGACACGCGCATCCGCGCCGGCGGCATGGTCGAGAAGGGCTCGCTGCAACGTTCGCCGGACTCACTGGACGTCAAATTCGTTGTCACCGACTTCAACAAAGCCGTGACCATCACCTATCGCGGGATCCTCCCGGATCTGTTCCGCGAAGGGCAGGGCATCGTCGCATTGGGCAAACTCAACGCCGACGGCGTGGTGGTGGCCGATGAAGTGCTGGCCAAGCACGACGAGAAGTACATGCCGCCGGAAGTGACCAAAGCGCTGAAAGACAGTGGTCAATCGGCACCGACCCCAGCGAAGGAGGGTTGATCGATGACTTCTGCACTGTTTATTCCCGAACTCGGCCATCTGGCGATGATTCTGGCGCTGTGTTTTGCGCTGGTGCAGGCCGTGGTGCCGCTGTTCGGTGCGTGGCGCGGCGATCGTATGTGGATGGGCCTGGCCCAGCCGGCGGCGTGGGGTCAGTTTGCGTTCCTGCTGTTTGCCTTCGGTTGCCTGACCTACGCGTTCATGACCGACGATTTCTCGGTCGGTTATGTGGCGATGAACTCCAACAGCGCCTTGCCGTGGTACTACAAGTTCAGCGCGGTGTGGGGCGCCCACGAAGGTTCGCTGCTGCTGTGGGCGTTGATCCTCGGTGGCTGGACCTTCGCCGTGTCGGTATTCTCCCGGCAGTTGCCGCAAGTCATGCTCGCCCGTGTGCTGGCGGTGATGGGCATGATCAGCACCGGTTTCCTGTTGTTCCTGATCCTCACCTCCAACCCGTTCTCGCGGATTCTGCCGCAGATTCCGGCGGATGGGCGTGACCTCAATCCGCTGCTGCAAGACATCGGCCTGATCGTCCATCCACCGATGCTCTATATGGGTTATGTCGGGTTCTCGGTGGCCTTCGCCTTCGCCATTGCCGCACTGCTCGGTGGTCGTCTCGACGCCGCGTGGGCACGCTGGTCGCGCCCTTGGACGATTGTCGCCTGGGCCTTCCTCGGCATCGGCATCACCCTCGGTTCATGGTGGGCGTACTACGAACTCGGCTGGGGCGGCTGGTGGTTCTGGGACCCGGTGGAAAACGCCTCGTTCATGCCATGGCTGGTCGGCACCGCACTGATTCACTCGCTGGCAGTCACGGAAAAACGTGGTGTGTTCAAGAGCTGGACGGTGTTGCTGGCGATTGCCGCATTTTCGTTGAGCCTGCTCGGTACGTTCCTCGTGCGCTCCGGCGTGCTGACTTCGGTACATGCGTTTGCCTCGGACCCTGAGCGCGGCGTGTTCATTCTGATCTTCCTGCTGTTTGTGGTCGGCGGTTCGCTGACGCTGTTTGCGTTGCGCGCGCCAGTGGTCAAGAGCCAGGTCGGCTTCAACCTGTGGTCGCGGGAAACCCTGTTGCTGGGCAACAACCTGGTGCTGGTGGTGGCGGCGTCGATGATTCTGCTCGGCACCCTGTATCCGCTGATTCTCGATGCCTTGAGCGGCGCCAAACTGTCGGTTGGCCCACCGTACTTCAACGCGTTGTTCATCCCGTTGATGGCGTTGCTGATGGTGGTGATGGCGGTCGGCGTGATCGTGCGCTGGAAGGACACCCCGGTGAAGTGGCTGGCGAACATGCTGACCCCGGTGCTGCTCGGCAGCGTCGCATTGGCCGTGGTGGCCGGTGTCGCTTACGGCGATTTCAACTGGGCGGTGATCGCGACGTTCCTGCTTGCTGCATGGGTGTTGCTCGCCGGTGTGCGCGACATCTTCGACAAGACTCGCCACAAGGGCCTGATCAAAGGCCTGCCAACCCTGACCCGCAGCTACTGGGGCATGCAGATCGCTCACCTGGGCATCGCCGTGTGCGCCCTCGGCGTTGTGCTGTCGAGTCAGAACAGTGCCGAGCGTGATCTGCGTCTGGCGCCGGGCGAATCGATGTCCCTGGCCGGTTATCAGTTTGTTTTCGAAGGTGCCAAGCACTTCGAAGGGCCGAACTTCACCTCCGACAAGGGCACCATCCGGGTGATCCGCGACGGCAAGGAAATCAGCGTGCTGCACCCGGAAAAACGCCTGTACACCGTGCAGAGTTCGATGATGACCGAGGCCGGGATCGATGCCGGTTTCACCCGCGATCTCTATGTTGCACTGGGCGAGCCGCTGGAAAACGGCGCGTGGGCGGTACGGGTTCACGTCAAACCGTTCGTGCGCTGGATCTGGTTCGGCGGTTTGCTGACCGGTCTGGGCGGATTGCTGGCGGCGCTGGATCGGCGTTATCGAGTCAAGGTCAAAGCCCGGGTGCGTGAAGCCCTCGGCCTGCAAGGAGCGGCTGCATGAGACGTTGGTTGATGCTGGTACCCCTGGCGATTTTCCTGCTGGTGGCGGTGTTTCTGTATCGCGGTCTGTACCTCGATCCGGCGGAGCTACCGTCGGCGATGATCAACAAGCCTTTCCCGGAGTTCACTCTGCCGAATGTGCAGGGCGACAAGACCCTGACCAAGGCTGACATTCTCGGCAAACCGGCGCTGGTCAACGTCTGGGGCACCTGGTGCATTTCCTGCCGGGTCGAGCACCCGGTGCTAAACAAACTGGCCGAGCGCGGCGTGGTGATCTACGGCATCAACTACAAGGACACCAACGCCGATGCGTTGAAGTGGCTGGCCGAATTCCACAACCCGTACCTGCTGGATATCCGTGACGACGAAGGTTCGCTGGGCCTCAACCTCGGCGTGTACGGCGCGCCGGAAACCTTCTTCATCGACGCCAAGGGCATCATCCGTGACAAGTACGTCGGGGTGATCGACGAGCAGGTCTGGCGCGAAAAACTTGCAGCCAAATATCAGGCGCTGGTCGATGAGGCCAAGCCATGAAGCGCTTTATCGCTGCCGTGGTCTTGGGCCTGAGTCTGGCCGGTGTGGCGCATGCCGCGATCGACACCTACGAGTTCGCCAAGGAAGGCGATCGCGAGCGCTTTCGTGAACTGACCAAGGAACTGCGCTGCCCCAAGTGCCAGAACCAGGACATCGCCGACTCCAACGCGCCGATTGCCGCCGACCTGCGCAAAGAGATTTTCCGCATGCTCGGCGAGGGCAAGGACAATCAGCAGATCATCGATTTCATGGTCGATCGCTACGGTGATTTCGTCCGCTACAAACCGGCGCTCAATGCCAAGACAGCCTTGCTGTGGTTCGGCCCGGCCGGTCTGTTGTTCGGCGGTCTGGTGGTGATCGCGGTGATCGTTCGCCGACGCCGCGCACAACGCACCGAGACCCCGCCATCGCTGTCAACCGAAGAGCGTCAGCGCCTCGACCAACTGTTGGATAAAAACCAAGAATGATTGATTTCTGGCTTGCCGCAGGGCTGTTGCTTCTGGTCGCCCTGAGTTTTCTGCTGATCCCGGTTTTGCGTGGCCGTCGCGCCCAGCGTGAAGAGGATCGAACTGCCCTGAACGTGGCGCTGTATCAGGAGCGCGTGGCCGAGTTGCAAGCGCAGCAGGCTGAAGGTGTACTCGATGTGGCGCAAATGGACAGCGGGCGCGCGGAAGCTGCGCGTGAGCTGCTCGCCGATACCGAAGGCGTTGCCGCACCGCGTGTGTCGAAACTGGGCAAGCCGTTGCCGCTGCTGGCGGCGGTGTTGGTGCCGGTGTTGGGCCTGGGTCTGTACCTGCATTTCGGTGCTGCCGATAAAGTCGAACTGACCCGCGAATTCGCCCAGGCGCCGCAGTCGATGGAAGAGATGACCCGGCGTCTGGAGCGTGCCGTCGCCGCGCAACCGGATTCGGCGGAAGGCCTGTACTTCCTCGGGCGCACCTACATGGCCCAGGATCGTCCGGCAGATGCGGCCAAGATGTTCGAACGCGCCGCCAACCTGGCCGGTCGCCAGCCGGAGCTGCTCGGCCAGTGGGCGCAGGCGCAGTATTTCGCCGACGGTAAAAAGTGGTCGGACAAGATCCAGGCCCTGACCGATGAAGCGCTGAAAGCCGATCCGAAAGAAGTCACCAGCCTCGGCCTGCTCGGCATCGCCGCGTTCGAGGGTGAGCGTTATCAGCAGGCAATCGACTATTGGAACCGGCTGCTGGCGCAGTTGCCAGAGGGCGACAACTCCCGCACCGCCTTGCAGGGCGGGATCGAGCGAGCCACCGAGCGCCTGCAAGCCAGTGGCGGCAAGGTCGCCGCAGCGCCGGCCGCCAAGGTTGCCGCACTGCTCAAGGTGCGTGTCGATCTGGCCAGCGAACTCAAAGGCAAGGTGCAACCGGGCGACAGCGTGTTCATCTTCGCCCGCGCCGTTTCCGGCCCACCGGCACCGCTGGCGGCCAAGCGTCTGACCGTGGCCGATCTGCCGGTCACTGTCGAACTGGGCGATGCCGACGCGATGATGCCGCAGTTGAAACTGTCGAACTTTCCTGAAGTCCAACTGGTTGCACGCATCTCTCGCGCCGGTCAGCCAACCGCCGGGGAGTGGGTAGGTCGCAGCGGCCCGCTGGCCAGCAGCACCACCGCGCCGCAAACACTGACCATCGACAGCCCGGACCAATAACCCCGGAACCCACAGGAAAGCACCGCCATGCACAGCCTCGCCCGCATCTCCGTCATCACATTGGCCTTGAGCATGAGCGCATGTGCGGTGCACCGACCGGAACCGACCACCAACCTGCCGCCGATCCCGCCGTCACAACCGAGCCCGACCCCGTCGACCTCGCCGACACCGGGCAAAAGCATCCCGGCCAAACCGTCCAAGCCAGTCCCACGCACCTCAGCCAGCTTCGCCCCACCACCGGGCGGCAACAGCCACTGGGACCAGAAGCTCGGCGTCTACGTCCTCGACGACCAGCCCAACACCTTCTACCGCCAGCGCACCTACTTCCGCTGGAACAACGGCTGGACTCGCTCCGTCAGCCCCAACGGCCCGTGGGAAGACACCGATATCCACGGCGTGCCGCCGGGATTGGGCAAACAGTTCGGGCAGTAATGAAAAACGGCGATCTCTGGATCGCCGTTTTTTTGTGTGTTGCCGGGCATTGATGATGTCCCTGTAGGAGCTGGCGAAGCCTGCGATCTTTTGATCTGCTGTTTTCAAAGTTCGCTGGTCAACAACCCTTGCACATAATCCACAAACGCCCGCGCCTTCGCACTGACCATCCGCCCCGTGGGAAACACCGCCCACAAGTCCTGATCCGGCAATACCCAGTCACTCATCACCGCCCTGACCGCGCCGCTTGCCAGCTCCGGGGCGAACATCCATTGCGAGGCGATGGTCAGGCCCTGATCGGCCAGCACGGCTGCACGCAAACCCTCGGCGGCGCTGACCCGCAGGCGGCCGGTGAGGGTTTGCGTCTGTTGTTCGCTGCCCTGAGTGAAGGTCCAGGTGGCGCCGCCGCTGAGGTTGTAGACGATGCCTTGGTGCTTATCCAAATCGGCAGGGCAGCTCGGCTCGCCGTGGCGGGCGAAGTAGGCCGGGGTGCCGAGCACTACGCGGCGACAGTCGGCGATTTTACGCACGGTGAGGCTGGAGTCGCTGAGCGGGCCCATGCGCAGGGCGACGTCGATACCTTCTTCGACCAGATTGATATTGCGGTCATCGAGCATCAGGTCGATGTTCAATTGCGGGTGCTGCTCGAGAAACGGCCCCAGCTGCGGCACGACGTGCAGGCGACCGAAAGTCACCGCAGCGCTGATCCGCAGGTTGCCGCTTAAACCGCTGGCGCTGCCACGGGCGGCGTTATCGGCTTCGTTGGCTTCGTCGATGGCGCGTCTGGCCCGTTCGAAAAACGCGAGTCCGGCTTCGGTCGGGGTCAGGCCGCGAGTCGAGCGCAGCAACAGGCTTACCGCCAGGCGTTTTTCCAGCTGAGCGATGGTTTTCGACACGGCGGGCTGGCCAATATTCAAGCGTCGGGCGGCGGCGGAAAAGGAGCCGGTTTCGACCACGTACACGAAGGTTTCCATGGCGGCGAGGCGGTCCATCAGTCTTCCTGCAAATCTGAAAGTTGTCGTAGTCCCCTTGTGGGAGCGGGCTTGCTCGCGAAAGCGGTCTGACATTCAGCACATGTATTGGCTGATCCAACGCCTTCGCGAGCAAGCCCGCTCCCACAGGGAATAGGGTGCTGAGTGTAATCCGCGTCCATTCAATCACATGCGGTAAAACAACCAAACGTCGTCCTGCAGATTTATGTGCTTGAGTAAAGATAACTCTAGGGTTACTTTTGTTCGGCCGAAGCAAGGAGGCGGTAGGTGCAAAGCAGGCTATTGATCAAGGAGCTGGAGGAGGCAGGCTGGACGCTGGATCGAGTCACCGGCAGTCATCACATCTTCACGCATCGTTACAACCCGTACACCATTCCCGTTCCTCACCCTAAAAAGGATTTGCCGCTGGGGACGGTCAAAAGCATCAGGAGGCGTGCCGGGTTGTACCACCCGCCAGCCAGCTACAAGGGAGATCCATAATGCAATATCCGATCTGCATCGAATGGGGTGACGACAACACCGCCATCGGTATTCAGATACCTGACATTCCCGGCGCCGTCACGGCCGGGGACACTTTCGAGGACGCCTATAACGCAGCCGTTGAAGTCGCCCATCTCATGTTGCAGGAGATGGCGGCGGACGGGGAATCGATTCCGATGCCGACGTCGGCAGCGGCCCATCGCAATAATCCGGAGTTTGCCGACATGGGCTGGGGGATGCTCGAGCTGGATATCTCGCCGTACATGGGCAAGACCGAGAAGGTCAACGTGACGTTGCCAGGCTATGTGATCCAGCGCATCGATCGCTATGTGCGTGAACACAATGTCAAAAGCCGCTCTTCGTTTCTGGCAGATGCGGCGATGGAGAAGCTGGTTCGGTATTAAGCGTCATCGCTCTCACAGGCCCAGTGAGCAACCTGTGGGAGCGAGCTTGCTCGACATCTTACGCCGTTGCCAAAGCACCACGCTGCGACGCACTCAGGAACCGCAACAACGCCAGCAGCGGGAATGCGCTACCGACAATCACGATCCACAACCAGCCGCCATGCTCATACACCGCACTGGCGACCGACGAGCCGAAAGCGCCGCCGATGAAGATGCTGGTCATGTACAGCGCGTTGAGGCGACCACGGCTTTTGGCGTCCAGCGAGTAGACCGCGCGCTGGCCGAGAACCATGTTCATCTGCACGCAGAAGTCCAGTACCACGCCGGTCACCGCCAGGCCGATGACGCTGTAGGCCGGGTGAATGAAGGCCGGCAGGAAGCTCAGGCTGGCGAACAGCATGGCCAGCAGCGAAGCGATGCGGGTGTGGCCGGCGTCAGCCAGGCGTCCGCTGATCGGCGCGGCGATGGCACCGATGGCACCGACCAGCGCGAAGATCGCAATCTCGCTTTGCGACAGACCGTGGTTGCGCGCCAGTTCCAGTGGCACCGCTGTCCAGAACAGGCTGAAGGTGGCGAACATGCAGCCCTGATAAAACGCGCGCTGACGCAGCACCGGTTGCTGGCGCAGCAGCGTCCACAGCGAGCCGAGCAACTGGCCGTAGGAAGCGCTGTGATCCGGTTGACGCTTGGGCACGGTCAACGCCAGCACCACGCTGATCGCGGCCATCAACGCCGCGGCAATCATGAACATCGCGCGCCAGCCGAAATGGTCAGCGACGACACTCGACACCGGCCGCGCCAGCAGAATGCCCAACAGCAGGCCGCCCATGATCCCGCCGACCACCCGGCCACGGGATTCTTCCGGCGCCAGATGCGCGGCCAGCGGAATCAGGATCTGCACCGACACCGAACTGAAGCCCACCAGCAACGAGATCAGCAAAAACACATTCGGCTGGCTGGTGAACGCTGCACCGAGCAGGCTGGCAATCGCCACCACGGTGGTGATGATCATCAGCCGGCGGTTTTCCAGCAGGTCGCCCAGCGGCACCAGGAAGAACAGGCCCAGCGCATAGCCGATCTGCGTCAGCGAAACGATGAAGCTGGCCATGGTGTCGGAGAGACCGATGTCCGGCGCGATCAGGCCGATGATCGGCTGCGCGTAGTAAATGTTGGCGACGATCGCGCCGCAGCAGAAGGCGAACAGCAGCACCATGCCTCGGGTCATTGCGTGAGTTGTGGCGTTCATAAGGTTTCTCGATCCAGCGAAAGGGAATGCGGTGAGGCTAAGGGACGTACCGAAGCGGCGGTAGAAGCCTTGTATCGATATCAGTTATTCCGTTGCGGAATGATTGGCTTCCAACAGGGTGTCGTCCATCGGCGAACCTTGCGTCCGGCCGGGGAGGGTCGATGATACATTCACTTACATCTTCTTCGATAGCGTGCTTATGTTTACCGCTGCGCTTTTACTGTTCATCAACGGAGGATTGCCATGTTGCGCCAGCTGCTGCGTCACACCACCACGATTGCCTTGATTGGCCTGCTCAGTGCCACTGCGGCGCAGGCCGCCGATGCCCCGGGTATGCGTCTCGGCGTGCGCGGTGAGATCACCGGGGTCAGCGCCGATTCGCTGAAAGTCCACGTCAACAGCGGCGAGAACGTGGTGATCCGGTTGACTGCGGACACCAAGGTGCGTGCCGTCACGCTGGCGAATATCGAAGACATCAAACCCGGCAGCTACATTGGCTCGGCCGCCATGCCGCAGGAAGATGGCACCCTCAAGGCAATGGAAGTGCACGTATTCCCGCCGGAACTGGCCGGCAGCGGTGACGGTCATCGGCCGTTTGATCTGGCCAAGGGCAGCAGCATGACCAATGGCAGCGTCGGTGATCTGGTGGTCAGCAATGGCCGGGTGCTGACCGTCAACTACAAGGGCGGGCAGCAGAAAATTCTGGTGCCGGAGGATGTGCCGATCGTCAATCTGACGCCGGGGGATCGGAGTTTGCTGAAGGTGGGGGTGAAAATTGTCAGCTTCGTCACCCAGGACGCCGATGGCACATTAACGGCGCAATCGATTTCCGCCGGCAAGGATGGCGTCACGCCGCCTATGTAAAAGCCCCTCACCCTAACCCTCTCCCGGAGGGAGAGGGGACTGTTTGGGGGATGCTGAAGCAATATGCCGACCTGAAACTTGGTTGCCGAATCCATAATCTATAAGGTCTTTCAGGTCGATGTAACTCGCCAGACACCTCGGTCGGCCCCCTCTCCCTCCGGGAGAGGGCTGGGGTGAGGGCAAAACTGCCATGAAAAAAGGCGACCACTGAGGGTCGCCTTTTTCATGTCCGCCAAATCTTACTGGCTGTAGATCTGATCAAAGATCCCGCCATCATTGAAGTGGGTCTTCTGCACCGAACGCCAGTCACCGAAGGTCTTTTCAACCGACAGGAAGTCGACTTTCGGGAAACGGTCGGTGTACTTCGCCAGCACTGCCGGGTCCCGTGGACGCAGGTAGTTGGCGGCGGCGATTTCCTGACCTTCCGGCGACCACAGATATTTCAGGTATTCATCGGCGGCGGCGCGGGTGCCTTTTTTGTCGACCACTTTGTCGACCACCGACACCGGTGGTTCGGCCTCGGCGGAGACGCTTGGGTAGATCACCTCGAACTGATCGCGACCGAACTCGCGAGCGATCATCTCGGCTTCGTTCTCGAAGGTGACCAGCACGTCGCCGATCTGGTTGGTCATGAACGTGGTGGTCGCGGCGCGGCCACCGGTGTCCAGCACCGGCGCTTGTTTGAACAGTTTGCCGACGAACTCCTTGGCCTTGTTCTCGTCACCGCCGTTTTTCAGCACATAGCCCCAGGCCGAGAGGTAGGTGTAGCGGCCGTTGCCCGAAGTTTTCGGGTTCGGCACGATCACTTGCACGCCGTCCTTGAGCAGGTCCGGCCAGTCTTTCAGGGCTTTCGGGTTGCCTTTGCGGACGATGAACACGGTGGCCGAGGTGAACGGTGCGCTGTTGTTCGGCAGGCGGCTGACCCAGTTTTCCGGCACCAGTTTGCCGTTGTCGGCGAGGGCGTTGATGTCGGTCGCCATGTTCATGGTGATGACGTCAGCCGGCAGGCCGTCGATCACCGAACGCGCCTGCTTGCTCGAACCGCCGAAGGACATTTGCACGGTGATGTTTTCGTTGTGCTCGGCCTGCCAGTGTTTCTGGAACGCAGTGTTGTAATCCTTGTAGAAATCGCGCATCACGTCATAGGAGACGTTGAGCAGGGTCGGTGCGGCTTGAGCCACGCTGCCAAAGGCAAGACCGGCGGCGAGAAGTGAGGCGCCAAAGAGTTTTTTCACTGCGCATTCCTTGTTGTGTCGGTGATAACGGTCGGGGGTGATACCGTTTTGCCAGCGACTATAGCCGGGCTGGCATAGTCGTTTAAAGATTAAAAAGCTCTGTGCTTATTCCACTTTCTTAAACAGCTGACTGCCGCACCGCGAGCAAAACGCTGCGTTCTGTTCATGGCTGTTTTTCTTGCAAATCGGGCAGTCATGTTGCAGCTGTTCGCCGCGCATGGCGTTGGCCAGTTCTGCAGTGAAAATCCCGGTGGGCACGGCGATGATCGAGTAACCGGTGATCATCACCAGCGACGAAATCACCTGGCCCAGCGGGGTCTTCGGCACGATGTCGCCGAAGCCGACGGTGGTCAACGTCACAATAGCCCAATAGATGCCTTTGGGGATGCTGGTGAAGCCATGTTCCGGGCCTTCGATCACGTACATCAGGGTGCCGAACACCGTCACTAGGGTGCAGACGCTGACCAGAAACACCACGATCTTCTGCTTGCTGCCACGCAGCGCCGACATCAGGTAGTTGGCTTGCTTGAGGTACGGGCTGAGCTTGAGCACGCGGAAAATCCGCAGCATCCGAATGATGCGGATGATCAGCAGGTACTGCGCATCGCTGTAATACAGCGCGAGGATCCCCGGCACGATCGCCAGCAGGTCCACCAGTCCGTAGAAACTGAAGGCGTAGCGCAACGGTTTCGGTGAGCAATACAGGCGCAGGATGTATTCACCGAGAAAAATGACGGTGAAGCCCCACTCGATGTAGGCCAGCACATCGGCGTAGTTCTGGTGAATGCTGTCGATGCTGTCGAGCATCACCACCACCAGGCTGGCGAGGATGATCAACAGCAAGGTGCCGTCGAAGCGCCGCCCGGCGAGGGTGTCGCTCTGGAAAATCATCACGTAAAGCCGTTCGCGCCAACTGTTGCTGCTGTCCATGGATAACGCCTGAATTGAAGATCAGCGCAGCCTAGGTTGATTGTCCCCCTGTGCGCAAGGCGTGGCGTCGACGGCCGCTTTGCCAAGCATCTGGATCCCGGCGCGGATCAGCCAGCCGGCGAGGATGAACGGTGCGGTCAGTGTTGCCAGACCAAGGGCGGCGAACAGCGGGGTGACCAGCAGCGCAAGGACGATGCCCAGCAGCGGCAGCCAAGGTTGTTGGCGCTGCGCACTGAAGGCGAGGGCGGCGAGTACCGCGTTGTAACTGCCCAGTCCCAGCAATGCCGCGCCGGTTTCGTGGTGCAGCAGACTGGACGCAAGGCCGATGGCTGACGCGAATAATGCCCAGCAAAAGGCGCGGCGATCAGCGATCAACAAGCCAATGGCGATCAATGCGCCGGCCAGTGGATGATCAAGGAACATCACCTGACCCAGTCCACGCAACTCAGCGGCGAGCAAATTCAGCGTGTTCATCTCGATGTGCGCTGTCGGCGCGGACGGCTCGGCGAACAGCAGCAGGATCCAGCCGATGGCCACGAATGGCGAGGTGTAGGCCGGTATCGATCGACTGCGGTAAACGTGTTTGAGCCATTGCTGAGTGAGCATCGCACTGACGCCGCCAGCCGCCAGAATCAGCGGCGGCAGCAGCGGTGACCAGGGGAAATACAGACTCAGCAACAAGCCGAGCAGCACGCCGTTGTAGCTGAACAAACCGGCCTGACGATCAGCCTTGGCATAGTTACGTCGCTGTGCAGTGAGCAATCCAGCGACCGCCCCGAGCAGCGCGCCGGCAAACAGCACCGGCGCAGTGAGCAGGATCGCCAGCAGGCACAACAGGCCGCATAGCGGGTGGCGCTGGAGGAATATCTGACTGAAACCGTTGAGCAAAGCCTCGGCCCAGTCGGGGCAGTGGGTGTTGAAATGATTGGCAGGCATGGGCAGTTCTGAAAGTCAGTGAAACCGAGTTGCCTTCTTCGCCAGCAGGCTGGCTCCCACATTGAATCTTTGTTCAGTCATTGAGTTTGTGATGCACACAAATCAACTGTGGGAGCGAGCCTGCTCGCGAAGAGGCCGGTACAGGCGCTAAATCAATGTTTCAATCCGTAGCGAGTTAGTCGAACCAGGCTGCCCGAACGGCACCCCCGCAGTGATCAGCAGCGTATCGCCACGCTCGGCCATGCCTTGCGCCTGAGCGATTTCCAGCGCGGTCGAACACACTTCATCGACCTGACGCAGGCGATCGTTGACCACCGAATGAATACCCCACGCCACACTCAAACGTCGTGCCGTTTGCAGGTTCGGCGTCAGGTTGAGGATCGGCGCTTTCGGCCGCTCCCGCGCTGCACGCAACGTCGAAGCGCCCGATTCACTGTAGTTGACCAGCACTGCCACCGGCAGCACATTGCTGATGCGGCGGATCGCGCAGCTGATGGCATCGGACACCGTTGCCTCGGCTTTCGGTCGGCTGACGTCGAGTTGAGTCTGATAGTCCGGACCGTTTTCCACTTGGCGAATGATCTTGCTCATCATCTGCACCGCTTCCAGCGGGTATTCACCGGATGCGGTTTCCGCCGAAAGCATCACTGCGTCCGCGCCTTCAGCCACAGCGTTGGCCACGTCAGTGACTTCAGCACGGGTCGGTGCCGGGGAGAAGCGCATCGATTCGAGCATCTGCGTCGCCACCACCACCGGTTTGCCGAGTTCGCGGCAGGTGCTGATGATGTTCTTCTGGATCTGCGGCACGCTTTCCGCCGGCACTTCGACACCGAGGTCACCGCGCGCCACCATGATCGCGTCGCTCAGTTCGGCGATTTCGCGCAGTTGTTCAACTGCTGACGGCTTCTCGATTTTCGCCATCAGGAACGCCTTGTCGCCGATCAGTTCGCGGGCCTCGAGAATGTCTTGCGGACGTTGCACGAACGACAGCGCCACCCAGTCCACGCCCAGCTCCAGACCGAAGCTCAGGTCGCGGCGATCCTTGGCGGTCAGCGGGCTCAAATCGAGCACCGCCTGCGGCACGTTCACGCCTTTGCGGTCCGACAGTTCGCCACCGTTGAGCACGGTGGTGTCGATCGCGTCGGAGTATTTGCTGACCACGCGCAGGCGCAGTTTGCCGTCATCCAGCAGCAGATCCATGCCGGCTTCCAGCGCGGCAATGATCTCCGGATGCGGCAGATTCACCCGGCGTTCATCGCCGGGTGTGGCGTCCAGATCGAGGCGGAACGCCTGACCGCGATGCAGTTGCACCTTGCCGTCGGCGAACTTGCCGACGCGCAGTTTCGGCCCCTGCAAATCCATCAGGATCCCCAGCGGATAGTTGAGCTGGCGCTCGACTTCGCGGATCCACTGATAGCGCTTGGCGTGGTCGGCGTGATCGCCGTGGCTGAAGTTCAGGCGGAAGATGTTGACCCCGGCCTCGACCAGTTCACGGATGTCTTCGATGCCATCGACGGCAGGCCCGAGGGTGGCGAGGATTTTGACCTTTTTATCAGGCGTCATGATTTGCAGTTCTCAAGGATCAGGATGGCGCGGAAGTCGTTGACGTTGGTGCGGGTCGGCTCGGTGACGATCAGCGCATCGAGCGCCTCGAAGTAGCCGTAACCGTTGTTGTTATCCAGCTCGTCGCTGGCGCTCAAACCGAGGGCGGCGGCGCGGGCGTAGCTGTCCGGGGTCATGATCGCGCCGGCGTTGTCTTCTGAACCGTCGATGCCGTCGGTGTCACCGGCCAGCGCGTAAACGCCGGGCTGGCCCTTGAGGCTGTCGGTGAGGCTGAGGAGGAATTCGGCGTTGCGCCCGCCGCGACCATTGCCGCGCACGGTGACCGTGGTTTCGCCGCCGGAAAGAATCACGCACGGCGCCGCCAACGGCTGACCATGGTTGATGATCTGCCGAGCGATGCCGGCGTGGACCTTCGCCACTTCACGTGACTCACCTTCCAGGTCGCCAAGGATCAATGTGCTGAAACCGGCCTGACGGCATTTCACCGCCGCTGCATCCAGCGATTGCTGCGGGCGGGCGATCAACTGGAAATGGCTGCGAGCGAGGCTCGGATCACCGGGTTTGACCGTTTCCGATTCCGGGCTTTGTAGCCAGTTGCGCACCGACGCCGGGACTTCAATGCCGTAGCGTTTGAGGATCGCCAGCGCTTCGGCCGAAGTGCTCGGGTCGGCCACGGTCGGGCCGGAGGCGATGACCGTGGCGAGGTCGCCCGGTACATCGGAAATTGCGTAGGTGTAGACGGTGGCAGGCCAGCAAGCCTTGCCGAGGCGGCCGCCCTTGATCGCCGAGAGGTGCTTGCGCACGCAGTTCATCTCGCCGATGGTCGCGCCGGATTTAAGCAGGGCTTTGTTGATCGACTGCTTGTCGGCCAGGGTGATGCCTTCGGCTGGCAGCGCGAGCAGGGCAGAACCGCCGCCGGAGAGCAGGAAGATCACGCGGTCGTCTTCAGTCAGATTGCTGACCAGTTCCAGCACGCGTTTGGCCACGGCCAGGCCGGCAGCGTCCGGTACCGGATGCGCGGCTTCGACCACTTCGATTTTTTCGCATGGAGCGCCGTGACCGTAACGGGTCACCACCAGACCGGATACTTCACCCTGCCAGCAGCGCTCGACCACCTGGGCCATGGCGGCTGCGGCCTTGCCAGCGCCGATGACGATCACCCGACCCGTGCGATCGGCAGGCAGATGGGCTTCGAGGACTTGGTTCGGATGGGCCGCGTCGATGGCTGTGGCAAACAGCTCGCGCAGCAGTTGTTGCGGATCGACCGACATGGCGGGCTCCCGGAATTCTTGTTATTCGAAAGGGCAACTCGGACCCCTTGTGGGAGCGAGCCTGCTCGCGAAGGCGGTGTGTCAGCCAACATCGATGTTGAATGTGCAACCGTTTTCGCGAGCAGGCTCGCTCCCACAGGGTTTTGTGCAGGCTTTATTTTTTGTCGCGAATCGAGAAGTTGGCCATGTGTTCCAGACCCTTGATCAGCGCCGAATGGTCCCAGTTGCTGCCACCGATCGCCGCGCAGGTGCTGAACACTTGCTGGGCGTTGGCGGTGTTCGGCAGGTTGATGTTCAGCTCCTTGGCGCCTTGCAGGGCCAGGTTCAGGTCCTTCTGGTGCAGGCTGATACGGAAGCCCGGATCGAAGGTGCCTTTGATCATGCGCTCGCCGTGCACTTCGAGGATCTTCGACGAAGCGAAACCGCCCATCAGCGCTTCACGCACCTTGGCCGGATCAGCACCGTTTTTCGAAGCGAACAGCAGGGCTTCAGCCACGGCCTGAATGTTCAGCGCGACGATGATCTGGTTCGCCACTTTGGCGGTCTGACCGTCGCCATTGCCACCGACCAGGGTGATGTTCTTGCCCATGGCCTGGAACAGCGGCAAGGCGCGTTCGAAGGCATCGGCATCGCCACCGACCATGATGCTCAGGGTCGCAGCCTTGGCGCCGACTTCCCCACCGGACACTGGCGCGTCGAGGTATTGCGCGCCTTTCTCGTTGATCTTCTTGGCGAAGGCTTTGGTGGCGGTCGGCGAGATCGAGCTCATGTCGATCACCACTTTGCCTTTGCCGATGCCGGCAGCGACGCCGTCGGCGCGGAACAGCACGTCGTCGACCTGCGGGGTGTCCGGCACCATGACGATGATGAATTCAGCTTCCTGCGCCACTTCGCGCGGGTTGGCCAGAGCGACGGCGCCAGCGGCGACCAGATCGGCTGGAGCGGCGTCGTGGTGCGCCGACAGGAACAGGCTGTGACCGGCTTTCTGCAGGTTCGAAGCCATTGGGTGGCCCATGATGCCGGTGCCGATAAATCCGATTTTAGCCATGAGAAAATCCTCTTGTTTTTGTCTTGCTCAAGCGAAATAGGGGGTGTTGCTTTGGGTGGGAGCGGGCTTGCTCGCGAATGCGGTGGAACATTCAATATCCGTGTTGACTGAACCACCGCATTCGCGAGCAAGCCCGCTCCCACAAGGGTTTTGCAGTGTTCTTAAATGGCGTTGTGGGTTTTCAGCCAGCCGAGGCCTGCTTCAGTGGTGGTCAGCGGCTTGTATTCACAGCCCACCCAACCCTGATAACCAATGCGATCCAGGTGTTCGAACAGGAAGCGGTAGTTGATCTCACCGGTGCCCGGCTCGTTGCGCCCCGGGTTGTCCGCGAGCTGCACGTGGTTGATCTCGCCCAGGTGCGATTGCAGGGTGCGGGCCAGATCGCCTTCCATGATTTGCATGTGATAGATGTCGTATTGCAGGAACAGATTGGCGCTGCCGACCTGCTCGCGAATCGACAGGGCTTGCGCCGTGTTGTTCAGGTAGAAGCCCGGGATGTCGCGGGTGTTGATCGCTTCCATCACCAGTTTGATACCCGCCGCCTGCAGCTTGTCGGCTGCATATTTGAGGTTGGCGACGAAGGTTTTTTCCACGGTGGCATCGTCCACGCCTTGCGGACGGATACCGGCCAGGCAGTTGACCTGGGTGTTGCCCAGCACTTGCGCGTAGGCAATCGCCAGATCGACCCCGGCGCGGAACTCTTCAACGCGATCCGGCAGACACGCGATACCGCGCTCGCCCTTGGCCCAGTCACCGGCCGGCAGGTTGAACAGCACTTGGGTCAGACCGTTGGCATCGAGCCTGGCCTTGATTTCGGCGGAGCTGAAGTCGTACGGGAACAGGTATTCCACGCCACTGAAACCGGCCTTGGCGGCGGCGTCGAAACGGGCAAGGAAATCCTGTTCGGTGAACAGCATGGACAGGTTGGCTGCGAAACGCGGCATGGTGGTCTCCTAAAACGGTTTTGACGCGGGTGGTCAGACTAAACCCAATCAGTCCCCTCTCCAGGGGGAGAGGGTTAGGGTGAGGGGGGAATCAGGGTTGGCCCCAAATTCCCCGAACGACACAAAATCGCTCCCTCACCCCAGCCCTCTCCCGGAGGGAGAGGGAGCCAGTTACGTTCAGTCGAGCAACGAAATCGCCGTTGGCGCGTCGTTGCCGACCAGCGCCAGGTCTTCGAATTCGTTGACGGCGTTGATCTCGGTCCCCATGGAGATGTTGGTCACACGCTCCAGGATGATCTCGACAATCACCGGTACCTTGAACTCTTCGATCATCTGTTCGGCCTTGCGCAGGGCAGGGGCGATTTCCGACGGTTCGAACACCCGCAGGGCTTTACAGCCGAGGCCTTCGGCGACTGCGATGTGGTCGACACCGTAACCGTTGAGTTCCGGCGCGTTCAGGTTATCGAAGGACAGCTGCACGCAGTAGTCCATTTCGAACCCGCGCTGGGCCTGACGGATCAGCCCCAGGTACGAGTTGTTCACCACGACGTGGATGTAAGGCAGTTTGAACTGAGCGCCGACCGCCAGCTCCTCGATCATGAACTGGAAGTCATAGTCCCCCGACAGGGCCACGACTTTCCGGCTCGGATCGGCCTTGACCACGCCCAGCGCTGCCGGAATGGTCCAGCCCAACGGGCCGGCCTGACCGCAGTTGATCCAGTGACGCGGCTTGTAGACGTGCAGGAACTGCGCGCCGGCAATCTGCGACAGACCAATGGTGCTGACGTAGCAGGTGTCTTTGCCGAACACCTGGTTCATCTCTTCGTATACGCGCTGCGGCTTGACCGGCACGTTGTCGAAGTGAGTCTTGCGGTGCAGGCTGGCCTTGCGCTGCTGGCAATCCTGCAGCCAGGCGCTACGGTTTTTCAGCTTGCCGGCGGCTTGCCATTCACGGGCGACTTCGATGAACACGGTCAGCGCGGCAGCGGCGTCGGAGACGATGCCCAGATCCGGAGTGAACACGCGGCCGATCTGCGTGCCTTCGATGTCAACGTGAATGAACTTGCGGCCTTCGGTGTAGACATCCACCGAACCGGTGTGGCGGTTGGCCCAACGGTTACCGATACCCAGTACCACGTCGGATTTCAGCAGCGTCGCGTTGCCATAACGGTGCGAAGTCTGCAGGCCGACCATGCCGACCATCAGCGGGTGATCGTCCGGGATGGTGCCCCAGCCCATCAGGGTCGGGATCACCGGAATACCGGTCAGTTCAGCGAACTCCACCAGCAGATCGCTGGCGTCGGCGTTGATGATGCCGCCGCCGGCCACCAGCAATGGGCGCTCGGCCTGATCAAGCAGGGCCAAAGCCTTCTCGACCTGAACGCGGGTCGCAGTTGGCTTGGCCAGCGGCAGCGGCTGGTAGGCGTCGATGTCGAATTCGATTTCAGCCATCTGCACGTCGAACGGCAGGTCGATCAGCACCGGGCCTGGACGACCGGAGCGCATTTCGTAGAAGGCTTTCTGGAACGCGTAGGGCACCTGGCCCGGCTCCAGAACGGTGGTCGCCCACTTGGTGACGGGCTTGACGATGCTGGTGATGTCGACTGCCTGAAAGTCTTCCTTGTGCATACGGGCGCGGGGTGCCTGGCCGGTGATGCAGAGGATAGGGATCGAGTCGGCCGAGGCGCTGTAGAGCCCGGTGACCATGTCGGTACCGGCAGGGCCGGACGTACCGATGCACACGCCGATGTTGCCGGCCTTGGTGCGGGTGTAACCCTCGGCCATGTGTGACGCGCCTTCGACGTGACGAGCGAGGACGTGATCGATGCCACCGACTTTCTGCAGGGCGGAGTACAGCGGGTTGATCGCAGCACCCGGAATGCCAAAAGCGGTATCAACCCCTTCACGGCGCATCACCAGAACGGCGGCTTCGATTGCTCTCATTTTGCTCATGGTTTTGTGCCTCTTTACGTTTTGTAATTGTATACAAGTGGCTTTGCGCAGAGTGTATTCACGGCGGACGGCGCAGGTCAATCCATTTTCTCAAGCGCCTGTTTCATTCGTCGTAAGCCCGGTTCTGCTGTGGCTTTTCGTCGCATGTGGCGCTTTTCGATAATTATTGTATACAAAAAAATAATTCATTGTGTTCTATTTGTGGCATCGGGCTGCGGCACTTAAGCGCAGCCCCACGACTTTCCCAATAACAAAATGAGGACGGCACCATGAGCGCTTTAACCTTGAAAGTCGCAGTCAACCTGGTCAACGAAGCCATCAGCACCGGGCGCGGGATCAACGCCGCGCCGCTGACCATCGCGGTACTCGATACCGGCGGCCACCTGATCACCCTGCAACGCGAAGACGGCGCCAGCCTGCTGCGCCCGAACATCGCCATCGGCAAAGCCTGGGGCGCTATCGCTCTGGGCAAGGGCTCACGCCTGCTGGCGCTGGACGCCCAACAACGCCCGGCCTTCATCGCCGCACTCAACAGCATGGGCCAGGGCAGCGTGGTCCCGGCCCCGGGCGGGGTGTTGATCCGTGATCAGGCGGGGAATGTGCTGGGGGCGATCGGGATTAGCGGCGATCTGTCGGATATTGATGAGCAGGTGGCGATCAAAGCGGTGGAGGCTCTGGATTTGAGGGCGGATGCGGGGGTGGCTGCTTGATTTTGTAGCGTCTGATCAAAAGTCATCGCTGGCAAGCCAGCTCCCACAAGGTTTTGTGTTTAGCAACGATTTGTGAACGAAACAAGCCACTGTGGGAGCTGGCTTGCCAGCGATGGCGCCCTGTCTGACACATCAAGAAAAAAGACCAAACCAATCAAACAGATCATTGAGGTCTAGCCTTCTGATGAACTCATCATGAAGGGGCAATGGATTGCCTGATCTTCCAGCTTCACATCGTCTGCGAACTGGCCGCTACGCCGAAGCCAATCGAATCTATCTACTGACAACCAACACGCTTGATCGCGAGCCGATCTTTGCTGACTTCGCTTTGGGCAGATTGGTGGTTCATCAATTTCGGCGGGCACAAGAGTTTGGATTGGCAAAGTCACTGGCGTGGGTGGTCATGCCGGACCATTTTCATTGGCTTGTTGAGCTGGAAAACTGTTCTTTGCGCAGACTGATGCGCGAGACCAAGTCCCTGGCTACTCGAGAGGTGAACCATTGCACCGGCAGGAGCGGCCCGCTATGGCAACAGGGCTATCACGACCGGGCGCTTCGAATGGAAGATGACTTGGTAAAAATGGCCCGGTATGTAGTGGCCAACCCGTTACGGGCTGGACTGGTGGAGAAACTTGGCGACTATCCGCTGTGGGATGCAGTTTGGCTTTAACACTTCTGAATCGAGTTGCCCCTATCGCTGGCAAGCCAGCTCCCACGGGGATTTGCGTCGTTCGCAAAAATTGTGTTCAACACAAACACCTGTGGGAGCTGGCTTGCCAGCGATAAGGGCAGCGCGGTCTCACTGATCCGGCTCACACCCTTTCAACACCAGCCGAATAATCGTCTGCGCCGCCGCCTCGTAATCCGCCTCGTCGAGCTTGTCCTTGCCGGTGACCGCAGAGATCTGCCAGTCGAAATCGGCGTAGGTCTGGGTCGCGGCCCAGATGCTGAACATCAGGTGATTGGGGTCGATCGGGGCGATCTGGCCGCGGTCGATCCAGCTCTGGATGCAGTCGATGTTGTGCTTGGCCTGGCTGTTGAGCTGCTCGACCAAGTCGGCGCTCAGGTGCGGAGCGCCGTGCATGATTTCGCTGGCGAACACCTTGGAGGCGAAGGGCAGGTCGCGGGAGATGCGGATCTTCGAGCGGATGTAGCCGCTGAGCACTTCGCTCGGTACGCCGTCCGGGTTGAACGGGGTCGAAGCCTGCAGGATCGGCACGATGATGCTTTCCAGGACCTCGCGGTAGAGGTTTTCCTTGGATTTGAAGTAGTAGTAGACGTTGGGCTTGGGCAATCCTGCCTTGGCGGCGATGTCGCTGGTTTTGGTCGCAGCGAAGCCCTTGTCGGCAAATTCCTCACTGGCGGCACGCAGGATCAGTTCTTTGTTGCGCTCGCGGATTGTGCTCATAAACCCGGTGGTTCCTTGCCTGTTCTGGCGGTTGCGCATGGTAGCACCGGCCTCGCGCACGGCTCAAGAATGCCCCGTGTGGCCTGCAGTCGCGGTATGCTGCGCGACATTATTCACATAAGGAAACAAGATTCATGGCAGGAAGCAGTTTGCTGGTGCTGATCGACGATATTGCCACCGTTCTGGATGATGTGGCGTTGATGAGCAAAATGGCCGCGAAGAAGACCGCCGGCGTACTCGGCGACGATCTGGCGCTCAATGCCCAGCAAGTCTCCGGGGTGCGCGCCGAGCGGGAAATTCCTGTGGTCTGGGCGGTCGCCAAGGGCTCGTTCCTCAACAAGCTGATTCTGGTGCCCTCGGCGCTGGCGATCAGTGCATTCGTGCCGTGGCTGGTGACGCCGCTGCTGATGGTCGGTGGCGCGTACCTGTGTTTCGAAGGTTTCGAGAAACTCGCGCACAAGTTCCTGCACAGCAAGGCCGAAGTTGATGCCGACCACGCGCAATTGAGCGCGGCGGTGGCCGAGCCGACCACCGATCTGGTGGCTTACGAGAAGGACAAGATCAAAGGCGCGATCCGCACTGACTTCATCCTCTCGGCGGAAATCATCGCCATTACCCTTGGTACCGTGGCCGACGCATCGCTGAGCCAGCAAGTGATCGTCATGTCCGGCATCGCTATCGTCATGACCGTCGGTGTTTATGGCCTGGTGGCCGGCATCGTCAAACTCGACGATCTGGGCCTGTGGCTGACCCAGAAATCGGGTACGGCAGCAAAAAACATCGGCAATGCAATCCTGCGCGCCGCCCCGTACATGATGAAAGGCCTGTCGGTGATCGGCACGGCGGCAATGTTCCTCGTCGGTGGCGGCATCCTCACCCACGGCATTCCCGTGGTGCATCACTGGATTGAAAGTGTCGGTGTGGCGGCCGGTAGCGCCGGGTTCGCAGTCCCTGTGCTGCTCAATGGCGTGGCGGGGATCATCGCGGGCGCGGCAGTGCTGGCGGTGGTTTCGGTGGTCGGCAAAATCTGGCGCGCAATCAAAGGCTGAACACAATAACCCTGTGGGAGCGAGCCTGCTCGCGAAGGCGTCGAGTCAGCCACCCCCTTCGGGTCTGAGACACCGCATTCGCGAGCAGGCTCGCTCCCACATTGGATTTCAGTGATCCATGAAAAAGGGCCATTCGACTCGCATCGAATGGCCCTTTTTTGTTGTCGCTGAGGTTACTCGGCAATCTGCAACTTGCGCGACTCGGTGTAGACGTAGCGCACTTTCTCATACTCGAACGGCGAGTTCATCTGACCGTAGCGGAAGTTGGTCTGGTAGCGCTTGTCGACCGCACGCAGGGCCCAGATTTCCGGGTGGTTGGAGCTGACTTCCGACACGTTCAGGTAGTTGATCGCCGATTCGGCGGTGTAGTCCACGGCGAGGCCGGCGGTGTCGCGAATGTTCGACGGGCCGAGGATCGGCAAGACGAAGTAGGCACCGCCCGGTACGCCGTAGAAGCCCAGGGTCTGACCGAAGTCTTCGCTCTGGCGCGGCAGGCCCATGGCGGTGGCCGGATCCCACAGACCGGCAATGCCGATAGTGGTGTTGAGCAACAGGCGCGCGGTGGTTTCCATCGAGCGCTTGCCCTTGAACTGCAGCAGGCTGTTGACCAGGTTCGGCACGTCGCCAAGGTTGTTGAAGAAGTTGCTCACCCCGGTGCGCAGGAAGCTTGGCGTCACGTAGCGATAACCGTCGACCACCGGCAGGAACACCCATTGGTCGAAGCGGTAGTTGAAGTGGTAGACGCGGCGGTTCCACGACTCCAGCGGGTCATAGACGTTGAGTGCGTTGAGCGTCGAGCGCTCGAACTCACGCTGGTCCAGCCCCGGGTTGAACTTGAGTTTGGACAGCGGCTCCTTGAAGCCGTCGCTGTCGACCACCACCGGTGCGTTGGCTTTGCTGTTGTCGGCCTGGGCCACGCCTGCACTGAGGAGCGCTGCAATCAGCAGGAGATATTTAGCCACGGAAAAACTCCAGCATGGCGTCGCTGTTGACGCGGTAGTTAAGGTTGCCGCAATGGCCGCCCAGTGGGTAAACGGTCAGGCGATCGCCAAAGGTCTTGCGCAGGAAACCGAGGTCGCCAGGGCCGAGGATCACGTCGTCGGCGTTGTGCATGACGGCGATTTTCGGGCTGTCGTGCAGGTAATCCTTGAGCGCATACAGGCTGACCTGATCGATCAGTTGCAGCAGGCTGCCGCCGTCAGTGCGCGCGCGCCACATCGGGATCACCTGTTCGGTCAGGTAGCAGTCGAAGTCGCATTGCAGCGCACGCTTGAGGAACGGCGTGAGGCTGGTGCCTTCGGTGATCGGGAATTTCGGCGGAGTGATCAGGCCACGACGGTTGATCAGGTCGGAGGTGAAGGCAATGTCTGCCGCCGAGAAACGGAACGAAGTGCCGATCAGCATCGCCATCTGTTCGTTGGTCAGGTGCTGCTTCGACTGCTGGAAGTCGTAGAGCAGGGCGTCATTGAGGTCGATGTAGCCTTTCTGCTGGAAGTAGCGGGTCAGCTTGTTCAGCACCAGTTCATAGAAGGTGGTGCTGTTGTTGATGCCCTTCACCTCGGTCTGTACCAGCTTGTCGAGGTTGCTGATCGAGGTGTAGAGGTTGACCGGCGGGTTGAGCAGCAGGACTTTCTTGAAGTTGAAGCTGCGTCGGGTCTCGTCCAGATGCGCGACGAACGCGGCATCCAGCGCGCCGAGGCTGTAGCCGCTGAGGTAGTACTCGGTGACCGGCAGTTTCGGATGCTGCGCACGCACGGCCTGCATCACCCGGTACATGTCTTCGGCGTCTTCCTTGGTGATGCCCGGGGTGGCGAAGCGTGAAGCGGCGCTGATGAAGTCGAAGCTGGTGGGCGACGACAACTGCACGACGTGGTAGCCGGCCTTGTAGTAGAGCTTCTTCAGGTATTCGTTGAGCGTGCTGTCATAGCGCGCGCCGGTACCGGCGATCAGGAAGATCAGCGGCGCCGGTTTGTCCTGCTCGGCGATCCGGTAGGTGAGTTTTTTCACCGCCCAGAAATTGTCCGGGAGGATGAAGGCCCGTTCCGGGCGCAGGGTGATGCTGTGGTCGGACTGATTGATCTCGTCGTTCGACGGCAACTCCGGGCGCAGGTCCGGTGGCGTGGTGGCGATGGTCGCCTCGAACGGGTTGGTCAGGGGATAGCCATAACTGGCGGCATCGATATCCACCGCCAGTGCGGACGCACTCAGAATAAGGCCGCTGAACAGCGCGGCGAAGCGCAAGGAACGGAGCATGACTGGATCCCTTAAAGGAAGGTGCCGAATGAAGTTCGCAGGCTATGACCACCGGGCTTGCGCCAAAGTGCCATGCCTCGGCACCAAACAGGCAGAATTCGGAGTAATAGTAGCTGGACGATACACTTTGCAAGGCGCGGATGACCAGTTAACAGTTGTTAGTGCTTGCCAATGCGTGCGGGCAGATTAAGCTGGCCGCCGATTTCGTTGATTGGAGAGATTCATGTCCCGCCGCTTGCCCGTGATTCTGTTGCTCGTGCTGTTGCCGCTGTGGCTGGCCGCCAGTTATGGCGTGCGTTATGGCTTCATGGAAGATGGGCAGTGGGTCGGCATCTGCGTCGATGAGGCGAGCCGCTGGGAATGCTCGGTGCGTTCGAACCTGGGGCTGATGATCCACTTCAAGGTGTTGGGCTGGACCGCGCTGGGTGCGGCGCTGCTCGGTTTTGTGTTGCCCGGACGGGCAGGGTGGTGGCTGGCGGTGCTGGCGCTGGTGTTCGGGTTGCCGGCGCTGGCGTTGTACAACACGACGCTGGCGGTGTTTGCGCTGGTTATTGGCGGATTGCGGTTGGTCAGAGCGTCTCGTAGCGCCTGACAGTCAGTCATCGCGGGCAAGCCCGCTCCCACAGGGTTTTGGGTGAACACAACATGTATGTACGACCCGAAAACCTGTGGGAGCTGGCTTGCCAGCGATGAGGCCGGCTCAGATGCTGAAGATCATCCCTTGCGAACCCGCAGGCAGCGCCACAGCGCCGCCACCATCAACCCGCTGACCAGCGCCCAGCCCCACGCCTGCTGATTCAACAAGCCTTCTTCATACAGCTGCGGCGCAATGCCGGCGCCGATGATAAAGGTCAGCAGGGCGATTTCCCGGCGTGGCACGCTGACCGGACGGCACACGAAAACCAGCGCCGGCAGAATGAACGCCATGCTGGCGAAACTGCGATAACGCGCGTCGAACACCATCTCCAGCATCATCACCGCCGCCGCAAAACCTGCTGCCGCAACCAGCCAGCCAGCGCGGCGTTCCAGCAGATTGAACGCGCGTTCACGCCAACCCTGACGGTTGCTCAAGGTCAGCGCGGCATGCGCCAGCACCAACAGATTCAACGCTGTCAGCAAGCCGACCCACAGCCATTCGCTGGCAAACCGCGTGGTCACTCGCGCCAGATCGCCCCAGGCGCCGATAGAGCAGGCTGCAACTGCCGCAAGCAGGGGCAGAACCAACGCCGATTGCGTGGTGCGAACCCGGCCGCCGAGTAGCAGCGTGCCGAGGAAAATCAGCCCACCGACGCCCAGCCATTCCTTCCAGTACGGCACATTGGTCACTGGCCCGGCGAGCACGCCCTTGTCCTGACGATCGGCGTCGAACAGGCCCCAATAACCGCCGACCGCACCTTCGCTGCCACGTTTCCATGGCTGGTCGAACGCTTCGATCAGGTTGTAATGCCAGCCTTCCTTCTCGGCCATCGCGACAAAACCGCGAATGAACTTCGCCTCATTGACCCGACTCGGCAGGGCGGTCTCACGCTGGCGGCCTTCGCTGGGCCAGCCGGTCTCGCCGATCATCACGTCTTTGGGCGCGAATTTGTTGCCGAACACCTGACGCACATCCGCCACATGTTGCAGAGCGACGTCAATGTTCGACGGATCATCTTCCCAATACGGCAGCAAGTGAATGGTCAGGAAATCCACCGCCGGCGCCACTTCCGGGTGCTTGAGCCAGAACTCCCAGACATCGGCATAAGTGACCGGTTGCTTGACTTGGCTTTTGACCTTGTTGATCAGCTTCGCCAGTTGCGCGCCGGTGACTTCCTTGCGCAGCAACGCTTCGTTGCCGACGATCACCGCGCTGACCACATCCGGGTTGGCGTTGGCCGAAGCAATCAGCAGGTCGACTTCTTTCTCGGTGTCCGCCGGGTTGCTGTTGACCCAGGCGCCGATCATCAACTTCAGACCGTGCTTGCGCGCCAGTTGCGGCAGGGCTTCGAGGCCGGTCATCGAGTAGGTGCGGATGCATTCGAAGCGCGTCGCCAGCAGGGCGAGGTCGGCGTCCATGCGCTCCGGGCGCAGCTTGAACGGCACGTCGAACGGCGACTGGTCCTTGTCGAATGGCGTGTAGGAGGCGCATTGCAACTTGTGCGTCGGGGTCGCGGCGTCCGGCAGGATCACCGGTTTGCCGAGGCCGTACCAGAAGCCGCCAAGGGCAAACAGGCCGAGCAGGCAGGCGAAGAGATAAGGAACAAACGGGAAGCGGGAAGTCGCGGACATGGTCAGGCCGAGTGGCTGCAAAGCGACGCATGTTACCTGCATTTATCCGCGGGTTGGTGGCCTGCATGATTTGCACATGCAAAGTTCGGGCGGATTGTCTGGCGCCAATTATTCAGAGGTGATTAATGGCCTTCTGATGTCGTTTCTCGCTGTATTGAGGTCGCTGACAGAGCAGGTCGCTGCGGGCGTCAGGCCGATGATCGAAAGCGTCAGTACTCCACTGGCATTCGAGCGAGTTTGCGGTCAGGCGTGATGGGGGCGCTGTGCACCATAACAATACGTTGACGATGCCCGGCATCCGTCGGGCGCAGCATTTCGGGGAAGTAAACGATGAAGATGCGACGACTTTTAGGCGCAGGTGCCGCTCTGGTGCTTGCGATGAGTTCCACATTCGCCAGCGCTGAAAAACAGACCCTGAACATCGGTTACGTTGACGGCTGGTCCGACAGCGTCGCGACCACCCACGTGGCGGCCGAGGTGATCAAGCAGAAACTCGGCTACGACGTGAAGCTGCAAGCCGTCGCCACCGGGATCATGTGGCAGGGCGTGGCCACCGGCAAACTCGACGCGATGCTCTCGGCATGGCTGCCGGTGACCCACGGCGAGTACTGGACGAAGAACAAGGATCTGGTCGTCGATTACGGCCCGAACTTCAAGGACGCGAAAATCGGCCTGATCGTGCCGGAGTACGTCAAGGCGAAATCGATCGAAGACCTCAAGACCGATGACACCTTCAAGAACCGCATCGTCGGCATCGACGCCGGTTCAGGCGTGATGCTCAAAACCGATCAGGCGATCAAGGATTACGGCCTGGACAAATATACGCTCAAGGCCAGTTCCGGCGCCGGCATGATTGCCGAGCTGACCCGTGCCGAGAAGAAGAACGAATCGATTGCCGTCACCGGTTGGGTGCCGCACTGGATGTTCGCCAAGTGGAAACTGCGCTTCCTCGACGACCCGAAAGGCGTGTATGGCGCGGCTGAAACCGTGAACAGCATCGGCAGCAAAGAACTCGCGACGAAGGCTCCGGAAGTCGCCAAGTTCCTGAAAAACTTCCAGTGGGCGTCGAAAGACGAGATCGGCGAAGTCATGCTGGCCATCCAGGACGGCGCCAAGCCTGAAGCGGCGGCCAAGGATTGGGTCGCCAAGCACCCGGATCGCGTGGCTGACTGGACCAAATAACCCAAAATCGCTTCGGTTCACCGCACATCCTGTGGGAGCGGGCTTGCCCGCGATAGCGGTCTGTCAGTCAACTGATTAGTTGGCTGATACGACGCCATCGCTGGCAAGCCAGCTCCCACATTTTTTTTGTGTGCTGAAAATTGGCGAAAACGTCATGTCGTTCTAATACTAAGGTCGTCTGGAACCCGTTCCGCAGCCGCATACAGTGGATACGTTCCAACAATAATCTGTGCTGCGAGGATAAAAACAATGAACGACAGCATTTACCTCTCGATTCAAAACAGCCCGCGCTTCAAGGAGCTGGTGCGAAAAAGAGAAAAGTTCGCCTGGATACTCTCGGCGATCATGCTCGGGCTTTACTCCGGATTCATCCTGCTGATCGCATACGGGCCGCAAGTGCTCGGGGCGAAACTCAGTCCCGGGTCGTCGATTACCTGGGGTATTCCGATCGGTGTCGGTCTGATTGTCTCGGCCTTCATCCTGACCGCGATCTACGTACGGCGCGCCAACGGCGAGTTTGACGACCTGAACAATGCGATTCTCAAGGAGGCTCAGCAATGATCCGGCGTCTACTGGCTCTTTTGAGCATCGCAGCGTTCGCGCCAGCCGTCTGGGCCGCTGACGCCTTGACCGGCGAAGTCCACAAACAACCGCTCAACGTTTCCGCGATCGCCATGTTCGTGGTGTTCGTCGGCGCAACCTTGTGCATCACCTACTGGGCCTCGAAACGCAACAAGTCGGCCGCAGACTACTACGCAGCGGGCGGCAAGATCACCGGTTTCCAGAACGGTCTGGCGATTGCCGGTGACTACATGTCGGCGGCGTCCTTCCTGGGGATTTCCGCGCTGGTGTTCACCTCCGGCTACGACGGCCTGATCTATTCGATCGGCTTCCTGGTGGGCTGGCCGATCATTCTGTTCCTGATCGCCGAACGCCTGCGTAACCTGGGTAAATACACCTTTGCCGACGTGGCGTCCTACCGCCTCGGGCAAACCCAGATCCGCACCCTGTCTGCCTGCGGTTCGCTGGTGGTGGTGGCGTTCTATCTGATCGCGCAAATGGTCGGTGCCGGCAAGCTGATCCAGTTGCTGTTCGGTCTCGACTACTACGTCGCGGTAATTCTGGTCGGTATCCTGATGTGCATGTACGTGCTGTTCGGCGGCATGCTGGCGACCACTTGGGTGCAGATCATCAAGGCGGTGCTGTTGCTGTCCGGTGCCTCGTTCATGGCGCTGATGGTGATGAAGCACGTCAACTTCGACTTCAACATGCTGTTCTCCGAAGCGATCAAGGTTCACCCTAAAGGTGAAGCGATCATGAGCCCGGGCGGTTTGGTGAAAGATCCGATTTCGGCGTTCTCCCTCGGTCTGGCCCTGATGTTCGGTACTGCCGGCCTGCCACACATCCTGATGCGCTTCTTCACCGTGAGTGACGCGAAAGAAGCGCGCAAGAGCGTGCTGTATGCCACCGGCTTCATTGGCTACTTCTACATCCTGACCTTCATCATCGGCTTCGGCGCGATCCTGCTGGTCAGCACCAACCCGGCCTTCAAGGATGCAGCGGGCGCTCTGCTCGGCGGCAACAACATGGCGGCGGTGCACCTGGCTGACGCAGTGGGTGGCAGTATCTTCCTCGGCTTCATCTCGGCGGTGGCGTTCGCGACCATTCTGGCGGTGGTGGCCGGTCTGACCCTGGCCGGTGCTTCGGCGGTGTCGCACGACCTGTATGCCAGCGTGATCAAGAAGGGCAAGGCCAACGACAAGGATGAGATTCGCGTGTCGAAGATCACCACTATCGCCCTGGGCGTGCTGGCGATCGGTCTGGGTATCCTGTTCGAGAGCCAGAACATCGCGTTCATGGTCGGCCTGGCGTTCTCCATCGCGGCGAGCTGCAACTTCCCGGTGCTGTTGCTTTCGATGTACTGGAAGAAGCTGACCACCCGCGGCGCGATGGTCGGTGGCTGGTTGGGGCTGGTGAGTGCGGTGGGGCTGATGATCCTTGGCCCGACCATCTGGGTGCAGATTCTGCATCACGAGAAGGCGATCTTCCCTTACGAGTATCCGGCGCTGTTCTCGATGGTGATCGCGTTCATCGGGATCTGGTTCTTCTCGATTACCGACAAGTCCGCAGCAGCCGAGAACGAGCGGGCGCTGTTCTTCCCGCAGTTTGTGCGTTCGCAGACTGGCCTTGGGGCGAGCGGGGCGGTTTCGCACTAAGTTCTGGTTACGTGGTTTGAGTGAAATGCCCTGGTTGAGAGATCGGGGCATTTTTTTTGTGGGCGGTTATCGGACTCGGGCCTTGGTGTTTGGTGGTTATCGAGTACATATCCGTTGCTGCGGTAACGGCCACTTAGGGTTCCGCCCTTACGGCGGGTCAC